>NZ_JARJBD010000164.1:0-10803 GCF_029269925.1 Rhodococcus sp. T2V
CTGACGATTACGCAGGTCGGCGAGCTTTCCCGCCGTCGTGTGAATATCGGGCGTGGTCTGTGGCCGAACCTGTGTCATTGTTGATCCCAACTGTTGCGTGCACGCTTGTAGATTCCTTGCGGCCCAAAGCTTGTTCTGTCGTCGATTCCGTGGGTGTACAACCATCACCGGTGGTGGCACCAGGAAGAAGTCGTGCCGGGCCACCACGTACTCTGATCTCCTCGCGGCGACCCGGTCGGGGTCAGGCTTTGCGGGCGGCAGCGTGTCCGGTGTCGGTGTGGTGGAATCGCTCGGCGTAGCCGATGTACCAGTCGAGTGCCCCTGGGTCCGCCACGGTCGCGCGGTTGATCGCCACCTGCGGCGCCACACCTTGGATCAGCTTCTTTACTGGGATTTCGAGTCGCTTACCAGTGCGGGTCACCGGGACCGCCGGCACGTCGATCACCTCGTCGGGCACGTGCCGTGGGGAGACCTGCGTTCTGATGGTAGTGCGGATCTTGTTAAGCAGTGCCTCGTCGAGTGTGTACCCGGGGCGCAACACGACGAACAGCGGCATGTGGTAGCCGCCGTTGGGCAATTCTGCACCGATCACCAGGGATTCGGCGATCTCGGGGAGGGTCTCGACCGCTTGGTAGATGTCCGCGGAACCCATCCGCACTCCGCCACGGTTGATGGTCGAATCCGACCGGCCGTGAACGACACACGCCCCGTCGGCCTCGATCGTGATCCAGTCCCCGTGCCGCCAGACGCCGGGATAGACGTCGAAGTAGGCCTCTCGGTAGCGGTGGCCGTCGCTGTCGTTCCAGAAATAGATCGGCATGGACGGCATCGGAGCGGCGATCACCATCTCACCGACCTCGCCCGTCACCGGCTCACCCGCTTCGTTCCACGCCTGGACATCGACTCCGAGGTAAGGGCCTTGCAGTTCCCCCGTTCGCACCGGACAGAAGGGGTTGGCTCCGATGAATCCGGTTGCCACATCGGTACCACCGCTGTCGGAACCCAGATGCACATCGTCGGTGACCGCGTCGTAGACCCACCGCCAGGTGGTGTCCGGCAGCGGCGAGCCGGTCGACATGATCGAACGCAGCGCAGAAAGGTCGAACTCGTCCCCGGGCCGTGTGCCGGCCCGCTCGCACAAGGTCAGGTACGCCGCCCCGGTTCCGAACCGGGTGACACCGTGCTCGGCGCAGATCCGGAACTGATGGTCGGGTCGCCCGTACGTCGGGCTTCCGTCATAGGTGACGAGGGTCGCGCCGGTGGCCATGGCATCGACGAGCATGTTCCACACGACCCAGGCGGTGCTCGCCGCGATGAACACTCGGTCGGCGGGACCAAGATCGTAGTGGAGGGCGTTGGCCTTGAGCGCCTCGAGCAGAATGCCGCCGTGTGAATGCACGATGCCCTTGGGTAGGCCCGTCGTACCCGAGCTGTACAGGATCCACAATGGATGATCGAACGGTACTTGTTCGTAGTGCGGCTGTGCATCGCCCACAACGAGATCTGCATAGTCTGCGACGCCGTCCGGGGCCGCGACCGTCTCGTCGAGATTGCGGACCAGAATGGTGTGACGGACGGACGGGAGCTGTTCCCGGAGGCCGGCGAGAAGGTCGATCCGGTCGATTCGTTTCCCGTTGAACTGGTAGCCGTCGACGCCGATCAACACGGTTGGCTCGATCTGTGCGAATCGGTCCGTCAGTCCTTTGAGCCCGAAGTCCGGTGCGCAGCACGACCATATGGCTCCGACGCTGGCAGCGGCGAGCACGGACACGATCGCAGGGGCAATGTTGGGAAGTACGGCCGCGATTCGATCACCGGGACGGACTCCGACGTGGCGGAAGTGCGCTGCGAGGTTGGCGACCTGCGCCACCAGTTCTTGCCGGGACAGCTCACCGCTGATCCCGTTCTCGTTGACCGAGATGATCGCGGCACCATCGCGCTCGCCGCCGCGGAGAAGATTTTCGGCCCAGTTCAGGTGGGCATTCGGAAACCACTGCGCACCAGGCATTGTCCGATCGGTCAACACCGCGGTCGACGGCGCCGAGGCGATCACGTCGAAGTGCTCCCAGATCGAGGACCAGAATCCGTCGAGGTCGTGGACCGACCACCGCCACAAGGAGTCGAAATTGGTGGTGTCGACCTGCTTTTCAGCTGCCAACCAGCGCTGGTACTGCGCCAGTCGGGAAGCGCTGATGCGCTCGGCCGAGGGTGACCACAGCACCTCACGTCCAGACTCGGACATCGGTGGCGTTCCTTTCACCTGGGTTTCGGGAGCTCACGGACGCGGGCGCCGGGCGCGTCCACGTCCGTGAGCAGCATGTTTCGGAGGGTGTCGTCAGCGTGCGAGCACGGTGCCGAAGACGCGTGTGAGCTCCCCAGCCGGATCAGCGTTGCCACTGGTGCTGCGCCAGGCGACGTGGTTGTCCGGGCGAACCAGGATGGCGCCGGAATCGTCGATCTGGCGGAGGGCGGCCCACGTGCCCTGACTGTCGGTGAAGGGTCCGCTCTCGGTGATCTGCGCGATCTTCAGCCGGATGCCGAACTTTTCCTCGACCACCGCGGCTGCAGTAGCCCACGCCTCGCCTTCCGACCCGACGATCAGCACGAAGCAGGCGCAGTTCTCGGTGAGGTCGTGCGTGGAGATCTGCTCTTCGGAGTGGCCGATCCAAGCATGAGGGAGCCGGTGCCCGGGCCGAGTGGTGGGGAAGTACACGCTGCCGAGGGGGTCACGCGGCGGGGCTTCGCTTCCGTCCGGGACCAGTGCACCGTTCGGGTAGGAGAACCCGATCTCGAGATCGTGCGCCTGGAACTCGGTGCGCTGGGTATTGATAACTTCCGCGGCGCGCGCTCGGCGTGTCTCGCCCATGGGTGTGTCGGAGAAATAGTCCCGGAACACCTGAATCTGCGCTTCGAGGGGCTGGCCGGGGATCACCCCGATGCCGGAATCGATGACCAGGTGGTTGAGGAAGGTGAACATCGCCCAGTCGACATTCCGCATCCCGACCACGCGACGTTCGGCCTCGTAGGTGTCGAGCAGTGCGGGCGCGGCGTCGTCACGGAGCACGGCCGCGAGCTTCCATGCCAGATTGTGTGCGTCCTGGATAGCCGTGTTCAGTCCCAGACCGGTGGTCGGCGGGTGACGGTGCGCGGCGTCGCCGGCGAGGAAGACGCGGCCGACCTGATACTTGTCGGCGAGCACTCCTTCGAGGATCCAGTGGCTGACGTGGCGGACCTCGAGCTCGAGATCGGGCAGCTTGAGGAGCTCGCGCAGGCGGGGGACGATCGCCTCCTCGTCGAACCGGGCGGGATCGTCGGGCCGGAAGGTGAAGTGGAGGACGAACTCCTCGGAGTTTTTGCCCCAGGTCGGTCCCATCGCGGCCATGGCCCCGCTGGCCCAAGAGCCGGCGCCTTCGGGGTTGAGCAGCCAGGTGATCAGGACATCGTCTTCCCAATACTGTGACAGATCAGCGGTGAAGTGGGTGCTGACCATGTCGAGGAGACCGCTCGGGCCCTCCATCTTGACGCCGAGTGCGTTACCGACGGTCTTGCCGCCGTCGGCGGCGATCAGGTACTTGGCGTGGACGGTGTACGTCTCCTGTGTGTCCAAGTCTTTGATGAGGGCATGGACGCCGTCGTCGTCCTGCTCGAAGGTCAACAGTTCGCGGTTGAAGTGGATCGACGTCGGGGCCCGACGTTCTGCGTGCTCGCGCAGCAGCGGTTCGAGTCTGATTTGCGGGTAGTTGCTCGAGGGGCACGGGCTGTCGACGGCGTACTTCGCTTCGAGGCTGCCGCCGCCGAAGGACTCCATGGAGAACAGCGTGCGGCCGTCGAGTTCGCCGTCGCCACCGAGCGAGGTCACCCATCGGGTCTTGCCCATGTTCTTCGGCTTGGTGCCTACCTCGTAGATGGAGTCGGCCACACCGTACTGGCGGAGGACCTCCATGGTGCGCTGGTTGAGATAGTGCGCCTTCGGAAGGTGAGAGGTGCCGCTGTGACGTTCGACGAGGTGATGCTCGACGCCGAGCTCGGAGAGGAAGATCGAGGACGACAAGCCGCATCCTCCACCGCCGACGATGAGGACCGGAACGGTGATGTCATGCATGGGTAGTGCTCCTTCTAGCGGATGTGAGGTCGCCGTCGCGGACGGGAACGAAGTGGTGGCGCATTTCGCCGATACCTTCGGCGCGGGTGACGAGTTCGTCCTCCGGGCCGATCAGACGCTTGGGTTCGCGAACCCACCCCACGCCTCCCGGAGTGCCGGTGAAGATCAGATCACCGGGGCGCAAGGGCAGGATCGTGGACAGGTAGGCCACGAGCTCCGGGATGGGGAAGATGAGATTGCGGGTGCGTGATTTCTGCATCTCTTGCCCGGAGAGGACAGTACTGACCTCGATGTCGTCGCGGTCAGCGAACTCGTCGGGTGTGACCAGCACAGGACCGATGGGCGCGAAGCCGGCGAAGGACTTACCGAGATTGAACTGCTGCGGCGGCGGACCGGAGAGTTGCAGTTCTCGTTCGGACAGGTCCTGGCCGATCGTCAACCCTGCGACGTAGTCCCAGCCATCGCTGGCATCGATGTGCCGGGCGTGCCGACCGATGACGGCAACCAGTTCGACCTCGAAGTCGACCGAGCCGGGTGGGAGCTCGATGTCGTCGTAGGGACCCGTAACCGCAGCGGGGAACTTGGTGAACACGAAAGGGGTCTCCGGCAATTGCAGGCCGGCCTCTTCCACGTGATCGCGGTAGTTCACGCCGACCGCGAAGATCTGCCCGGGCCGCGGGACAGGGGCCTGGAGTTCCGATTCGATGACCGGCGATCCTCCGGTGGTGTCGACCGACTTCGCCCACTCGACGAACTCGTCCCACCGGTCGAGGACGGCGTGGGGATCGGCGGAGAATTTGTGGTCGCTGGCCTCTTCGACATCTACCGCGCGACCGTCGACGACGATCTTGAGGCGCCCGGATTGATTTGCCACTCGCATGGGGAGTCCTTTGATGATGAAACGGTGCCGGTCGTGAAGTGGGCCCGGAGCGCTCGTCCAGGCCCGGATTCGATCAGTTGGTCAGGGCGACCATGGGGTCGGGCAGGTCCGGGCTGGTCTCCTTTGCCCACGAATGGGTGGTGATCTGCTCGATCGGCGTTCCCTGCAGGATGGCCTGTCGCATGAGCGCGGGATCGAACGCCACCCCGATCGGGTTGCCGTCGTACTCGGGCCCGTTCATGTAGGCCGTTGCCTCTTCCGGTGTGGCGAAGTTGTCGATCTGCAGCTCGACGAAGTTCCCGTCGGGATCCTGGTAGTACAGCGACGTCGTCACGCCGTGCTGGATGGGAACCTTGGGCTCGATTCCCTTCTCCTTCAACGCATCGTGCCGGTTGAGGAGATCGTCGAGGGTATCGAAGGTGTACGCGGTGTGATGCATGCCGGCGGCACCGGGGTTGCGCGGCGCGAGCTCGACGGGTGCGCCCAGCAGTGCGACGCGGTGGTGCTCCTCGTCGAATGTGATGAAGCACAGACCGTGCCCCTCGTAGACGACGTGAGCATCGAGCACGGTGCAGTACCAATCGCGCATCTCTTCGAGACGGCTCGTCTGCAGCACCACATGCGCGAACTTGGGTGTGGCGGTCATCGTTGACTCCTTTTGGTGTCCAATGGCCAGTCGGCGCTGAGGCCGACGTGGCACAGGGTGGTAATACCTGACTCACTCGCTGAAGCTCATAACGAGCGCCCGTCCGAGGTTGGCGGCCGTCAGTGTGGAGCGGATCACTGCGTGTAATACGTTATAACAGAGGTCACGCGGGTTGCCAAGACTCGGTCCGTCGGGGTTTTCGCATAGCTGCCGTGCCGATCGGACCTGTAGGGCGACGTTCCCGAATCTGCTTTGCGTCACCCGTCTTTGCCTGAGGCACAACGAACGATGGACGAGGACCGGTGGGCGCATCGGGTGGTGCGGGCGCCTGCCGAGCTGCGATCCGATCGAATACCGGACCACCACGATGAATTAGCCGAGCGATGTCCCTCGCTGCGGATGCGCGAGAAACGAAGGGGGTGGAGACGCCCACCAGGACTTCCGGTTCGGCGTGAGGCCGTCCACCTTCAATGAGGATTCGTTCGGGATCGACCACCCGCACGGACGCTTGGTCGATGCGTGCGATCGTCCCAACGATCAAGAACGTGTACTCACGCTCGCTGCTGTTCCGGATCGCGACCAGTCGGGCCCGCTCGGCTCCGAGGCATAACTCTTCATCGAGTGACACCCGCGGTTTCGATGGGGGCATATCGTCGCCCACCGAGTCCGGCTGCCCTGCTGTACGCGGCGAGCCCTCTCGCGCCTCCGGGTCGATGGAGGCTGCTATGGCGTTCATCCGACCTGCCACTTCCTTCTGATGCTCCAGACCGCGATGCGATCTCTCTCTCCCCATTGTTGTGATGCGGAGCACATTTTTCTTGGGCTCAATATGAGGAGATCGGGCGCATGTTTGCGCTCTGCGCCAAATCGAACATCGGCCGCCGCCGCGCCGGTGCTCCAGTTTTGCGACTCCCGCCAACGCGCACAGTGTTATAACATAAAACGGGATGCCGAAGATGTGCGGCAGCGGCGCTCACGATGCCAGCAAACCGACTCCGTTCGATGAGAGCACGGCTCGCTTGATGCGTGTCGGTGTCTCACAGAGGACGGATCGACTTACTACTCGCAGTGGAGGGTCGCCGGGACGAGGTGTTCACCACCCGGCTGCTCCTGAACCGATGAAGTCGGCTACGTCGTCACACCAACCCCGGACTGCTTCGGATGTCCGGACAACCTGAGGAGAGAAATCGATGAAAGCGGCAGTGGTGCACAGCTGGGGCGACGCCGACCAGCTCAGCGTGGAAACAGTTCCCGATCCCACCCCCAAAGACGGCGAGGTGCTGGTCGAGCTGCGTGCGAGCTCCCTGAACTGGCACGACGTGATTCTCCGCCAAACCGGACGAGGTTTCACAACGCCGAGCATCCTGGGCATGGACGGTGCAGGAACACGGCTCGACACCGGTGACGACACCATCATCTATCCCTGCTTGAACTGGGGTAGCGCCGAGACGGCACCAGGGAAGGACTTTGCCATCCTCGGTGACGGCACCGACGGAACATATGCGGATTTGGTGTCCGTCCCCGCCGACAACCTGTTTCCCAAGCCGGAGCACCTCTCGTGGGAAGAGGCCGCAGCCCTGCCCTGTGCAGGACTGACCGCCTACCGTGCGATGTTCACTCGTGCCGACCTCCAGGAAGGTGAGACCGTTCTGGTCCTCGGCGCCGGAAGTGGAGTCTCCACGTTTGCGGTCGCATTCGGTGCTGCTGCCGGCGCACACGTACTGGTGACGTCGTCGAGCAACGACAAGATCGAATCCGTCCGGGCGATCGGCGCGGAGCGAGGCTTCCTTTACACGGATCCGAACTGGGTCGAACAGGTCGTCCAGGCCACCGGCGGTGGAGTCGACGTGGTTATCAGCGGAACCGGCGCCAACCTGGCCGAGGCCCTCGGATGCCTCAAACCGGGTGGTCGGATCGCCGTCTTCGGCTCGAGCGCCGGCAGAACGGCGACGTTCGAGGTACCGAGCCTCTACTTCGGCCAGTTCACGATCTTGGGCACCACGCTCGGCAGCCCGACAGACTTCGGTCAGATGCTTCAATTCGTCGAGAAACACCAAATTCGGCCGGTCATCGACTCGACGTGGGCTCTCGATGACATCGTCGCAGCTCACCAGCACCTCGAGTCACGTCGACACCTCGGCAAGATCGTCCTGGTGAACAAGGCCGAGTGAGTTCGCCCGGCACCAGGGTCGATCTGAACACCATGTGACCAGAAACCGATTCAAGCGGAGGCGTCACCCGAGGCACAAACCCCGGATGACGCCTCCACGTGAACCCAGGATCCGCCGGGGTTGGGATCCATCGAGGACAATTCCGCGCAATACCTACCGTCAAATTTTGGCGCTGAGTCCTAGAAGCATGTGTTGCGCGTCACGTAGCCTTCAATATGTCCATCGAGCCGCCAATCGGACCAGGTCAACCCCACCCGGTGGATTGCCGTCGACTGGATGAACCAGTACCGCCGGAGTGCCTGCGAGACCGCGAGCCGTTCACGAGGCGGATGTTGACGGCACATAGCCGAAGGAGCAGGTGATGGCCACCGTGGAAGGACGTTGGGTCAGCCAGCTCAAAGTGGGCGACTCGAAGCGGATCCAATCGGTCTGCTCGACCGAGTTACTCGAGCTGGCAGCTGGCCAGGTTGGGTGGGAAGCATTGGATTGGGCTGTCGCGGTGGGAAAGGAGCTCGCGCAGCGGTGTGTCGAGATCTTTCCTGAGTTCGGCGACCGGCCGGCCCAAGTGGCAACTGTTCGTCTCGGTACCGAATCGGCGGCGATCATCACCATGCTGGCAATCGACGGCCACGACTTCCAGATGCCGGAGATCAACGACGATACGGTTCGGGCAATCCAAGAGTGGGTTCAACGGGGGGTCTCACTGTTGACGATTTGGGCGGCCGTCCGCAAGGGACACCAATGGCTCGCAGATGAGTACATGCGTGCGTGCATGGAAATGGTTCCTGGGGAAGAGCAACCGGTTCAGCTTCAGTTGATTTCGCAGGTTCTGCTGCGCTTCATCGACGGCTTCTCCGAAGCCATCGGACGCGAGTACGAGACCGAATACGGGCGGTGGATGACGACAACCGCCGCTGCACGTGAGCAGGTCGTGCGAGCCCTCCTCGGTCATGAAGGGTACGACATCTCCAGTGCAGAAAAAGAACTCCAATACTCGTTGGCGCACAGTCATCACATCGGCCTGATCCTGTGGTCCGATACCAACGACCTGCGGCGGAACTCGCGATTGAACAAGATCGCCGATACGGCGCTCAGGGCCTGCGGCGCGGAACAAGTACTCCTGATTCCACACGGTCAATCCACATTGTATGCATGGGGAAATCACCCACGGTCGACCTTCCCGCGGCACGTCGACGTCGACCTCGACGGTGACGCCCCGGTACGGGTAGTGATCGGACGAGCGCACGAAGGACTGGCAGGCTTCATCCGAACTCATCACGAGGCTCAGCAGGCGCGAGTAGTACTCGACGCCCTGCCGGGACTGAGGAAGCGCAGCGTCGACTTCGCTGATGTGCACCTGCTGTCCGTCCTGGTGCAAGACATGGAGAAGGCCCGCGGCTTTCTCGAAGCCGAGCTGGGCGAGCTCGCCGCTGACGACCCGCAGAGCTTGACGCTGCGGCAGACCGCAGAAGCGTACCTACGCCTCAAGCACAGTCCCCTCGCGGTAGCCAACGAACTTTACGTTGTTCGCAACACCGTCATCTATCGCCTGAAGAAGATCGAACAACTTATCGGGCATTCGCTCGATGAACGAGCGCTCGAAACGTGGACTGCCCTTGTGCTCAAGGATGGAATCACCGCGTGCGCAGACCACCCGTGACGGCATGCCAATCCCCTACCGGACAGAACGGAACGACGCCATGACAACCTCGATGATCGAAACCCGTGACCATGACTCGCAGCACGGCGGCTTCGAAAGCGGTATTCGAGCCCTGGCGGCAGGCGAGACAATCGTGATGATTGACGATTCGCGCATCGTGTTAATGGCATGCGCCGGCACCGTCACCACCGAACAGATGGCCTTCATCATCCGCCATACCAGTGGCTTTGTGCAGGTCGCCCTTCACGAGATGGTGTGTGACCGACTTCTCCTCGCCGAGGCGATTCCCTCGGATCGGTATGCTCCCGCACACGCCCGCGGACAGTGTGTTGCCGTAGATGCTGCAGTGGGAACGACCACGGGAATATCCGGTGCAGACCGTGCCCGTACAGCGCGCGTGCTGGCCGATCCCTCCACCGAACCGAACGGCCTCACGCGGCCGGGCCATCTCGTCCCCGTCCGTGTCATGGCATCGAACGGGATTGCTCGGACCGTCCCTGCTCTCGCGCTGGGATTGACCGATTGGGCGCATCCATCCCGTTCCGGCGCAGTGTTCGCGGAACTCGAAAGCTTCGATTCTCCAACGCAACTCGCCGACTCGGAGGAAGCAGTCAGATTTGCGTACCAGCACGGACTCGTCACCGTGCATACTGGCCGCGCATCCGCGCCTGGCCAGTGAGTCTCATCCGAATCGTCACACGGTCGGTCGGGTTGTTGCGCCCGCCGGCGCAACGAGTTCGGCCGTCGCGGAGGGGTTTGCACAAGCGGAACGTCAGCTGTCGCTCCGGATAGTGCTGGCGAGTCTCCAAGATTGTTTGTATTGCATTTAATTTCAGGCGAATTGGATGCACCACGCGGGTGCCGTTCTTGTCGACGCGACCAACCGCATTCGCTGTCCCGAGGTCGGGGCTGCGAGCGGAGGCGAAGTCGTCGCCGGGTATTGGGCCGCGTTCGAGGGCGTTTGTGCGTGGTGCTCTTCGTCCAGAGGGAATTGCGAAACCACGCACATCCATTGCTGCGCAGCATCTTGCGACGGCGTCGGCGGGAAAAAAAATTGTACGCGAAATCATTCAGGCCTTGACGTTATAACATAGCTCAGCATAATGTGGTCTAGCGCACACAGATGGCGCAATGACTCTCCCAGAGGCTCGGGATCGAGGAAGTCGATCCCTGAAAAGTGCCTCGCGAAACCGGACGTACACCAAGATGTGCGGCTTCTTGGAGCCACATCAACGAATCAATATGGAGGACAAAGTGACTGCTACTGCGATGCCGCGCGACACCCGGGATCTGTTGGCGGAGGCGGTGAAGATCGCTCCGGTGGTGGCCGAGGCGGCGCCGGAG
>NZ_JARJBD010000165.1:0-10620 GCF_029269925.1 Rhodococcus sp. T2V
GGGCCCATCTTTGCTCTCGTCTTGATCCAGTTCGGTTTGCGTTCGATCGGAGTCTGCGCGTTCCGAGCCTCGAGGCGGAGCAACTTCCGACCGTTCGCCTCGGGGAAATAGTGTTCCGATTTCATTCCTGCACCTCGTTAACGGGCTATCGAGGTGCCATGCGGAGGGCACCGTCCATCCGGATGGTCTCACCGTTGAGATAGTCGTGTTCGATGATCATCTGAGCGAGTTTCGCGTACTCGGCGGGCTGGGCCAGCCGCGAGGGGAACGGGACACCGGCCTCGAGACCCTGGCGGTACTCGTCGGTGACTCCGGCAAGCATCGGAGTGTCGACGATTCCAGGGGCGATGGTGTTCACGCGGATCCCGAACTGCGCGAGGTCGCGGGCGGCGGGGACCGTCATCCCGTGCACGCCACCCTTCGACGCCGAATACGCGATCTGGCCGACCTGGCCCTCGAACGCGGCGACGGATGCGGTGTTGATGACGACGCCACGCTGCCCGGACTCGTCGACCGTGTTCGTTTTGGAGATCGCGTCGGCGGCGAGACGCATCACGTTGAACGTGCCGAGCAGGTTCACGGTGATGACGGTGCGGAACAACTGCAGGTCGTGCGGACCCTTCTTCGAGAGGATCCGGTTCGCCCAGCCGACACCGGCGCAGTTGACGACGATTCGCAGCGGCACAACCGATTCCACGATCTTCTCGATCGCGGACTGAACCTCGTCACCGCTGGTGACGTCGGTCGCGAGGAGGATCACACCATCGGGGACGTTATCGCCCGCGCGCTCGATCGACTGCTGCAGGTCGAGTCCGTACACGGTGGCGCCGACGCCGGCGAGACGCTTGGCGGTGGCGGCGCCGAGACCCGAGGCGGCTCCGGTGACCACGGCGGCAGAATCTGCGATCTTCAACATTACTTTCTCCTGCTCTCTGTTCTTCTCTTTGCCTGGATCAGGCGGCTGGGCGGCTGCGATGGCATGGGCGCCCAGATCTACCAAGGCGAATCGCCTCGGGGGGTCAGGAACGCTCAGTGGACGGGGTGGCGTGCTTGCGCAGTTCCCGGGTGGCAAGCACCATCCGGTGGACTTCGTCGGCGCCATCGATGAAGCGCATCGTTCGGGTCTGAGCCCAGAGCATCGCGAGGGGGTGGTCCTGTGTCATGCCACCGGCACCGTGAACCTGGATCGCCTTGTCAAGAACCCAGCTGACGGCGTCGGGTGCGGCAACCTTGATCGCCGAGATCTCGGACCGCGCTTCCCGTGCACCGACGGTGTCGATCAGCCACGCGGTCCGCAGCACGAAGAGTCGGAGTTGATCGATTTTCACTCGTGATTCGGCAATCCAGTGCTGGATGATGCCCTGATCGGCGAGCCGCTTGCCGAACGCTGTCCGTTTGTCGGCTCGGCGGCACATCAGCTCGATCGCACGCTCGGCCATGCCGATCATTCGCATGCAATGGTGAATGCGACCGGGTCCGAGCCGAGCCTGCGCCAGTGCCTGTCCGCGACCGCGTTCGCCGAGCAGGTTCGCTTTGGGCACTCGCACGTTGTCGAACCGCACCTCCGCATGCCCGCCGTGTGCTCCGTGAGTGAAGCCAAAAATGGACAGACCCCGTTCGAACGTCACGCCTGGAGTTTCGCGCGGGACGAGCACGAGACTGTGGCGAGACCGTGAGTCCGCGCCCGGGTCCGATACCCCCATGACGACCAAAAGCCTGCAATCACTGCTCATCGCCCCGGTCGACCACCACTTGCGACCGTTGACGACCCAGTGGTCGCCGTCATCGGCGATCGTGGTTGTCAGGTTCGACGGATCAGACGACGAGACGTCCGGCTCGGTCATGCAATAGGCGGACCGGATGGAGCCGTCGAGAAGCGGGTCGAGCCACTGTTGTTGTTGCACTTCCGTCCCGAACAGGCTGAGAAGTTCCATGTTCCCGGTGTCGGGTGGATTGCAATTGAATGCTTCCGGCGCCACTTCGGGGCTCCAGCCGGTCAATTCCGCGATAGGCGCGTACTGAAGGTTCGACAGCCCTGCGCCGCGGGGATCGTGTGGGAGAAACAGATTCCACAACCCCTGCGCCTTGGCTTCCTTCTTGAGGTCCGCCATGATCGCGGGGCGTTCCCACTGCAGGTCGCCCGCAGCGGGGTTGTCATGGAAGTGCTTTTCGGCGGGGAAGACGAAGTCGTCCATGAATGTGGAGACCCGGTCACACAACTGGGTGGTTGTCGGGTCGAAGGTGAAATCCATGTCAGTCCTTGGTTTTGGGTTCTCGGCCTACGTCACGCGGCTCAGGTTTTCGACGGCGCCTGGACCCGTCAGGGCAGCGCCGCGACACCACGTTCGGCCAGAGGCTGGACCATCGTGCCGATGTTCTCGAAGCCGTCGCCTACGGTCTCGCCGTTGACGAATCGCAAGTGGATGCCTTCCAGGATGACGGCCATCTTGTAGAACGCAAAGCTCGAGTACCAGCCCAGTTCGCTGACGTCGAATCCGGTCGTACTGGCGTATCGCTCGACGAGTTCGTCGAAGGAGGGGTATCCAGCGTGTGTGGAAGGGGTTCCGGCGATCGGGTTGTCGATGCCCTCCCACCCGGACCAGAACAGATGCACCAGACCGAGGTCGGTCAACGGATCGCCGATCGTTGACATCTCCCAGTCGAGAACCGCGGCGATGCGAGGCTGATCGGCGACCTGCGCGATCATGTTGTCGAATCGGAAATCACCATGAACAATCGCCGATTGCGGCGATGCCGGCACCTGCTCGCCCAGTTGTCGTCCGAGCCGCTCCAGGAGTGGGAGCTCCCTGGATTTCGATGCCGTGAGCTGCTTCGTCCAGCGGCGCACCTGCCGGTCGAGGAATCCGGCCGGACGGCCGAATGTTCCCAGACCCAGCGCAGTGTGGTCCCGGGTGTGCAACGCCGAGAGGCAGTCGATGTATGCGAACGACAAGGGCTGCCGCTGTGTCGAGTCGACCTGGGCGAAGTCAGTGTCGGTCCGTAGCACCTCCCCCTCGATCTTGTCCATCACGTAGTAGGTGCCGCCGGCGTGGTCAGCGTCGTCGTCTGCGAACACGATTCGCGGGACAGGAACGGGACTGTTCGCCAGCGCGCGCTGGACGGCGACCTCGCGGCCCATGTCGTGCGCAGTTTCGAGCCGGTGTCCGATCGGCGGACGTCGCAGAATCCATTTGCGGTCCGAGCCGGTGAGTTCGAACGTGAGATTCGACCTTCCACCGGCGAGAAGACGAACGCCGAGTTCGTCCGCCGAGTCCAGTTCGAAGAGTTCCTCGAGCTTCGCCCGCACGAGGGACAGATTGAACGGCGCCGATCGCGCGATCTCGTCGACTTGATTCATTATTTCCTCGATATGAGTTGGAGGGGAGAGTTTTCAGCCGGTGGGAACGATGCCCGTACCTACGGGAAGGTCGTTGCGCACAAGGATCTTCACGTGGTCGATCGTTCTGCCATCACTGGGTCGAAGGGCCGCGAAGACATCGTCGACGGCGTCGAGGCTGGCATAGCCGGTGACCATCAGGGAAGGATCGAATCGCTGGTTGATCAGGTGATCGAAGGTCCGCTCGAACGCCCCATATGTGATCTCGTCGCGTCCGGGGCCACCCACGAACTCGAGCGAAATGTTTCTCAGGATGCCCGTGACCGGTCGAATCGTCTCAGGGCGCATCGCGGAACCGACGATCATGATCCGGGAGTACTTCGGTGCGGTAGTCATCAGCTCTCGGAGGATGCCTCGAGCACCGGAGGCCTCGAACACGAAAGTCTGCGCCGATGAGGCGGACTTCTTGGCGAGAACGCTCATCGGATCCGTCTCGAGCGGGTTCACAGCAACGTCGGCGCCATAGGCCAGCGCGAGTTCTCGGCGCTTCCCCGACGGGTCCGAGGCAACGATGGGGTGCACACCCCGGGCGGAAAGCTCGATAATCGCGCCCAGTCCGACCGGTCCACATCCCGTGACGACGGCAGCTGATTCGGCCGTGATCCCCGACCGCTGCACGGCGTTGACCCCCGTAGCGAGGGGTTCGGTCACCGCAGCGGTGACCGGATCGATACCCTCCGGGATTTTCAAGTGCCCGCCCGCCTGCAGGACGCTCGCCTCCGCGAGCGCTCCAGGTGAGGAATCGCAGTAGCCGACGGTATGGGGCGCCCCGTCAGCTGTAATGACCCACGGCAGCGCCACGATCAGGTCATCCACCTGGTAGTCGGTGACACCTTCGCCGAGTTCGAGGACGCGCGCGCTGAATTCGTGCCCGAACACCACATCTTCGCACGGGTCGAACAACTCGCCCGGCACGTCCGCCTCGCGATGAGCGGCAAGGAAGTCATCGGTGTGCTGCCACGCCGACAGATCGCTCCCGCAGACACCGGCCGCGACCGGCGCGACCAACAGCTGTCCGGGCCCGGCTGCCGGTGCGGCAACCTCGGTGTACACAATGGCTCCTCGGCGAAGAACTGCCGCCTTCATCGTTCGTCCTTCCCTGCCGCCGTCAGCGTGCGTCATCAGTTCTCCGCGGACCAGTTTTCGAGTGCCTGCTGCACGTCGATGAGAGTGCGCAGCGCTTCGGCGCCATCGAGCGCGCGGTGATCGAAGGTCAGCCCGAGGCGGGCAATCGGACGGATCGTGAGCAGCTCGGATGCGCCGTCAGCACTTCGCCGCGCGACCGGTGTCCGGACGATGGCCGGTACCCCGAGTGATGCCACCTGAGGCTTGGTGAGGATCGGAGTCGAGACCACCCCGCCGACGCTCCCGGAATTGCTGATCGTGATCGTCCCGCCGGCGAGGTCCTCCGGCTTCCCGGTGCCGCTCGTCACCGCCTGGCTTGCGGTCACGAGCGCGTCTGCGAAGCCCGCAAGCGACAACTGCTGCGCATCGCGGATGACCGGGACCAGCAGACCGTCCGCGGTGTCCACCGCGATGCCCAGATTCACCGTCTGCCACTGGAGAAGATGTGTCTCCGTGAACGTGGAGTTGACAACGGGATGCGCGGCAATCGCACGGCAGAGGGCGACCGAGATGAAGGGCAGGTAGCTGAGCTTGCTTTCACCGCGCGCAGTCCGGTCACGGTTGATCTTCGCGCGTGCCACCGAAACAGCGGTGAAATCGACATCGACCTGGGCCGTCAACTGGGGTGCTGTATTCCAGGACTCGGTGAGGTTTTTGGCGATCGCCCGCCGAAGCCGGGTGTGTTCGCTCGCGGTGTGCGCGACGTTCTCGTATCCCGGCGGAATCGCGGGCGAACCCTGCTGCGTCTGCAGGAATCCGCTCTTGCTTGCGAGCTCACCGGTGTGCTCCGCTGCCGGAGAGTCCGCCGAGCGGCGACGTGCCCCCGCAGGAGGCCGGTTGACGTGCGTGATCCACGATGCGGCAAGGACGAGTGAGTCGGTTGGCGGTGCCGATTCCTCGACCGCAGAAATGGCCGGTGTCGGAGCCGGCGCTACCGCAGCGGGGGATGAGCTCCCGGATGCCGGTGACGGTGCGGTGGTGTGGTGGTCGCCGGTGTTCGGAGTACCTGAAGAGATAGGCTCTCCGCTCGCGTCGGCAATGGCCCGCGCGACCTGCTCGGGATCGCTGTCGTCCGGAGCGAAGCGGGCGATGACATCACCGACCGGGACTTCCTGGTCAACTGCAGCGATGTAGCTGATCAAGATTCCGGACCGGGGCGATTCGACCTCGGTGTCGACCTTGTCGGTCGACACCTCACACAAGGCATCGCCTTCCTGCACCTTTTCGCCCGGCTTGATCAGCCATTCGGTCAAGAGTGCGAACTCCACGGAGCCCATGTGCGGCATGTGAACATCGGTTAGTTCGAGCATGATGAGAAGGTCCTCGTGGTTCGATTTGTCAGTCACGGACTAGGTGGCGGGCTGTTTCGACGATGTCGGAGACACTCGGGAAGCAGTGATCCTCGAGGAATCGGCTCGCGGGAATCGGAGCGTCGACGGACCCCAGGCGAGCGATAGGTGCCTCGAGCCAGTAGAAGCATCGCTCCTGGATCAGTGCGGCGATTTCGGCGCCGGGGCCCGCGGTTCGCGGGGCTTCGTGCACGATCATCGCTCGTCCGGTCTTGACGACCGAATTGGCAATGGCGTCACGGTCGAGCGGAACCAGCGTCTGCAGGTCGACGATCTCGAGTTCAATTCCCTCGGAGGCGAGCACGGTCGCTGCTTCGAGGGCGCGTGGAACCATGCAGCCGTAGCTGATCACGCTGATGGTCGTGCCCGCGCGTGCGATGGATGCCTTGCCCAGCGGCAGCACATAGTCGGGGTCGTCGACGACCTCCCCGCGCTTGAAGTTGAGTTGCTTACTCGGGTAGTACAACACCGGGTTGGGGTCACGGATCGCAGCTTTGAGGAGTGCCTTGGCGTTTGCCGGATTCGATGGCACCACGGCCTTGAGCCCGGGAAAGTGCATGGGCAGCATTTCCATCGAGCCCGAGTGCTCCGGGCCGGCGCCGCCGCTAGGTCCGATCGGCATGATGATCACTGCGGGCAGCTCGAACTGGCCGCCGTGCATGTGGCGCCATTTGCCGAGTTTCTGGAAGATCTCGTCGCCTGCGATGAGGCTGAAGTCCGCGAACCCGAGCTGCACGATCGGCCGCATACCGGTCATGGCCGCACCGGCGGCCGCACCGACCATGAACGCCTCGGTGATACCGGTGTTGCGGATCCGGCTGAGCCCGAATTCCTCTACGAGTCCACGAGTGCCACCGAAGAATCCGCCCGAAGCGATGTCCTGGCCCATGAGAAAGACCGACGGATCACGGCGCATCTCCTCGGCGATGGCTGCACCCTGGGCGGCCTCGTAGCTCAAGATCGAGGTGCCTTGTGTGTGGGTAGCGATGGTCATGCGAACACGTCCTTGAGGATGACAGAGGGGTCGGGCAGCGGGGCGGCTTCGGCCTCGATGAGTGCCTGCGCTACTTCGGTCTTTGCTGCGTCGATGATTCGGTCTGCGGTTGCGGAGTCGATGCGCTTCCGCATGACCTCCAGAGGGTCGTTGTAGGTGGCGAGGAAGTCGGCTGGGCGATACTTCTGCGCGTCGCCTTCCCAGTGGCCGCCGACTCGGGTGACCACTGCTTCGATGAGGGACGGGCCCTGCCCTGCGCGGGCCCGGTCGATTGCGTTTTTCACTGCGAGGTAGACCTCGACGGCGTCGTGTCCGTCCACGCGGACCCCCGGAATGCCATATGCCGATGCACGCTCCGCGATCGTTTTGGTCGGACTCACGGATTCGAAGGTGGTGGACACGGAGATGCCGTTGTTCTCGCAGAAGTAGACGAGCGGAAGCTTCCAACGAGCGGCCTCGAGGAGACTTTCGTGGAACGTGCCGCGTGCCGCGGTGCCATCCCCGAAGTCGGCTAGAGCGACCTGTTCGGTACCCCGCATCTGCGCGGAAAGCGCGGCGCCGGCGGCAACCGGGTACACCGACCCGAGAGTGGCACCTTCACCCATGATGCCGAGAGCCGGATCGGCCCAGTGGGGTACGCCGGCGCCCTTACCGCCGGTCGACCCTGTCGCCTTGCCGAGGAGATCGCCGATGATCGGGGCCAGGCCCATACCCTTGGCGAGCGGCCAGGTTGCACCCCTGCCCTGGTAGAACAGGTAATCGTCGGGTGCCATGGCGGCCACAGCACCCGCCACAGCACCCTCCTGCCCCTTACCCGGGTGCCAGAATCCCGCGAATCCGTGATCGCGAATATGTACCGAAACCGCGTCCTCCAGGGCACGTGCACGAGCGATAACGGTGAACATGTCCAGCATCAGTTCCGCACTCACCGTCGGTGACTCGGAGCTGTCGGGCCGATGCTCGCTGTGCGGCGATGCCATCGTGGCCTCCTTCATGGTTCGTGATCGGTGCCCGTGGGACACCGAGATGTGGCGACGTGAACGCGAATAGGTAGCTGTGTCAGCTGTCACAGACTACAGTAAGTGGATCGAGTGCTTCAATCAAGTGCGCCACTAAAAAATGTTACTGACTCCCGCTCGCGACGGACGCACAAAACACCGCTTGAAATGCGGAAACTTATCCAAGTGGATCACACGATATGATCACGACAACGAACAAGGAAAGGTGGAATTGTGCCTCGATCCAGCCCCCGAGACGGCGCCGCGACCCGCCGCGCCCTCATCGACGCCGCCACCAAGCTCTTTGCCGCGGAGGGCGTCGAGAAGGTCTCCATTCGCGCGATCAACGCAGAGGCCGGCCTCGGCGCCGCATCAGCGCACTATCACTTCGGATCCAAGGACGCGATCCTCGACGCAGTCCTACTCGACGCCGGATCGGGCGTGCTGTCCCACATTCACACCCTCACCAAAGACATGGTCGAGTCGGAGGAGATTCCCGACGCGGGGCAGATCGTCAACCTGCTTGCGATTCCGTACCGGAAATACCTGGTCGAGGAACCGGACAAGGGTGTGCGCTGGCTGACCATCTGCGGGCAATTGAGCCTCGCGAACGACCCGCGCCTATTCCCCGTCGAGGACGACACCGCGAAGTTACTCCGCCAAATTCTCGAGCGGGCGTATCCGGACGTGGACGATGACAGCATCGACCTGAACTGGTCTTTGACGGTGAACACCCTCATCGTGATGGCTGCGCGCTGGTCTGACGCCAGTAGCGAGAAATCGCGCGCGCTCTCGGACTCGAAGTTCGATGTGCTGGTCGATTTCGTCGCGGGCGGTCTGGAGACTCTCATGCGGGGTAGCCGACCCTAGCGAAGGCTCCGTTTTCGGTCGCTCCAGCGCCTGATACCCGCACCCCGCGGGCGAGCAATCTGAGGGGGTGTGCATGCTCCGCCCTGCAAAGCAGTCGCGACATTCGGCGTTCACGCCCCTTCCGCGTCTCACCCGAGCACAGACGACTCCCTACAGTGGATCACTTGACAGAATTGATCGCTCCACTTTACTGTGCCTCACATCACAAGCTTGGAGTGACGCTGACTCCTCTCAAAGCGCACGCGGTCTCCCCGGCCGCGTAGCGCATCAGCGTTCCACCTTCCCGTCAGAGAAATGCAGGAAGCAAGATGACCGCTACGCCCACGGACGGTGCCTCGCACCCGACGCTCGATGAAGACCCCACCTTGCCCCCCGAAGGAGTGAGCCAAAAGTCCACCGCCGGGTGGATTGGCGTTCTCCTGATCCTGGTACTTCTGTCCGAAGAAGTCGCCTACGCGTTCAACCTGGTCACACCAGCGCTGCCGAATATGGCCGCAACCTTCCAGACTCCGTACATCGCCTGGGTTTCCACACTGTTCACCCTGACCGGCGCGATCAGCGCGCCCCTCGTCGGCAAGCTGGCCGACCGGGACGGCAAGAAGAAGTGGCTGTTGATCACCACCGGATGCATGGCGGTGGGATCCTTGATCGTCGCGCTTGCTCCGACGTTCCCACTCGTGCTCGTTGGCCGTGCGGTCGAGGGATTCGGTCTCGCAATCGTCCCCATCGTGTACTCCCTAATGCGCGACATCTTCCCGAAACGCATGCTGGCCGTTGCCGTCAGCCTGGCCACGGCAGGCATCGGCGTCACCACCATCACCGGCCCCATCTTCGCCGGCCTTCTCATCGACAACTTCGGTTACCGAGGCGTGTTCTTCGCGCTCGCAGTTTTCCCGGTCCTGATCGGTGCGCTGGTCCTGCTCGTCGTGCCCGAATCACCGGTACGTGTGCGCACCCAGATCGACTGGACCGGAGGCCTTCTGCTCGGTCTCACCGTGGCGATACTGCTGTTCGGTATCGGCGAAGGCGGCACCTGGGGCTGGACATCATGGAAGACCCTGCTGTGCGCGGCGTTGGCGATCGCCACTTTCGCGATCTGGATTCAGCAGGCTAAGCGGTCGGCAAATCCGCTCATCGACCTTTCGGTCCTCCGTGGGCGTCCTGTTGTCACCACGTTGATCACCCAGTTCACCGGTCAAGCGGTGATCGCACTGCAGTTCGTGCTGCTGTCCTTCATCGTGCAGACCCCCATTTCGCTTGGTCTCACCTACGGACTCGGCGAAGATGCAAGTTTCATGGCTCGGATCACCACACCCGCCGGTTTCGCATCCGTTCTGATGGGGTTCCTCGTGGGATATCTCGCCGAACGGCGCGGAGCGCGCCTGCCGAACTGGATCGGCTTCTGCCTGATGGCCGTCGGATCATTGGCACTCGCCCTCAGCCACACCGAGTTCACTCCGATTCTCCTCGGCTATCTGGTCTACGCCTTCGGCGGCGGACTGATCAGCGCCGCAATCCCTAACCTCGTAATCGCGGCCACCCCGGTCCGCCTCCAGGCGGTGACAGCGAGCACCGTCAACGTCGTCGGGTCCCTCGGAAGTGCCATCGCAGTACAGATCGGATTCGCGATCCTCGCGCTCAACGTCGCCACGGTCGTCAACGGCTCGCCGATCTACGGAGGCAGTGGATTCACCGCCGTCTATATTCTCGCGGCTGCCTTGGCGGTGATCGGACTCGTTGCGACGCTGCTGATGCCGCACGGACGCAAATCACAGTCCTCCGAAGCTCTCACATAGAGCTGAACCCAACACGTAGAGCGGCAGGATCAGTACCCGTGACCTCACACTATGACGTCGTTGTCCTCGGAGCCGGTCCCGGTGGGTACGT
>NZ_JARJBD010000166.1:0-10471 GCF_029269925.1 Rhodococcus sp. T2V
TAACCCCACGAGGAGTCACACGACGACTTCGTACACCACGCCCCGGGACTTGACCCCCGGAGGGGCGTCTGTGTCAGGACCGACACACCGCCGGCCCCCATGTCCATCGACAGGGAGATCAGCTGTCCGTCAGCAAGGACGAACGTGTCCGCCTACAGGGAGGTTGGCATGTCCGCTAGCATTCGACCTTGAGGATCGAGGACGGAATGCGATGCAGTCAGCACTTTTGCACTTCCCGTAATGCACTCGGTACCGGCCGAGGAGTCGACTCATCCACCAACCGGCGCATCACACTAATCAGGAAACCCCTCCAGCCGAGGCTGGCTCGCAGTGGTAGATGCGGTAGCCGACCACCTGTTGCTTGTTCAGCGCTCTGCGGACTTCGTCAGGCGCTGTGTGACACACGCAGCGACTCGCCGGTCGGCGAGGTATGCCCAGGCAGTCGGTCAGATCCGCTCGTGCAGCTACTCATCTACTTATCGCCCCTTCTCGGACGGCGCCACTTCACTTCGGGTTCCGAGGCTCAAGTGTCCGGCCCGTTGAGACTGTGGATGGCACTGGGAACGTAGTCACCACCGACTGGCATCAAGGCAGTATTCTTGACTCTCCGGTGCTGTACGGATAGCCCCGAACCAGACCCTACACACCGACGGGTCTGCGCATCGGTGACATCAAACCGCCGACTAAGAGTTCCGCGGCCGCAACTCCACGAACATGGGCACTCGCGACGCGGTCACGGACTGACCAGCGCGCCATAGAGTTCGCGGCAGCCATCACCATGTATCCAGCAGCGTTCAGATCCGCTGGAGCGAAGATTCCGCTCTCGATACCCTCCCCTATCAGGTTTCGAGTGAAGGCATCGTAAGTTGCGATCGTTGCACGCAACTGCCGCGCTGGCGCGCTGTCGGCGGGCTTTCTGAGTAGTGTCGAGTTGAGGTCCAGCAACTCGGTGTGCGGCTGAGCGCACGCGATCTCGACGTGCGCCGCGACCAATCGCCAGAGCCGTTCATTGGCAGGCCCCTCGGATCCAGCCGCGGTCATGCCGGCAGCGGCGATCTCCTGGGTGTGACGTAGGGCAATCCGGACGAGAAGCTCTTCTTTGTTCTCGACGTAGTGGTAAAGGCTTGCCTTGGCGAGTTCCAGTTCGTCGGCAATCTCTTCCAGGCTGGTGGCCTCGTACCCCTTCACGGCGAACTTCTCCGCTGCGATCGCAAGGATCTCATCGCGCCGCCGACCACGCCTACGGTCCGCTCTACTCTCGCTCCGATTCTCTTCTGCCTCGAGCGCCGTGTCGCTACTGCGGGCGGCCCTGGCCAATGACCCCGATTTGGTCACGACCGATCCGCCGACCGCCGTGTCGCCGATCCATCGACCCGCACGCGAGAAGAAGCAACAGCGATGGTGATCCAGCCACTACTTTCGCCAGCGGTCACTGCTGATCCTCCTGCCCTCGACGACTACTCCGTCATCTTGTCAACCGGCGGACGGTCGGTCAACTTGCAGTCGAACCCTGGGCTCGACTCGAGCGATGCATGCATATCCCCACCGCGCGAGTCGCCCAACTCGAACGTCACCGCCCTGGGTTTCTCCCACTCGCCGGCAGGGAACCCAAGGAGCCGGATGCCGACCAAAGATCAACACCCCCGCATTCGACTCTAGACGGTTCGACGAATAGATAGAGGGGCGCCGCCGACGGAGCTGAAGCGGGTTGCCTTCGTGCGAAGGGCGGCCAGACCTGACGTACACAGGTTTGGTGCCCCGGCCAGCGGATCGTGATGATCAGCATCATACGGGCACCACGAACAACTGTTCCGAGTATGCCCACACCCTGGCTGTGAGTCCCCAGCAGGCGCCCCGACGGGTCGTCGTCGCTACGAGGGGGGCGGACGGAGCATCGGCGACATCAACCCACCGACGATCAACTGCGCGGCCGACACGCCACGGTCTGCGGCGCTCACTACCCGCTGGCTGACCGACCAACGGGCCATGGCATTGGCCGCGGCCATGATCATAGGGCTCGCTGTCTGGGGCTCCGCCGCGAACGTGCCGCGCGCGACACCCTCCTCGACGAGGGACAGGACGAAACGGTCGTAGGCGCCGATGATCTCGCGCAGCTCCACTCCGGGACCGTCTTCGGCTCGTCGCCGCAGAATCCGCGAGTTGACGTCGAGCAGCTCGGTGTGCGGCTGGAGGCAGGCCGCCTCGACGTGGGCCGCGATCAGGCGCCACAGCCGCTCGTGTGCCTCACCGGTCTCTCCGGCCGCGGACATCCCCGCCCCGGCGATCTCCTGGGTATGCCGAATTGCGATCCGAAGGAGTAGCTCCTCCTTGTTGCTCACGTAGTAATAGAGACTCGCTTTCGCGAGCTCCAGCTCGTCGGCGATCTGCTCCAGTGTCGTCGCCTCGTAACCCTGACTCGTGAACTTGGCGGCAGCCACCGCGAGGATCTCATCCCGGCGACGCCCCCGACGGCGGTCCTTGCGCGTGGTCGCATCCTGGACGTCAGCCACGGCAGACCTCACGGATCGTCGCACCTGCGTGGTCAGCGTGATTCACGCTGACCACCTTGACACGACGCCGGAGCGGCCCGCCACCCGGCCGCAGACTCTCGGGGACACCGGAGCACCACGTGTGGCTAGCGGGCTGCTCATGTCAGTCGCCGCGGTAGACAGGCTGGCGCTTCTCCATGAACGCCTGGGGCCCTTCCTGAGCGTCGTTGCTCCGGAAGACCTCCGACCCCAACAGGAGCTCGGTGTACAGCGCTTCGTAGAGCGGTACGCCGGAAGCCTGGAGTACCGCCTCCTTGATGCGTCGGACCGCGAGCGGTCCGTTGCGCTGAATCCGATCCGCAAGCTCCAACGCGGTGGATAGCACGTCCTCCGTCGGGACGACGCGGTTGACCAGGCCGAGGTCTAGCGCCTCGCTGGCGGTCATGGTGTTGGCTACAAGTAGCAACTCCATCGCCTTGGCCCAGGGCAACTGCCGCGCCAGACGCACGACGCCTCCGCCCACCGGCATCAGCGCCCACCGCGCCTCGGGGACGCCGAACTTGGCGCGCTCCGCGACGACACGGATGTCGCTACCGAGCATTAACTCCATACCACCGGCTACGCACACGCCGTTCACCGCGGCGATGACCGGCTTGGTGACATCGGAGAAGAAGCGCTTGCCGGGATCTGGAAACGCGTCGCGCAGGCTGGTCGGACTGTCACCGACGGCGTCGCCGCCGAGATCGGCGCCCGCGCAGAACGCCGAGTCGCCAGCGCCCGTCAGGACCAGGACGTGCAGGTCCTTGTCAGACTGGAATTCTCGAGTCACGACATGAAGCCGATCGGCCATCGCCCGCGTGATCGCGTTCTTGACCTCCGGACGGTTCAGCGTGACAAGCAGGATGGAGCCCCTACGCTCGACGAGCAGGTGCTCGTCCGCCGGGGTCGCCTCGGCGCTCATGAACCGGCCCGCTTGAACCGGGGGACGGTCAGGTCCGGATCGACGCTGTCGAACACGACCTCTAGAGCCATACCGACCTTCAGGTCGTCGTTGTCGATGTCGACGACGTTGGCGAGGATCTGCGGGCCCTCCTCCAGCGCGATGACGCTCACGTTGTATGGAAGCTCGTCCGCGAAGGCGGGGTGGTACAGCGTCCGGATGACGGTGTAGGTGTACAGCGTTCCCCGCCCCGACGCCTCACGCCACTCGACCGGCCCGTTGCAGCGGCTGCATCCCTCGATCGGGACGAACTGGTAGCGGTCGCACGAGGCGCAGAACTGGAGCAGAAGACGGTTCTCAAGGCAGCCATCCCAGAACGGCTTGTTGATCTTGTTGATCATCGGCCGTGCCTTGGGCACAAGAGTCTCGGTCGCGGTCATTGGTTCATCCCTTCCGCAGGATCATGCAGGCGTCGCCGTACTCCATGTATCCCTGATCAGTAGTGGTTCCTCCATGCCCGGTGACGACACACGTCTCCGCACCGGCAACCTGGGTCGGCCCGGCATCGCCGCGGACCTGACGGATGGCCTCGACCACCGGCGTGAAGCCCTGCATGTAGCTCCAGGAGAGCTCGCCGCCAGCGGTGTTGGTCGGGATCACCCCGTCCAGCCACAGGTTGCCGTCGGCGACGAACGGGCCGGACTCGCCGCGCCCGCAGAAGCCGAGGCCTTCGAGGGCCATCAGCACCGTGATGGTGAAGCAGTCGTAGATCTCCGCGACGTCGATATCGCTCGGCGACATCTTGGCGCGGGCGAACGCAGACTTGGCCGCGTGCGTGATGCCGGAGGTCAGGTAGGCATCCTGCTCGTAGCTGTCCTGCAGCGAGTGGCCGAAGCCGAGGCCCTCGATCAGCACGGTGGGACCGGGGCAGTCCTTGGCGCGCTCCTCCGTCGTGACGATGAAGGCGCATCCGCCGTCCGCCACGAGGCAGTAGTCGAACTTGCCGAGAGGGTCGGCGATCGGACGAGCGCCCAGGTAGTCGTCCATCGTCATCGTACGACCGTGCATGTAGGCGTCGGGACGCATGTTGGCGTAGGCGCGAGCATTGAGGGAGACGGCGCCGAGCTGCTCCTTCGTCGTCCCGAACTCGGCCATGTGCCGCCGCGCGGCGAGCGCGTGGTCCGCACCGGGCGAGTACATGCCGTAGACGCCGGGGGTGTCGCCGCGGTGCGCAGCGAACATCCCGGCATCGCCCACCAGGGTGTTCGCGCTGAGTGCAGTGTCGCCGTAGCCGACCGCGACGTAGTCGCACTCGCCACGTTCGACGAGGCCGACCGCAGTGGTCAGGGCCTGGATCGCGCTGACTCCACCACTCTGGGTCTGCCAGACCAGGCGGGGCCGCGTGCCCAGCAGTTTCGGCACGTAGCCGCCCAGGCCGAAGACGTCCATCTCCACGATGCCCGGCTGGTAGATGTAGCCCTCGATGTCGGTCATCTTCAGGCCGGCGTCCTCGACCGCAAGCTGGAGGCCCTCCAGCCTCAGCTCCAACGAGGTCACTCCGGGCACGCGGCCCTGCTGGGTGACCCCCAGTCCCACGATTGCTGCGGTCATTCGTATCTCCTTTGATGAGGTGACTCGGCGGTGCCCGGCGAGCGGGCCGGCCGCGCGGGTTGGGAGTGCGATGGGTGGATCAGGGCAGCAGTCGGGACGTCAGCTCGGCGTCCCGCTGGGCCGCCGACCCGAACGCGTGAGTGCACGCGAGGGCGTGGCGGTAGAAGAGGTGGGCGTCGTGCTCCCAGGTGAAGCCGATGCCTCCGTGCAGCTGGATCACACGCCGAGCCGCCGACGCGTAAGAGCTGTCGAGGTGCCGACGGGCCACCATGCCGGCGGTTCCCATGAGTTGGCCACGGCCGGTCTGGGTGGCCCACCGGACGAGCGCGTCACCGAGCTCGGCGTCCGCGGTCATCTCGGCGATTGGGTGCTTGACACCCTGGAAGGTCCCGATGGGCATGCCGAACGCGAAGCGCTCCCGTGCGTAGGAAGCGACGAGGTCTATGCACGCGGCCATGCCGCCCGCCTGCTCCGCGGCGACCGCCACGTCAATCTCGGGCTGCGCTTCCCGGAGGGCGGGCTCGATGTCACCCAGTCGCGTCGCGGCGACGCGGTCCAGGGTCACGACCGCCACGGGGTGGGTGGCTGACAGTGGCTCCTGGATCTCAATCGTCACGCCCTCGGCCGTCGCGTCGACCTCGTAAAGGCCCTCGCCCAGCTCGTCGGACACGCGTATCAGCAGGGTGTCGGCCGTCGCGGCGTGCAACACGGAGCCGTCGGTACCGGAGACGCCGCCCTCCGACGCGTCGAAGTTCGGCGCGTCGAGACCCGCCACTGCCACGACGACGTCGCCCGCGGCGATGCCGGTCAACAGCCGTGTGGCGACATCACCGGGGTAGTGGCGCAGGAGCAGCGGTGCCACGACACCCGTGCTCAGCATCGGGCCGGTCACGAGTCCCCGGCCGAACTCTGTCATCACGACGGCGACGTCCGCGATCGTCGCGGAGCTGCCGCCGAATTCCTCGTCGATCAGGAGACCGGCGATGCCCAGTTCGGTGGCAATCCGCGACCACAACTTGCGGTCGGTGTTGCGGTAGTCGGTCAGCGCGACTCTCGCCTGATCACGCGGGGCGTGCTTCTCGGCGAAGTCTCGGCACACCTCTTGAAGGGTCCGTTGCTCATCGGACAGGACCATGTTCATGGTGCGACCTTCGGGCTGGCGGGGAGTTCGTTGAAAGGAGTGCGGCGATCCGGGCTGGGATCCTTGGGGAGTCGGTGACGACGCTCGGCGATGATGTTCTTCTGCACCTGGCTGGTGCCTCCGCCAATGGCGTGACCGATCGAGTCCAGGTGGACCCGGAACAGGTCGGTGACGCCCGGGGTCGTGGGCGTCAGGACCTCCGGGCCCATCAGTTCGATGGCCAACTCGCCCGCCCGCTCGTTGAGCTGGTTCGCTGCGATCTTCGCGATCGAGTCGACCGGCCCACTGTCGATGCCCGCTTCCAGCTCCGCGTCGAGGCGCAGTAGGACGGCGGTCAGGGCCTTCTCGCGCACGAACAGGTCGACGATCTCCGCCACGATGTGCGGATCGTCGCCGCGTCCCCGACGCCGCGCCTCCTGCGCCAGGTTGGCTGGTGACAGCAATCGGTTCTGCGGCAGTCCCAGCTCGGCGATGGCCATGCGCTCGTGGCGCAGCATCGCCAAGACCGCCGCCCAGCCGCCGTTGACCTCACCCAGCACCGCGTCGGAGGCGACCACGGCGTCGTCGAAGAAGACCTCGTTGAAGGGGGTCTCGCCGCTGGCCACACGTAGCGGCCGCACTTCGATACCCGGCTGGCGCATGTCGATGATGAATTTCGTCAGACCGCGGTGCTTGGGGACGCTCGGGTCCGTACGAGTGATGATGACGCCCACGTCGGCGTGCTGCGCGCCCGACGTCCAGACCTTCTGTCCATTGATCCGCCAGGACCCGTCAGGCATCTGGCGGGCCGACGTGCGGATGCCCGCCACGTCCGATCCAGCCGCCGGCTCGGAGTACAGCTGGCACCACAGCTCGTCGCCGCGCAGCAGCGGACGGATGTAGCGCAGCTTCTGGGCCTCGGTGCCGATGTCCAGAATCGTCGGACCCGCCATACCCACGGCAACGGTGAAGGTCCCCTCCCCCAGGTTGTAGGGGGCCGACTCCTCGAGGACGATGCGTCGCTCGGCCTCGCCGAGGCCGTGGCCACCGTACGCCTTCGGCCAGTTTGTGCCGACCAGTCCGGCCTCATAGCACGCCAACTGCCAGGCCTTGGCCGGCTCGAGGTCTGCACCTGCAGGTAGGGCGTGGGGGTCCGGCGGCGCGTGGGGTCCGTGCTCACGCAACCACTCACGAATGTGGATCCTGAAGTCGCTCGTCATCGGACGCTCACTTCCTGCGAAACCTGGTGTGGGCTCCGTCGCGCCCACTCGGCAAGCCCACGTGAACTGTCGGTGATCACGGACAACCCCTCCTCGTCTCCTTGGGCGATGAATCTCAGTTTCTCGCCCCACGGTCGAAAAGTCAATCGACAGTCTAATATTCGCTTTGCGGTCGTCTGATCACGGTGAACGTGCGCCGCGACCTTCTGCGACCGAGACCACTCGGCCCGTCATCCGCCGCCGATCCGCTCGGCCTCGCGAGCGCGGATCACACCCCGCGGCTCGCAGCCATCACGATCCAGCGCCGCCGACCGCTGAAAACGCACCGATGGGTGGCCGGTCCGTCGACCGATGGACGCGGGATGACGATGGGCCTCCAGATCGAAACAAGCCACAAACCTCGCGCGAGGAGAGCAAGCTCTCCGCCCACAAACACGCGCGGACGAAGGACAGGCAGGTGGTGCTATCCTGCGTCGGATTGAAGTGACACACATCACCAAAGTGAGGAAATTCATGACGTGCACTAACGCCCCCACTGACACATTCGTCGAGGTCAACGGCCTGAAATTGCATTACACCGACTGGAATTCTTCGACAGAAAATACGACGCTGCTCATCCATGGACTCGGCAAGGAACTTCACGTTTGGGACTCGGTCGCTGCAGACCTGGCTAGAACCCGGCGTGTAATCTGTGTCGATTTGCGAGGCCATGGCTTGAGCGACTGGAGCAAAGAGGGCTACGCCCTGGAGAGTTTCGTTGACGACCTCAGCGCCTTGCTTGCGCATTTGAATATCGCCGAGATTCAAATCGTGGGCCATTCGGTAGGCGCTCGGGTCGCGATTATGCTGGCTGCTACGTGGTCAGGTCAGGTCGGACATGTCCTGCTTTCCGACGCTGGTCCCGAACTGTCTCAAGAAACAGCACAGCTACTGTGCAAGGCCAGCATGCAGGGTATGCCGAGTTACGATTCCGAACATGGCGTGTTGGCCGCTCTCCGCGAAGCGCACCCTGACTGGCGCGATGAATTTCATCAGATTTCTCTCCGCCACGAGTATCGCCGGAACTGGATCGGGAAGTTCATCTATAGGGCTGATCCAGAGATCCTGTGGATGGTGCAGACCGAGTGGGTCGAGGGAAATCCACGCCTGTGGGAAAGCTGGGAGCAGATTCAGGCACCAATCACCGTACTGTGGGCGTCCGAAAGCGCATTCCTTGACGAGGAGATCGTCGCGCGGATGCGCGTGACCCAGCCGACGTTCGAGCTGCGACGGCCGACAGGGAGTCATTTCTACCTTCGACAAGCTCCCGAGGAATTCCTGCGATACGCCCAGGAAGCCCTTGCCGGCTGAGAAGTCCACGTAATTTCCCGCGACCGAAAGAATGGCGACCCGAGGCGTCCGCCACTGATATCGGCGCCGGTATTCTCGCCGCAGCGCCTCAACCTTTCCAGGTGCAAGATTGCAAAAGTTGCCGGATGACCAGAGCGAGAACTCTTCCAGAATCGCATTGTGCAGAACTGATTCCTTGGACGCCTGGCGATGTCGCGGCTCTGCTTTGGATTGCTCACCTGCTGTAGACATCTGCTCCGGCGGAGGTCGGCACCTGCCGACGGCATCCTGGCCTGACCTGCACGGCACCGAGTGGCCCAAAATCCTCAGCCACTCAGGTGGGCGTGCGATGTACGTATGTGTTGTTCAACCGACCCCGAGGTGAGCCATCGGAGTCAGTTGCCGGCAATCCGGTGTCCGCTGAATTCGACACAGTAAGGAATAATCAAATGTCACCGCAGATCATGACTGTCTTGGGTCCGGTTGACTCATCACTTATCGGGCATACGCAACCCCATGAGCATCTCCTATGTGATCTCTCATCGGCATCCCTCGGTGTTCAACCGCCGCGCGAAGAACTGTCGGCCACCGCTCGTTCGAGAATGCAGACGCCGATCACCCTTGAGAACAGATACGAAATTCGCAAGACGATCCTGCACAATGAAAACCTGCAGCTGACCGACGAAATTACCATCGCCGACGAGCTGACTGATTATCGCTCCGCGGGCGGAAGCGCAATTGTGGATGCCACCCCGATCGGGTTAGGACGCGACCCAGAGGGATTGGCGCGACTTTCGCGGCGCTCCGGCGTACACATAGTCATGGGTGCGGGGTACTACAGCAAGGGATTTCATACGCCTTTTGTCGCCGCCGCCGCCGAGGATGAAATAACTCGTAGAATCGTCGAAGACATTGTGATTGGCGCCGACGGTACGCGGGTCAAGTCCGGAGTTATCGGCGAGATCGGCTTGGGGTGGCCAACCGATCCTGACGAACTGAAGGTGCTGCGGGCGGCCAGCCGAGCGCAAATGCAAACCGGAACTCCGCTCCTCATTCATCCAGGAGGATCTGCAAATGCGCCCGCGACGGCCGTGACGGAGTCGATGACCGTAGGGGTGCGCCCCGACCGAATTGTGATGGCTCACCTAGATGCACGATTTTTCGAGGAACGATCTTTCCTCGACTTTGCCGAGCTGGGGACATATCTGGAACTGGACCTTTTCGGCAGAGAATCTTCGCATTCCTCCATGGCTGCGGATCCACGCTGGCCAAATGATGCTCGCCGTCTCTACTATGTGCGAAAATTGATCGAGGCGGGACACATCGAACGCATTCTCATCTCGCAGGATACTGCCCAGAAGAGTGACCTTCGCCGTTTCGGTGGGCCCGGGTATGGGCACATTATCAAGAATGTGGTTCCCCTGATGGTCCGCCTGGGTTTCTCCTATGAAGAGATCGAGTGCATAACGATCGAAAACCCAAGGCGAGCACTGTCTATTCCATAAAACACATGATTAATCTAAATGCAATACCGTTCAGTTAGTGAACAAGGAAGGTGCATTTCGGCGGTTGGGTGGGTTGTGGATGGTGTTGGTGGTGTGCACGTTTGGCGGCCCATTTGAGGACTTTGCGTTTGACGACGCGGGGGTTGGCGCGGTGTCGGCGTGCTGGGTTGATGCGGCGCAGGAGTTTGGCGATGCCGTGGTTCCACAGTCGGGTGGCGGCGTGGTGGTTATGAGGGGGAAAAAGAGCTGTGGGACAG
>NZ_JARJBD010000167.1:0-10373 GCF_029269925.1 Rhodococcus sp. T2V
GCAAACGATCTACCTGCGTAAACACGCAGATTCACGCTCATTACCCCAGATAAGAAGTCGGCATAACTCGAATTATGCCGAGGTCTGGGTTATGTCGATGTGGTTGTCTCGGCGGTGGTCGTCGTGCAGGTCAAGGGCTTCGGTGGAGGTGGACCACGCGGCATAACCTGGCAGCCGGGAGTCCGTTGTGTCTTTCTGATGGTGTTCATCATCCCATCAGAAGGAGAATGTCATGGTTTCGGAAAGCGGCACCGTTGCCGATGGGCAGGCGGTTCCGGACAGCGATGTGCTCGTTGAGTTCGGGGTATGGCTGGATCGGCAGCGCGGGTTGGCGCCCGTCACGGTGCACAACTACTGCTGGAATGTTGGGCGATTCCTGGAATCGCTGCCCGCCGGGTTGCCGCTGCGTTCTCTGGACGCGGCAACGGTCACGGCATTCATGATCGAATTTTGCCGGAACCGCAACACGAACTCGGCGAAGTCCATGGCCAGGTCGGTCCGGTCGTTTCTGCGGTTCACGCATGCTACCGGCGTGACGCCAGTGGGGTTGTGGGGTGCGGTTCCCGCGTCGGCGAGTTGGCACTTGGCGTCATTGCCGATGCCCCTGCCGCCAACGGATCTCGAGCGGCTGCTTGCAGTGGCCGCGTCATTCCGGTCCACGGCCCCGAGCCGGCGGGATTATGCGATCCTGCTGCTGCTTGCCCGGCTCGGGTTGCGGCGCGGTGAGGTCGCCCGCCTCGCACTCGAGGATATCGATTGGCGGGCAGGGGAAATCACGGTCGCGGGCAAGGGAAACACTGTCGAACGGATGCCCCTGCCGGCGGAACCTGGAGAGGCCATCGCCGCGTGGCTGACCGCGGGGCGGCCTCGATGCCGGACACGGGCGGTGTTTACGACACTACGGCCACCCGGACGACCCCTGTCGCCCGGGGCGATCGGTCACATTGTGGGGATCGCTTGCCGAACAGCAGGTCTCGCCCGGATCGGAGCGCATCGGCTGCGCCATAGCTTGGCCACGGATATGTTACGGGCGGGTGCATCTCTGCCCGAGGTGGGGCAGGTGCTGCGCCATCGCAGCGTGCGGTCCACGGCGATCTACGCCAAGGTCGATCAGGTGTCCCTGCGGCCGTTGGCGCGACCTTGGCCCGGCACGATCCCGGAGACGGGCCCGGATACCGGGGCTCGGAGTATGGCTCGACCGTGGCCCGAGGCTCGATCATGAACACGCTGCGTGAGAACGTCGCCGACTATCTCGTCATGCGCAGGGCGATGGGTTTCAAAGCCGAGGGCCTGGCCAAGTTGCTGATGAGCTTCGTCGGGTTCTGCGAGGCCAGGGGCGTAAACCACGTCACTAACGACGTTGCCCTGGAATGGGCCACTGCACAGATCAAGGTGCCCGTCCACGATGCCCTGTTCGCCCGCAGGATGGACGCGGTCCGGCTGTTCGCCCGGCACCAGCAGGCGTTGGATCCGGCCACGCAGGTTCCCCCGGAGACGATGTGCAACCGCCGATATCGCGCCCGGGAACCGCACATCTACAGCGACACCGAGGTCCACGCGCTGCTTGCAGCAACGGACACGTTGTCCCCGCAGTTCAAGGCGGTGACGTGGCGAACTCTGATCGGTTTGCTCGCCGCCACCGGGATGCGCCCGGGTGAGGCCTGCCGCGTCAGCGTCGACGACGTCGACCTGGACAACGGCGTGATCCAGGTCCTGGACACGAAGTTCGGCAAGTCCAGGCTGGTGTTCCTCCATCCAACCACGGTCACGCACGTGCGCCGCTATCTGCGGGTCCGCCACGACCAGCTTCCCGCCGCAACGCGGGCGTGTCCGATGCTCTTCGTAAACGGGCGACACACTGCACTGGACCCGGACAAGCTGGGCATCACCTTCAGACAGCTCCTCGCCGCGGCCGGAATCCCCACCATCGCCGGCCGCAGACCACCACGGCTCCACGATCTGCGGCATACCTTCGCCGTGACGACGATGCTCGCCTGGTACGACGATGGCCACGACGTCCAGGCACGACTGCCGCTTCTGTCGACCTGGCTCGGGCACGTCGATCCGGCCTCGACCTACTGGTACCTGCACGCAGTTCCCGAACTGCTCGATCAGGCGGTGCGCCGCCTCGAGACCCGAGACAGCGTGACAGTGGCAGGGGCGCAGTCATGACGGCGCCGACCCTGACTTCCCTGATCCAGGGGTTCTTCACTGACCGCCTGGTCCGGCAACGACAATCCAGCCCCCAGACGATCGCGGCCTACCGGGACTCGATCAGGTTGCTGCTGTTGTTCACCGCGCAGAAAGCCGCGAAGCCGCCGGCCCGGCTCACCATCGGTGACCTCGACGCAGCGACCATCGCCGCGTTTCTCGATCACCTCGACAGCGACCGGCACAACAGTACGACCACACGCAACGCGCGCCTGGCCGCGGTTCACTCCTTCTACCGATATGCGCTTCCGCTCATTCCAGAGCACGCGCAGACCGCAAGCCAGGTCCTCGCGATCCCGCAACGGCGATACGAACGAGCAATCGTTTCCTACCTGACCGAAACCGAAGTGGATGCCCTCTTGCAGGCACCGGACCGCACCACCTGGTTCGGGCGCCGCGACCAGGCCCTGCTGATCACCGCACTCCAGACGGGACTTCGCCTCTCGGAACTGATTTCACTGACCATCGACGACATCACCACCACGATCCCCGGCGCCGCCGTTCGCACCATGGGCAAAGGCCGACGGGAACGCGCCACTCCGCTGACCCGGCAGACCCTGGCAGTCCTACGTCCGTGGCTCAAGGAAACCTGCCCGCTGCCCGGAGCAGCGGTCTTCCCCACGAGGAACGGAACACCGATGTCTGCAGACGCCGTTCAACGCCTCGTCGCCAAGCACGCCGCCACCGCTGCGCACAGGTGCCCCTCGATCGCCGCCAAGAACATCACCCCGCACACACTGCGGCATACCGCTGCGATGACGCTGCTGAACGCTGGGGTCGACACCTCCGTCATCGCGCTCTGGCTCGGCCACCAGAGTCCGGCTACCACCCACATCTACCTCCACGCAGATATGGCCATCAAGGAGCGTGCACTCGACCGTGTGACCTCACCCACCACCACGCCCGGGCGTTACCGGCCCCCGGACACCCTCATCGGTTTCCTCGAGCAACTATGAGAATCAACCACACCACCCGGTTTATGCCGCGTGGGACCACCCGCGCCGAAACCCTCGACCTGCACGACGACCACCGCCGAGACCACCCCATCGACATAACCCAGACCTCGGCATAATTCGAGTAGCCGACCTTGCGGAGCTCGTCTTCCTTCTCCGCCTCGAAATACAGCGTGGTGACGTCGTACAACACAAGGCTCAGACAGCCGGTTTCGGCGGCGTACTCAAAACATCTCTTCGCGAATCGATCTCGGTAATCACGTGTCGCGCACCGCTTCAATGTGTTGGCGTAGGTGTTGCGGTGGACGGGCGTCATGCCGATCTCGCCGACGACTCGACTGGTGTCGCTCATCGACGTCGGCTCGACGAGTCGGCCGACGACCAACTGGAAGAACGCCTCGTCGTCGATCACGTCGAATCCCAGCCGGTGCCACGCCGCGGAGATGGCGTCGATCAGCCAGCGGGACCGCTTCGACACGATCACCGACCCGCGTTCCCCACCGCCACCGAGGTCGAGGTCGAGGTCGAGTTCCTGCTGGCCGTCATGCAACTTCTCGCGGGCGGTTTGCAGCAGGGCCGCCAACTCACTGTCGGTGTGGGCGGAGCCGAGGTGCTCGAGGATCTTGTGGCGGCCGCCGTCCTTTGCGGCGATCTGCACCGCTGTCGCACCCGACGCGGTCCGAACCTTGCGGATGTAGGCGGCCACGACTGGCGATACTACCGACCGATTAGTGCCCCAATCGGCCGACCCGCGATCCCGCTACCAGCACAAACTGTCAGCCAGTCCCGGACATCGCCGTCAACCTGTGCAAGTCAGGTGTGACTTTCCGGCTGCGAACCACGCTCGCGACGGACTCGGACGCTGCAGCGATCGAGACGCTGCACCGGTATTGCCGCCGCCCGTACCTGGGTTAGCGAGAGTGCCGCAGCAGATAGGGTGAGCTGTTCCCGCCTTGCGGTGAGGAGTTGATGCGAATGCTCGGCCTTGAGGTACTCGACTACTTGTAAGCGAAGGTTCAAGGTGCCGGAAACCTGGATACGAGCCAGAAGGACTCAAATCGCGATCGTGGCACCTATGACGTTCCGCCAAAGTGCCTTTGTGCTCGTGTACTGGCGCTACTCACTTGGAGGGGGCAACCATCATTCGCCGAACGATACCTTCTGATGCCGTTCCGTCATGATCGAATATTCCTCCGTCGTCGCATCGGAGTGTGAGGTGCACAGGTTGGGACGTCTGCGAGCGCCTTTAGTGCCCAAGCCCGTAAGTAAACCTCTACTGACACTCCCATCAACGGCGTCGGCCCGATACTGCCCACGAATCCTCGGATGCAAGGATCCTGTTGTGAGTATGGATAAGACGCGAGTTGTGGAGGGCTATCTTGAGTGCGGTGACCATCTTGTCGTCGCCGTAGATTGCCTCGGAAGGGACTACTCCACGCGTATCGCAGGGGTGGCGGTAACGGTCAGCATGCCCCGCCTGAATGGTTTGAACGACCGTTTGGAGGCACCGAACTGGGAGCACGGAGACGGCACGGGCAATCGACTGGGGGACGGTGACGTACTGGGAGGCGGAGGAGCCGCGGTCGGCACTTGTTCACCAAGCACGGTTCGCCTTTGAATCTGGCGATACCGATACCGAGGCCAGGGATGTAGCTTCTCGGGTTGCGGGCTCACTTGCTGAGTGGTGGGACCGCGCGTGTACGTGGCTGGAGATCTTCACAGAGCTTGACCTGGTCGCACACGGCCGCAGACGGCCGGAAGTGCTGGGCCCGGAGGCGATCGTCTGGACTCGTCGAGACGACGGTGAAGTGGGCGGCCTGAGTTGGCCGCGAACCATCGCGATGAGCCGACCTGAACTCATCGAAGTTCCCGGCTCCGAGCTGATGGAGAAGTGCTTCGCACGCGCAGGGTCTGGCTCCGAGCCGCCGCTCGAATGGATGTTCATTCGCGATGCCCGGTCCTGGCTGAACGGGAAGGAAACCAGGCGTGCGGTAATTGACGCCGCTACCGCCGCAGAGCTCGCATTGCAGCGCTCCCTTGACACGCTGCTGGTGGGTGTTCCCGAGGAAGTGAAGTCCGCGTTGGTGAATCGGTGTAATGGGTTGGCTGCGCTGAACCGGCTTGTCCAGGAACTTGGGGGAGCCCATGTTCCCGTCGACCGCCTGAACAAGAAGCTTGGACGTCTGCGGAACGCCGCCGTGCACGCTGGGAACACCCCCAGCTACGAGGAGGCGAGAGAGGCATTCACTGTAGCGGTGGAAGTAGTCGAGCAGGCGGTTTCCCGGTCGGATTTGTAGTCGACTGCGCCGGTAGCGGAGGTTCTCAACGCCCTTCCGACGGTGGTGGGGCCGGGTTCGTCGAAGCAACTACGCAGCCGCAGCTCAGCGTGGACGTGGTCAGGTCGGACCTCTTGTTAGGATGGTGAATCCGTCGCAGTCGAGCTCGTAATTATCGGAGTTAATGTGCCACCGACAAGTGAATACACACCGCTTCTGGCCGGTGTCGGCTTCGCCGGATATCGATCGTTCGCGTCATGGCAGGAGTTCCAATTCCCGACGAAGGTCACGGTGCTCGCAGGAATTAACAACAGCGGAAAGTCCAATGTCCTGCGGTTTCTGCAAGAGGTTCTGCCTGGATTGACGGCTCGTGCGTCTGGCGTCGTGCTCCCACCAACCAAACCGGAACTGGGCGACCTCGACAAGCCACGCGGTTTCGGCGGCGTGATTCCTCTTGAGGTGGGTCTGGCAGTCCCGCTCGGTTCCCGCGGTGACCGCCAGGATCCACGGAAGAACGGGAATACCCCCGGTGGTCTGTCGTCGAGCACTATCGAAGCCTTCCAAGAAGGTCTCATGGCGCTGCTCGCTGATCAGGACGACCTGTACTGGTCACGGTTCACTCTGGAAGACCAGAATTTCGAGCCAACGGCTGCACGGGTCGAGCAGGCATGGAAAGAGTGGCCGCTCTGGCAAGAGCGGCACGCCAACCAGGTTCTCAATGCGCTAGGTGGCGGCACCGTGGACACCGCGGATGTCATGAAACGACTCATGATTTCTATCGGCGGCTATGCGGCGCTCCCCAACGTGGTTACGATCCACGGCTCACGCCGGGTTGAGGACACCGACGAAAGTGACCACGATTGGCTCTCGGGACGGGGGATCATCCGAGCACTCGCCGCACTACAAAATCCACCCCATGAGCAGTGGGAGGACGCACGACCGAAGTGGGCGGCAATCAATCGCTTCGTGCACATGGTGCTGGGCGACCCCGACGCGTCTCTGAATATCCCGCACGACTTCTCGACTATCCAGGTCGAGACACCTCAGCGGGTACTCCCGCTGACGAGTCTCGGCAGCGGTGTCGAGCAGGTCATCGTGCTCGCGGCAGCCGCGACCGTCACCGCGAACTCGTTGGTGTGTGTTGAGGAACCGGAGACGAACCTGCACCCTCTTCTGCAGAAGAAACTCGTCCGCTATTTGACTGACGAAACCACCAACCAGTACGTGATTGCGACCCACTCATCGCACCTGCTCGACGACAGCAGGGTGACCGCTTACCACGTTCGACTCACCAAGGGCGGCACCGTCTCACAGCTGGCCCGCCGGCCACACGAACTGATCCAAATCTGTAACGATCTAGGGTACCGACCCTCAGATCTACTGCAAGCCAACTGCGTCATCTGGGTCGAGGGCCCCTCGGACCGGACCTACCTTCGACGGTGGCTTGAACTGATCGACCCCGGACTGGTGGAAGGTATCGACTATTCGGTCATGTTCTATGGCGGCAAACTCCTTGCACACCTCAGTGCCAGTGAGGACGCGCTCTCCGATTTCATCAGCCTGAGGCGCCTGAACCGCGCGAGCGCCGTCGTCATCGACTCCGATAAGAAGAGTTCCCGCGCGAGTATTAATCCGACAAAACGGCGAATCAAGGCGGAGTTCGAGTCGGATGAGCCCGCACCGGGTTTTGCCTGGGTGACAAAGTGCTACACGATCGAGAATTACCTCACGCCGGAGGTTTTGACGGCTGCCGCACAGAAGGCTCACTCCAAGATTCGATACAAGGCTGTTGGGCAGTGGGAGAACCCTTTGCCCAGCGCGAAGGAGAAAGGTGACCCGAAGTTCGACAAGATCGCTATAGCTGGGCTGGCGTCGGGCATGCTCACCGAGGAGCACCTGGACAGGTTTGACCTCAGAGATCGAGTTACCGAACTCGTTCGGTTCGTGAGATCGGCCAACGGTCTGTCAGTCGCTCCCGAAGAGGTTGGCTAGAGCATCCTCTCGTTTGGACCCCGTCCGGGAGGCGCTGCGTGCGCGGACGAGGTGACATCGGCGGGGTCGGGGCGGAGTTGGCGGATATCGTTGGTCGTCATCGCGGGTCTGCTGGGGTTGTTCTGTTATCTGCCGGCGGTGATGCTGTGGCATCGCTACGGCGAGGTTGTGCGGCCGAGTGTGTATCCGTACGGCTCGTTCACTTCGTTCGGGTGCTTAAGGGTGCGGCCTTTCTCGAGGATTCGCGCGATCGGGGGCGTCATCTCGACGATGCGGTGGTGTTGGCGTGCGCTATCGAGGACCCGGTGACGGATCGGGTGCGGATGCGGGGCAGTGATCGGCCGGGTCCGAGCGTTGGTGGAGGTGTTGGCCGGTCCGGATCATCGTTCGTGGCTGTCGGTGCCGGTGCCGGTGCAGCGCCGGCGGCGAGGGCGTGTTGCGTTGCTGCTGCTGGTTCAGGAGCCGTAGACAACAGCTGCTCAGCAGCAACGAAAGACACGATAGCGAGGCAACTCTGCCGACGGCGGCTCTGCCGGGCACGGGCGTGGGGTCGATTGCGGAACCCGTCAACGTGACAGTGCCGGATGGGGTAGTTGCCCGATGCTTCCCTCATCCCACGGCCTGGGCGCACGATGAGGTCATGACCATGTCCGGTGAATCTTCCGAGTCTTTCCAGATCCCCATCGAAGTGGCCGAGTTTTACGAGTCCGCGTTCGTCCCGGCGTTCTTCGCCCAGTGGGCGCCGATCCTCTGCGACGCTGCCGGCGTCGCGCTGGGACAGCGGGTGCTCGACGTCGGCTGCGGGACCGGGATCGTCGCCCGTACCGCCGCCGACCTGGTGGTACCCGACGGCACGGTCGTCGGTGTGGACCTGAACGAGGCGATGCTGACCGTTGCCCGGCGGGTCCGACCCGACATCGAGTTCCGCCAGGGCAACGCCGAGGCGCTCGCCTTCCTGGACGAGTCCTTCGACACGGTCCTGTGTCAGATGGCGCTTATGTTCTTCCCCGATCGTCCCCGGGCGCTCCGGGAGATGGCCCGGGTTGTCACGGTCGGCGGGACGGTGGCGGTCGTGGTCCCGGGCGCCCTCGACGCCCAGCCCGCGTTCGCACCCTTCGTCCACATGGCGGCCCGCCACGCCGGCACCGAGGCCATGTCGCTGCTGAGTACCTATTTCGTGTGCGGCGACGTCGAGGAGCTGACGGGCCTCGTCGAATCGGCCGGGCTGCAGGTCACGACCGTTCGCACGAATTCGGGCACCTACCGGGCGCCTTCGGTCGACGCGTTCGTGACTACCGAAGTCGAGAGCACACCGCTGCTCGAGCGGATCTCCGACGACGTGTACCGGCGCATCCGCGCCGACGCCCACGACGTTCTGGCACCGTTCACCACCCCCGACGGCAGCATCGAGGCGCCCTTCGAGTGCAACATCGTGGCGGCCCGCCGGCAATGAGCGACGCCGCCACCACCACGATCCGTCCCGCCCCGTCGTGGGCTGTGCGGCGCCGCGCCGGATCCTCGACCAGCGGCTCTACGCGATCCTGACCTGGCCAGGCCGGAACGGATGGACTGTGACCCCGGTTCTGATGTACTCCAACCACTCCTGACATTTGGGTGTCAGAAAGCATCCGTTTCACCCCCTCGGCACGGCCCCTCCCGCATCGGAATTCCCGGCGGATGTGGAGTCGATGACCGGGCTCGACGAGCAGGCGCGCCCGGTGCTGGCGCAGCCGTTGGCGGAGATGGTCGCGGTGGCACGCAGCGGGCGGCGACGTCGCTGGATGGGAGTGTGGCGACGACGTACGGGCGGACCGTGACGGCGACGGTGTGCGATAAGACGATGGCGATCGCGTTGGGGCAGGCGCGGGGTCAGCGGGTGAAGATTCGGCACAGCCGGTTGTCGGGGTTGCGGATGGAGGAGGCCCGGCGGGCGTTGAGTGTGGTGGAGGAGACTGCTGACGAGTTCGCGGAGACGTTGCGGCACCTGTTCTCGGTGGTGGTGTCGGATCGGCAGTGGTTTTCGTTCCTGGACGTCTGGTATTCGGTGCCGGAAGGAGGCGGGTCGCTCGTGCACGATCGCGTTCCGGGTGCGGGAGGAGTTGGTGGGGATGTACCGCCGTGATGTGCGGGCCTGCATCTGGCGAGGATCTGCGTTCGGGTGGTGCAGGCGGTGAACGCGTGGGCGCATCACGAGCAGCCGGCGAAGGGTGCCTCGTGTGCCGAGCGGAATCAGGGGGGGCGCGCGATCTCGGGCCGCTTCGACAAGTTCGACGCGGCTGTGGTGAGCACCCTGGAGAAGGTCGTCACGAGCTGATCCTTGCGCATTGCTGGCGGTCCGTATCCTGCGCGGGGTGCGGACCGCTGTGTGTGATGGGGCTGTGACCTGGTGTTCGGTTTGTGATGTGGGTGTGATGCAGGGGGTGGTGTGGGGGTGCCGGCGACCTGTTGGGGGGGCGCCGGGGTGCGGGCGCCGGTTTCGCCCGTTTCGATCTGATTTTGAAAGTTGTTGATTATCAATATTTTTGGGCAACTACTTGGTAAGTAGCAATTTTCAATAATTATGCACGGCAAATACTTTGTTAGATTCGTAATTTATTGCAGTACAATATATTTGGATGCTTTGAGTTCAAATGGTATATGCGTGATGCGGAGATGATTTGGTAGGCTGTGGGTAGACGGTGAAGGTGTCGGGCAGGGGAGCGGGCGACGAGTCCGGCACACCTGCGCGCGTCCCTAGCTTCGTTTCCCTGTCGGGAACGTTGCTCGTTGCACCGATCAAATACGAAGGTGAGAGCCTAGTTTCGAGAACGCAGAGGAGCGAAGCGACTCGGTCGACGGCAACGGGAACCGACCCACTGCGAGCCGCGCAGCGGCTCCCTGGCGGGGAGCGCAGCGACTCGCCCCGTCTCCCGGTGCGGAGCACCGGGGGACAGCGCCGCGG
>NZ_JARJBD010000168.1:0-9946 GCF_029269925.1 Rhodococcus sp. T2V
ACTTCGGCCCGAAAACGGGTTGCCCCTAATCAACTACACGGAAATCCGCGCTAACCCGGGTGGCGGAGGTGGGGATCGCCCTCTACGCGCTACTGATGCCGAAGTTGGTGATCCAGCCGGCGAGGACACCCGAGATGCTGCCCGCCGATGCGTCGGACGTGATGATCGCTGCGGCCTCCGAGACGGCGGACTCGGGCACCACGGGCACGATCCCGGTCTCACCGCCGCGGTCGAGCAACGCATACGACGCGGGCCGCCCGCCATCAGATGCGCCCTGGGTCTGACGCGTGACCGACACACAGGGCTATCACTCCGGTTCAGCGGCCCCAGGGCGATCCGGTGCACACTGAGTCGATGGACGTCGCCATCTCCTCACGCCTGCGATCCCTTCCGCGGTCAGCGTGGGCATACGTTCGGCGGGCACCCGGGACCTACATCTGGCTGGCGATACTGCTGGTGACATCGGTGGTGATGAGGCACCTGCCCCCGGATGTCCTGAACGTGGTGCTGGGTGATCGTTCGACCAACCTGCATCATCTTGCCGAGGATCCCGTTCGGGTATTGATCTCGAGTGCCTTCTGGCTCGCCGGCGGCGGATGGATCACCTACTTCATTTCGTTCAACATCTTCCACGTCCCGGCGGAGCGTTGGCTGGGGACACTGCGGTGGTTGTGCGTGGTGGTGATCGCGCACGTCGGCGCGACCTATATCAGCGAGGGCGCGTTGTACTGGGCCATTCGCCACGGCCACACCCCCGCGTCGGCGGTCGACACCCTCGACTATGGGGTCAGTTACGCACTGGCCGGGGTGATCGCGGTGCTGACGTACCGCATTGCCCCGCCCTGGCGTTACCTCTACGTCTCAGCTGTGCTGGCGTTCTTCGCCGTCCCGCTTTTCATAGACCTGAACTTCACGGCGGTCGGGCACTTCACCGCGGCACTTCTCGGTCTGGGATGCTATCCGCTGGTCCGCTCACGCAAGGGCACGTGGTCCCCGGTCGAGGCGGTCCGCCGTGTCCGGAGAATGAGGGCGGTCTCGTGAATCCGGATGGTTCGCCGCGCGCCGCACGCCGAGTGGAGTGCCGTTTCGACACTGCAGTGCCCTGTTATCCGGTCGCCGACCACGGTGCCGTGGGAGTGCATCGCAGCGGTCCGCGTGTTCAGGGTAGGCGTTGGTGGAGAACGAGTGCGGTGCCGGCAGCCACTGCGATCAGGATGGATCCGAGGATCAGCCATGGTCGGCTGGCGTCGCCGAGGTGGGTTTCGTAGCCGATCTGCTGTTGCAGATTCTGGTAGCTGGCTTGCAGTTCGTCCGCGCTGGTCGCGGTGAAGGCCGAGCCACCGGACAACTCCGCGATCCGTCGCAGAGAGTCGTCGTCGACGGGGACGGGGATGTGGCTGCCGTTGAGGTCGATCGCACCGGCAGTGGTGCCGAAGGAGATGGTGGAGATGGGGACGCCTTGCTGTCTCGCGAGGCGGGCCGCGGTGAACGCGCCGCGCGGGTCGTTCAGGTCGGCGGGCACGGTCTGTTTGCCGTCGGATTCGAGGACGATCCGGGCGGGCGGCGGGGTGCTGCCTCCGCCCAGTACGCTGGCGAGGGTGTCGATTGCCTGGAGGGCGGTGAAGATCGCTTCCCCGGTCGCGGTCCGTTCGGCGAGTTGCAGATGGTCGAGGGCGTTGTCGGTCGCGGTGTGATCGGTGACTGGTGAGACCAGCATCGACGCCGTCCCCGCGAACGCCTCCAGTCCGAGGTTGATGCCGGGGGTGAGGTTGTCCGCGAACGTTTTGGCGCCGGCCTGGGCTGCGGCCAGCCGAGAGGGTGGCACGTCGGTTGCGCGCATCGACAGTGACACGTCGATCGCGAGGATCACGGTGGCGCGGTTGCGCGGAACTCTGGTCTGCGCCACGGGTCCGGCCAGGGCGACGGTCAGCAGCAGCAGTCCCACCAGCAGCAATGCTGGTGGGATGTGCCGCGACCATCGGGGCCGGGTCGGGGCGACGGTCTCGAGGAGTTCGAGGTTGGTGAACCGCAGAGTGTATTTGTGCCGCAGACGCAGTATCCATAGGTAGCCGATCGACAGCGCGCCGACGACGGCGGCGAACATCAGCCACCCCGGTGTCGCGAGAGCGGAGAACCTCATGTCTCACCTCCGGCATCCTGACACCGCCCGGCGGACCCGGAGGCCATCATCGGCTCGAAAATCTCGCGAGCCGACCGACGATCGGCATGGCACCATCATCACCTGTCCACAGTCGGTTGCCGCAACTCGGGCCGAGGGCCGCGAGCGCCCCCCTTCCGGTGGATCATCCAGGCGCCGGCACGAACCCAGGCTCGGATACCGCTCCGAGAGGGCCGGGTGGCACCCGGGACGCGAACATCGCCAGCAGTGCCTGCCCCACCGTCAGACAGATCGCCGCGACCAGCACTCCCGCCGCCACCCCGGTCAGGGGCATTCCGGCATACAGACGTGCACCGGCGAGAGCGACGACGCCGATCACCGCGGCGGCGGCCAGCAGCGTCCGGCGGGTGCGGCGGCGGCCGATACCGGCGATCACCGCCGCCATACCCAGTACCGTGGCGGTCCCGGCGAGGTTCGCCAGCACCGCGTTCCCGGTGTCGCCCGGCTGCCACACCCCGGCAACTGCCTGGCCCGGCCCGAGCACGGTGCCGAGGGCGGCGCCTGCGAACACGGCGGCCATCACTGCACCCAGCATGATCGACGCGACCGGCACCGGCCAACCGCGCCGGATCAGGACGATCCCGGCCGCTGCGGCCGCGGCGATCGCGCCCGCGGGGGCGCCGAGCGCGATGCCCACGGTCGCAAGGTGATCGAGTCCTGCACTGTGGTGGGCTGCCAGCACGGAGGTGATGGGGCGGTCGGCACCGGTCAGCCAACCACCGTCGCGGATGTGAATACAGACAATGCCCAGCGCCAGGGCCAACGCCGCGGTGCGCAACCCGCTCGCCTGCCCGGACCCGGTGACGACCATACCGGCGACGAACACCGCCAGGGCGATCCCGAGGACCGGAAGAGCGATCTCCATCGTCGCGGTCTCGGTCATGACCTCGGTGACCATCTCCTGAACGAGGGGCACAGTGCCGGACACCCTTCCAGTCTGGTGCGCAGGTGCTGTGGAATCGCTGAGAGCGGGTAGCGCAGACGGGCTTTCTGTGTTCTGCTCGGGTGTTGTCGGGGGAGCGTGGGCACCCTCGCTCCCTCGGCTCGGGGAGTGTGCGCCGGTTCATCGGTCACCGCAGAGAACTGTTTCCCGGGGTCAGTCGCGCATGTGGTGGTGCCAGTCGCCTCCGTCGCCGCCGTGCGCGATCAGAACAATTACGGCGATCGTGTAGAGGACGATCGCCAGCAGCAGCAAGGCGCCGAAGATCCACAGCGACAGTTGCCCGAGCTTGCGTACTCGGCGGGAGGCGTATTCGGCGCCGTCGATATCACCGTCCACCCATCTGGGGTAGACCTCGAATGCGTGGTGGAAGGTCGAGAACGCCAGCGGCCAGAAGAACAGCAATGAGGCCACCGCCCAGCCGGCGTTGCTGGTGGGTCTCGTCCTGACCGAGGGGACCGCGGTTGTGTCGGCGGTGGGCCCGCTTCGGGTGGGCCGATCGTCCGGTGCAGGTTCGGATGCTGGATTGACCATGGTGACTCCGTATCCGTCATAAGGGCATCCGTCATCAGGACAACCCGTTCCGACGGTACGTCTGCCACGCTGAGGATTGGCTGAGAGCTGCGAACGAGGTACCGGCATCCTCGGGCGGCAGACCGCGGCGGTGACGGACCCGCAGTCACACTTCCTGCCCGGCCCGTCCCTGCAGGGACGGAAGGTTTCTCTGCGTTCGCAACACCATCGGTGTCGGGTTGCGGCTGAGGAACGCCCCGGGGGCCGAGCGCTTGCTCGTGCCGAAAATTCACGCTCCCGGGCTGGCCGGGTGTGATCGTCGTCCCGCTCTCAGCGGCTCCACAGCGGCGGACACTGATACTGCGGGTGTGAGAGAAGCAGTACAACCCCCGGTGTCATTGGCGACGGCCCACGATGCACCGGTCCAGACCAATCTGCTCGGGCGGGCCCACGAGGTGGTTGCGGACCTACATCAGAGCGGAGCCGCGACGCTCGTGCTGGTCGTGTTGGTCGGGGGTGCGGCGCTGTTCCTGGGTGCGTCGGTCTGGCGGAGCCTACAGGGTGATCGCCGGGGTCCGGCCGCGGCGGCGATCGCCGTGCAGTGCACCGGATTGGCGGCGGTGTTCGTCGCGCTGGCCTATCAGGTCAGGACCGGGGGCTGGTTGACCGGTGCGGATCCGGCGGTCCTGGGTTGGTTCACCGGGCACCGGTCGGATTGGGTGACCGGGCCGGCCATCGCGGTGACCGATGCCGGCGGACCGGCGGGCACCATCATCGCCGCGGTCGTGATCGGCGCGGTGTGCTCCCGGCGGGCCCGCTCACCGATCCCGGCGGTGGTTCTCATCGGGACCGTCGGTGCCGCGGCACTGGCCTCCACCGTGACGAAATCTGTTGTCGGTCGCGCTCGCCCCCCGATCGTGTCCCAGGTGTTGCTCGAGACGGACCATTCGTTTCCGTCCGGGCATGCCACCGGGGCGATGGCTCTGTTGACGATGGCCGCCGTCATGTTCGGGTACGCGCTGCCGCCGGCCCGTCGTGTCCTGTTGCTGGTGCTGGCTGCGGCGGCGACCGTGGTGGTGTCGGTGACGCGCCTGTACCTCGGTGAACACTGGCTGACCGACGTGGTCGGCGGTGTTCTCCTCGGTGGTCTCGCCGCGGTGATCGGCGGGGCGCTCTACACGACCTGGATGGACCGGACCCGCGCCCGGGTGGCTGCGAGTCTGGACGAGAACTACACGCACTCGGGTCGCAGCGACCCGACGACGATGGGATATGCGGCATGAATGTGGCACTGGGACTGGGCTTACTGGACGCGCCGACGTTGCTGGGCACCCTGGGGTTGCTCGGCGTCCTCGGTGCCGTGGTCATCGAAACCGGTCTGCTCGTCGGCTTCTTCCTGCCGGGGGATTCGTTGCTGTTCACGGCCGGTGTCTTCGCCGCCCAGCCGCATCCGTTCGCACCGTTGTGGGTGCTGCTGCTCACCATCCCGGCCGCGGCGATCGTCGGTGACCAACTCGGGTTTCTGATCGGCCGGCGGGCCGGGGACGCGGTGTTTCATCGGCCCGGCGCCAAGCGGATAGGCCCGAAACAACTCGAGCAGTCGCGGCGGTTCTTCGACCGCTACGGGCCGCGCACGATCCTGTTGGCCCGTTTCGTTCCCGTCGCCCGCACGATCGCACCAGTGATGGCCGGCGCGTCCGGGATGCCGTACCGCACCTTCGCCGTCTACAACGTCATCGGCGGCATTGCCTGGGGAGTCGGGGTTCCGGTCCTGGGCTATCTGCTCGGCGGGATTGCGTTCGTACGCGGTCACATCGAGGTGATTCTGATCGCCGTCGTGCTGGTGTCGATTCTGCCGCTGGTGATCAACGGTCTGCGGGCCCGGCGTCGAGGACAGGGTGCGGACCTCCAACCGGACAGCATCCCGACGCCCACCGGCGATCCGGGCCAGTGCGCCTGTCCCGGCGCACCATTCACCCGATGAACCTCGACGGTCACAACGACATTCCCGACCACCTCGTTCCCCACCGACCTCGTCCTAGGGCCGCCCGGAAACTGGTGTCTGCGGGTCGCTCCGCACGGATTGGAGAACCTGCCGGAATGAGAATCCACCTCTGAGAACCCGCCTCGATCGGCGGTCGATCTCGGTGGGCCGGCCGGATCGGGGAGCGGGAGGTGACAGCACGAGATGAGGTGACAACGCGAGCCACAGCTCAATGGCCTGCGTACTCGGGGGACACACCCGAGGCGGTCAGGACGAGGGCGGCGATCGTCCGCATTCCGGTGGTGGTGGGGTGCAACGACTGGGCGAAAGACTGTGGGAGCAGGCCTTCGAACCATCGCTGATCGGGTCCGGCGCAGGCATCGTGTCCGATGGCGGCGGTCGCAACGTCCCCGAACCGGGCGCCGGTGGCAGTGGCCGCGGCAGTGAGAACCTGATTCATCCTCACGAAGAAGCCCGAGATCCAGGCTGCATCGGCGTCGCTGGTGGGAATGTTCGGCCAGCAACCGTGGGCTCCGAAGATCCCGCCGTGACCGACGAGCAGCACCCGGGCCGTCGGCGCCCGTTGCTCGATCGCGGCCAGTGCCGCGGACACCTTCGGCTCCAGCGCGGCGAGTGCGGAATTCATGCTACGGATGGTCTCCGGGTCGGTGCGACAGTGCGCGTCGGCGGCTGGGACGGTGGTGTAACACGGTGCCACCAGGGACTGCCACGCGATGTCGTTGCCGCCGATACTGACTGTGACGAGCGTGGTGTCAGGTCGCAGGGCATCGATCTGCGGTGGTACCGCACCGGTGGCGGTGGATTGGGACGCGGTGGTGAGACTCTCGGTTGTCGCGCCCGAACAGGACACATTGGTGAAGGAGTCGGCGTGCAGCGCCCGGGCCACAACCCCCGGATATCCCTCGATCGACCGGAAGCAACCGGCGTGCAGCGAGATCGGCGCCAGGTAGGGGCCCGCGGCTCGGGAATCGCCCATGGCGACGTAGCGGATCGTCGAATCCGGCACCGGGTCGGCTACCGCCGGGTCGGACCACAGGACGGCGAGCGCGGCCATGCCCCCACCAGCGCCGTCCGCATGGTCCGCTCGCACAACCGTGTCCAACTCCGGCGTTGCGGTGTTCCCACACCGTCAGTGTCTGCCGACGCCGCTGTGTTGACGCTGAGAGGAGCGCGGACCCGTCTGGTGTACCGCCGCTGCGGCGGTTGTCGTTGGCGTCCCAGAGGATCGGATGGCGGATGATGGCCGGATGAGATCCGTACCCGAGTGGCTCAGACCGTCGGTGTGGGGGCTGGCGATCCGATCCGCACTGGTCGCCGGTGCGGTCGTGACCATCGCCCTGGGGCTCGGGGCGGCGGCGTTGCTGTTCGTACTGGACCGGTCCCTGCTCTCCGCCCTCGACGACGCCGCGACCGCCCGAGCCCAGGACATCACCGCCAGCCTGCGGTCGGACCCACCCGCTGACCTCGACAGTCAGCTCCTCGACACCACTCAACGCATCACGCTCGTTCAGGTCGTCGACCGGGCCGGACAGGTGGTGCGGACATCGGACACCGACCCCGGCACTCCGGCGACCGATGTGCGGCCACCTGCCGGTGGTCCGCCGGTGCCGGGACTGATCGGGCGGGCCGAACCCGGTGCGGATCTGCGGATCACCGTGCAGGGCGCCCGCGGCGTCGGAGGCGAGTACACCGTCCTGGTCGGAGCGAGCGAGGAACCGGTGGAAGCCACCCTCGCCACGGTGGGTGGGCTGCTCGCCCTCGGCGGTCCGGTCATCGCCCTCGTCGCCGCGGTGGTGACCTACAAACTGGTTCGGCGCTCCCTGCGGTCGGTCGAACAAATCCGCACCCAGGTCGCCACGATTTCGAGTACCGACCTCGGTGAACGGATTCCGGTGCCAGCGCCCCGGGACGAGATCGCGGCGCTGGCGCGGACCATGAATGACATGCTCACCCGACTCGAGGCCGGCCACACGGCGCAACGCCGATTCGTCGGCGACGCATCACACGAGCTGCGCAGCCCACTGGCCACCGTCACCATGGCCTTGGAACTGGCCGACGCCCGACCAGAACTACTCGACCGCGAACTGGTACGGGACACGCTGCTGCCCGAGGTCACCCGGATGCACCTGCTGGTCGACGATCTGCTGCTTCTTGCCCGCGCCGACGAGCGCGGCTTGCCGCTGCGGCTCGGTGACGTGGACCTCGACGACGTGGTGGACACCGAGGTCCACCGCGCCCGCGGCGAGACCGGCAAGACGGTCATCGCCTCACTGGCTCCCGTGCGGATCCGCGGCGACCGCACACAACTCGAGCGTGTGATGCGCAACCTCATCGACAACGCCGTCCGGTTCGCGGCACATACGGTGCACGTGGAGGTCTCGCGGCGCGGGAACACCGCGCAGATCGCGGTGTCCGATGACGGGCCGGGCATCCCGCAGGCTGACCGGGCCCGGGTCTTCGAACGGTTCGTGCGACTGGACAACGCCCGTGAACGCGACCGCGGCGGTTCCGGACTCGGCTTGGCCATCGTCGCGGAAATCGTGTCCGCCCACCGAGGTTCGGTGCGGATCGGTGAGAGTGCGCAGGGCGGGGTGCAGGTCGTGGTCACCCTTCCGGTGACTCCGGTGACTCCGGTGACTCCGGTGACACCGGTGACTCCGGTGAGTCCGGTGAGTCCGGTGTCTCCGGCCGAGTCGTGAGCCGATATCCGACGCCGCGGACCGTGTCGATGGTGTGCGCGCCGAAGGGGGCGTCGATCTTCCGGCGGAGATACCCGACGTACACCTCGACGATATTTTCGTCGCCGTCGTAGTGCGCGTCCCACACGTTGCGCAGAATTTCGCCCTTCGTCAGGGCAGCGTCCGGGTTACGCAACAGGAATTCGAGGACCCCGAATTCGCGAGGGGTCAGGGCCAACTCTTCGTTGCCACGCATGACGCGTCGCCGCGCCGGGTCGAGGCTCAGATCACCGGCGGTGAGTAACACCGGGCGCGCTGGTGCGCCGCGCCGCGCCAGCGCGCGCAAGCGTGCGACGAGCACCACGAACGAGAACGGTTTGACGAGGTAGTCATCGGCGCCGAGATCGAACGCGTCGGCCTGGTCGTACTCGCCGTCCTTGGCGGTCAGCATCAAGATCGGGGTCCAGATTTGCTTGGCGCGAAGTTGACGGACAATGTCGTATCCGTTGATTCCCGGCAGCATGATGTCGAGAACGATCACATCGAAGGTGTCCTCGGTGGCGCGCCAGAGGCCGTCCTCACCGATAGCGGCGGTGATCACCACGAACCCCTCGAGTTCGAGGCCGCGGCGAACCATGTTCGCCAACCGCGCTTCGTCCTCGACGACCAGCACCCTCATCAGACTGCCTCTCCCTGCCGCATCCGTTGCTATCGGGTGGCGTTACGGGGCGGCGTCGGTGGTGGTGATGACGTCGCTCCACGCGGCCCGCGAACCCGATTCGCCGATTCGGTAGACCTGAACGATGGTCCCTGTGGCCACGACCAGCGCGAGGGCGGCGACGATCAGCGACAGCGGCCGGGACGGGTCCGTCTTTCGCTCGCGCAGATGGACCGCAGTGAGCGCCAGGGCCACCACAAGGAGAGCGGCGGAGAAGTAGATCATCGTGTCACCCAGCTCGGTGTGGGCGTGCACGGCGGCCGACCGAGCAACGTGCTTCTCGAGCCATTCGCCGGCGTCGGTGGTCAGCGGAGTCACGACGGTGGTCACGGCGGCCAGGACGAGAGTGAGCCAGACGAGCCGACGCCGGGCGGCGGGCCACACACCGCACACGATGACCAGGATCGCCGTCAGCGGAGCCAGGACCACGATGAAGTGGACGAACAGCACGTGCGCGGGCAAGCCGCTGACAGTAGACACGACGCCAGTATCGCGGGGCCGCGCTGAGAAAGCGCTGAGGCCGGAGGAACCCACCGGTAGGGAGTGGGAGGCAGACCCGGGCGGTGCAGGGTTCAGGGCGTGATCTCCGCGAGGACGGCGCGGAGACTGTCGAGGAACGACCGGATGGTGGAGGCGTCGAACAGGTCCGTCGAGTACACGAGTTCGGCAGCGATGCCGGCGGGCTGACCGTCGGTGTCGTGGCGTTCGGTGAAATGAAAATGCAGGTCGCATTTCGCGATGTCGAGGGGCCGGGGGGTGATCTCGAAGCGCAACGTCTCGGCATCGAGCGTGGCGGGAGTGAAGTTGTTCAGCGACAGCGCGACCTGGAAGAACGGGTGCAGCGATGGTGAGCGGGGTGGATCGAGCACCTCGACCAGTCGCTCGAACTGCACCTCGGACTGGGCGAGGGCAC
>NZ_JARJBD010000169.1:0-9897 GCF_029269925.1 Rhodococcus sp. T2V
CCCTTGTGCGGCTCATTGCCCACGTTCGCGTGCGCCCAGATGTCAGCCGGGGCGGAGGACTTATCCGTGTGGGGGGTTCGCCCGTGACGACGTGGGCTCCCGCCTTCGCAGCGACCGGCGCGGACAACCGTCGGTAGACCGATTCCGGCAGGCATTCTCCGCGAAGAACTGATCCTGGATGCGGCTTGCCCCAACGCCCTGCGGCGATGGCGATCATTCCGGGAGTGTCGACTGCCAAATGTACTGACAGACAAACCTTTCCATTTAGCCGATAAGGCTATTATGACGTTTTCGCCGGTGGGGGCGGGTGCGTTGTGCTCCACTCATCACTCCGCGCCCGCTCATCTCACCGGGCAAACTCGGGAGCCCAGACTGCAACTGGCGGAGCCGCCGATCATCGATCCGGCGAAGTTGCGGCGGCCGCCGACCGGCAACGTCACGTTGAGGCCGAGCGGTACCGTGCCGGTTCACCGCAGGTGCAGGCGCGTGGCCTCTCGGAGACGGTCCCTTCAGGTCGTGACCGCGCCGACCGAGGCGCAGCCGGGACACAGGACACCGTCACCGATCTCCCACCCGTTCAACCAGGCTATCGCAGCGGCGAAGGACCGGTCGCCGTCCCGCGACCGGTACACGTGATCGCAACGGCTGCAGGAGGAAACGGTTTCGGCGGGCGCATGGTTCTCACGTGGCCTCCCGTTCACCGAACAGTATCTGCTGCCACCAGTTCGCCAGTGGGCTCGGCTCCGGCCAGCGCACCGGTTCACCCAGCACCAGCGGGACCTCGACGGTGGGGTCACCGAACTGTTGCTGCTGATGTCGATCGTCGTGGCGCACAGCAGCACACCTCCCCTCAACTCCGGCACCCGTCACCCGACGAGCGCGGTCACTGTGCACACCAGAAATTAGCACTCGACCCTCCCCAGCGCCATCATTGCCATCCAGTTGCGCATGCATGCGGAAATTGATAAGCAATGATTGCGAGTGCTCATGTCGATGGCACCCCACGCGCTCTCGAATCGGGCTTCGCTGGCGCAGAGACGTTTTGCTCTGTCTCCTCGACGCGAGATTCCGGCCCGGTTTCGAGATTTGCGATGGCTGGAAAATAACCCAGATACGTATTCGCGGCGTCGCCCGCAGACTCGCCGAGCTCCCGTCTCGCCCGGCCGCCGCCGTGTCGACAGAGTCGCCGTTCCCCGGTCCGATGAAGGAGGATCATGACCACCGCCGCCCGTCCGTTCGCCTCCGAACCCGCGCGCAATTCCTCCCCCACTGCTCCCACCCCGCGCCTCGGGACGTGCCTGTCCGATGCGGCGATCATGTTCGGTGCCCTGTCCATCGTGATGTTCTGGATGTTCGGGTTCGGCATCATCCTCGGTGGGGCCGCCCTCGTCACCGGCGCATTGAGCCTCCGGCGCCCGGACGTCACCGACGACAAATCCACATCCCTGGAAGTGCTTCTCGGCGTGCTCGCCGGAGTGTTCGGCATCGCGGCAGGTCTGATTTTTCTGGTCTGCGCGCTACCCCATTTCTGACAACTCACGCGTGTGCGCGCACAAGGACGTCGCCGTCCGACCGGCGCCGTAGAGACCATGATTCACCAGTCGAACGGTCGGGGATCGCTCACTCGACGAGGCCTAGCGCGGCCCGTTACGGCGGCGGTGGTCGTTGCGCGCGCAGCTGGGCGTTGTCGGTTTCCAGACGGGCGTTGTCGGCTTCGAGTTCCCCGGTACGGCGCTCGAGGTCGAGGACGTGACCGATACCGACCAGGTTGACGCCGGCGTCGATGAGTTCGGCGATCCGCCGGAGCCGGACCAGGTCGTCGTCGCTGTAGCGACGGGTACCACCCCCGGTGCGGGCCGGAGTGAGCAGCCCGTACTCCTCGTACAACCGCAGCGCCGCGATCCCGAATCCGGACAGTTCGGCGGCCACCGAGATGCCGTACACCCCGCGTCGGGAGCGGATCTCGGTGTCGCGCTCGGATTCTGGAGTCATGTCGTGCTCCGATCGGAAATTATCTCGCCCAGACTCTTGTCATAGTCTACGACAAATGCTATACCGAATCTACAGCATCTGCTGGAGTTTAATTGTTGGGATGAGAGGGTTTCTGGAGGTGGAGACGATGTTGATGCGCACCGATCCGTTCCGCGACCTCGACCGTCTGACGCAGCAGATCCTCGGCACCGCGGCGCGGCCGGCGGTGATGCCGATGGACGCCTGGCGCGAGGATGACCGGTTCGTGGTGGAGTTCGACCTGCCCGGCGTGCAGGTGGAGTCGATCGATCTGGACGTCGAACGCGACACCGTGACCGTGCGGGCGCAGCGGCCCGGACTCGACGACAAGCAGGAGATGGTGGCCTCCGAGCGTCCGCGTGGGGTGTTCAGCCGGCAGCTGTTCCTCGGCGAGAACCTCGACCCGGACAAGATCGAGGCGTCCTACGACGCCGGGGTGCTGCGGTTGACGATCCCGATTGCGGAGAAGGCCAAGCCCCGCAAGATCGAGATCAGCAACCATTCCGAGCGCAGGGCCGTCACCGCCTGACCCACACCGTGACAGCCCTCCCAGGAGGGGGTGAACATCGATGACCCCGGCGATCATGGTCACCGCAGCACCCGGCACCGGCACACCGGAGCGCCTCGCACGCGCGGCGGTGCGGCCGTGGCACGAGCTCGACTACGAGCTGCTCGTCGCCGATTCCGACCGCATCCTCGCCGACGCGCTCACCCCGCAGACCGTGGTCCTGCTCGCGACGATGGCCACCGCACGATCCGGCCCGCGGCATCGGCCGCGTCCCCGGTGGTCGGGGTGGCCGGTGACCGCTCCCCCGGCCCCGCAGATCCGGGCCACCCAGCGCTCACCACCCGGCGGAAGCGAGCCCACCGGGGGGTGGCCGGGATGCGACTCGAACACCCGCGGTGAGACGCCCGGTTCGACGGATGAGACCGGAACCGCTCGAGAACGATCACGAAAGGAGTGAGGCAACACCGCAACGAAATCCACGGACGGGTTCGACCGCCGCCGCGTCTCCGCCACCTGTCCACTGCGCGGACGCGGCGCGGCGAACCCCCTGGTACCCGGCACCGATCCGGGGCCGCCGACCCACCGACGGGACACACCGGCGCCACCACACCCACAGCGATGATGTTTTCGGCGCACCGCCATTGACGATGGCACCCTTCCGAATTCGACGTCGGCCGCCCCGGCTCCGGCACCCGCCACGCACACGAAGCCACACCCGCGACGAACCACGACACGCGGGAACCGGCAGAGCGGTGTCGAGAGCGGACTGTCGGTGCCGATGCCCCGGATGCGTACCCGAACGGCGGCCAGGGCCGCTGCATACGCGCGACGCCGACAGCCGATCCGACCACGCATGTGAGATGGGCGTGGACACGACCAACGCCGCGGTAGACGACGTGGCGAGGAATGGGGACGATGAGCATCGACCGAGATCCGTACCGGGTGCTGGGAGTGACCCCTGCGGCCTCCCAGTCCGAGATCGCCCGCGCCTACCGGCGCCTGCTGCGCCTACACCACCCCGACACCCGCGGACCGGGGCCCGCGGACCCCGGTGCCGACGAACACCTGCAACAGATCCTCGCCGCCTACACCCTGCTGCGCGACCCGGTCCGCCGCGCCCACGACCACACCGACCCCCGAGACGCCGAGCCCGACCCGCAGCAGAGGCGGGCCCCGCCCCCACCGGCACCCGACCCACCCCGGATTCGCGTGCGGATCGTGCCGCGTCCCGCGGCCCGCCGCATGTTCGGCATCACCGTGCGGATCGGCCCGGTGCACTGGCACCACTGACCGGGCGCGACCCCCAGGCGTGTCCTCGTTTGGAGAGCGTCCGCGCGAGAAGGGCAGGCATCCCGCCGAGCCGCGACGCGGCCGGGTGAGGTGGGCGTCGGCGCCACACCGGCGGGTGCTGTGCCGATGCTGGGGTTTCATTCCGGCTGCAGCCCGATTACCGTCGTCGTCACAGGTTAAGACAGCAGCCGCCGAACTTCATCCACTGCGGCCGCTGTGCGTGCACCGACCCCCGCCCCCACCGGCAGGGTGCCCGCTCCCCGACCGCCCCCACCCGGGAGCGACCATGACCTACCTGCGATCGGTCATCGAAAGCCCACAACGCCTACGCCTGTCCCTGTCCGAGACCGCCGGCTGGGACCGAGCCGACTCCGCCCACTGCCCTTTCACCCTGAAGATCGACGAACCCACCGGCGGTCCGATCGTGCTGCGCCTGAGCGGCGACGTCGACGCAGTCACCGCCCCGATACTCACCGCCTGCCTCGACGAAGTCGTGCTGCACGGCCGCAGCGCCGTCGTCGACCTGCTCGGCACCACCTTCGTCGGATCCGCGGCCCTGTCCGCACTCGCCGAGGCCGGCCCCCGGATCCGCGAGCAACGCGGCCACCTGACCGTCGCCGCACCTCACCCTCTGCGCCGCATCATCGCACGGGTCGGCATGGACACGGTGCGCACCTTCGACAGCCTCGCGCACGCCTTCACCGCCGCCCACGGCGGGCCACAGTTGGCCGGCGGGCCGCCGCCGGACCCGACGACCGACCTCCCGTCCACGCGGCGACAGACCCGGTGACCATGCCATCGCCGACCGTGCCCGCCGTACGAGGACCTCCCGTCACCGACGGGGCCGAGCGCCCGCTCTCCCGCCGTCCCCCGAAACCGTGGCTGCGGGCATGTGACGCCGACTACTCCTTTCCGATTTCATCGAGACGTCAATCAGACCCTCGCTACCGTAGGCATCACACCTCGTCAGACCCATAGTTCGGTCAGCCCCGAAGGTGGGGAGGCACCCAGAGACCGCCGCCTCCGTCGTGTCCCTCGATGTCGAGCCCAGGCATCAGCACCCCACCCGGAGCGTGGGGGCGCACCGGCCGCCATACCGCTGATCGGTACCGCCCGTACTCACCCGCGCCCGCTCGCCGCAGCGGAACCCGTCAATCGTGCGACAGGACGAGGGGTCCTGTCGCACAACATCATCGGGCTGGCAGCCGGTGCGCACTCCGGCCCGACCTCCCGCGCCGCCGATCCGCCGTCCCACCGGAAGCAACGGCCTGCGGCGTGAGCGCGTCGGCGAGGATGCGATCCGAATCGGCCTCGAGCACTGCGTACTCGAGCTCGTGCCACGGCCACACCACCTTGCGTAAGCTGCGCTCCGGAACCTCGGTGGCGTTCACCTCGGTGACCATGTGCGCCAATGTCATCGACAATTCACCCCCTCCCGAGCCTTGTCGCCTCGGTCGAGCGTTGACGGTCGCCCTGTCGCCCGCGCCTCAGGCGTTGACCGCCTTCTTCTCCGAATGCCCACTACCGATCTCGATCTTGCGGGGCTTCGCCTTCTCCGCGACCGGAATCGTCAACCGCAGCACCCCGGCGTCGTAACTTGCCTCGATCTTGTCCGCATCGAGGTTCTCCCCCAGGAACAACTGCCGGCTGAACACCCCGCGCGGACGGTCGGCCGCAACCATTTCTCGGTTCTCGTCGAGCGCCGACCGTTCGGCGCGCACAGTCAGAGTGTTCTTATCGACGTCCAGATCCAGCGAGTCGGCATTGACACCGGGTAGATCGAACTCCACCACGAACCGGTCCTGTTCACGCCAGGCGTCCATCGGCATCACCGCCGGACGGGCCGCGGTGCCGAGGAACTGCTGTGTCAGACGGTCGAGGTCGCGGAACGGATCCGTACGCATCAACATCGTGTCTACCTCCTGAAACCTCTTCATCTCACCAGGTAATCTCAAGCAGAAGCTGTAGATTTAGTACAGCATCTGTCGTAGATCATGACAAGAGGTTGTGCGAGAAAATTCCCGATCGGAGCAAAAGTGCCCGAAAAATTCGAGCGGTACGACTCCGAATCACCGTCGCTGCGAAGTGTTTACGGCATTTCGGTGGCCGCCGAGCTGTCCGGGTTCGGGGTCGCGGCACTGCGCCTGTACGAGGACTACGGGCTCATCACCCCGGGCCGCACCGCCGGCGGCACCCGCCGCTACAGCGACTACGACCTGGCCCGGCTTCGGCGCATCGCCGAACTCATCGACGCCGGCGTCAACCTCGTCGGTATCGGCCGGGTTCTCGACCGCGAGCACCGCACGGACGAACTCGAACGCCACAACCGCCGCCTGCAAGCCGACAGCGCGCAACTGCGCGCCGAGCAGGATCCCGAGACCAGACAGACCACATTGGTGCCGCCCGTGCCTCCGAGGTCGACGCTGAGCAGGACCGGTCCGCGAGTGATGCGGCGCGGCCCGGACGGCGGTCAGTCTCCGGGCAGAATCCCCGCCTGCGGGACGGCCCCACCCGCACCCGCGGCACCGGCGAACGCGAACACCACTAACGCACCCGTCACGCCGTTTCGGCACCGGCATGCCGGGACACTCATCAGCGCGGGCATCGCGACTGCCAGGACCATGAGCTCGAGCCTCAACCTCATCAGCCGACGCAGCTGCACGACGGTGTCGGACCAGCGCCGGCCGATCGTCGGGACGCCGCTGGATCGCAGCAGCTCCACCAGCATCCGCGCATGGTTTTGTTCCTCGGCGACGAACAGTCGCACGGAGGCTGCGTAGTCGGGGTCACCCGCAGCGTCCGCATTGACGATCAGGTGGGCACCGTCGCCGCTCTCTCCCACCTGGAACTTCCGCAGGCTCCGTGCCACCGCCGAATGCAGCTGGCAACTGCGGGACCAGTCCGGCTCGGGCTCGCTGGCCCGCCGCGCGGCCCGGTCCGCGAAGTCAGCGCACCAGGTCTCCGACGTGCTCATACAGAGAGGGTAGAGCGAAGCACTCTGATCGATGACCGGTCAGCGATCCGCTTACGGCGTCCCGGCCCCTGAATCCAGCATCAGATGGAAGGTCTTGGAGTCAGCCTTGGCGAGCTTGGCAGATAGCCGCCGCCGACCCAACGTAGTTGCAAACCCCCGGGCTCGTGGTGTTGTGAATCACACAGACGCAACGAGGTCCCCTGCCACAATGCCGCGGACCGAGACTGGCCGGTAAAGCCCACCCCACCGTTCATCCCCTGCCATGAGGGGCTATGGGACGGTTGTCGAACTGGGCGAGCAGGTCGGGAATGCCTGGCCGTAGTCGGCCTTTCTGGAATGCCGATACTGCCGCACGGTTTGGGAACCCTGCGTGAGAATCAGATTAATGGCGGATACTCGGTCAACGGATCCTTGCCGAGTACATGCTGACGGACTCGCGCTTCGCGGCGCGCATTCCGGGACGGTTCCGACCCGGCGGACACGCCGGTCGATGCAGACGTCAAGTTGGAGGGTGACCACCGCTGTCAAACAGCAGGAATCGTGACCTGTCGGCGTCATGATCGCCCGGCCCTCTCACGGAAGCGCCCGGGCAGTGACCAGGATCACGATTCAACGCGCATTCGGACGCGACTCGGCAGGCGACCTCATGGAGCCGACGAGCGGCGGGTCCGCCGCGAGGAACGGTCGAGGACGGCGGGCAGTGGCGAACACCGGATGTGATCCGGTGAACATCACGATCTTTCGGGGTGTTCGCGTCACGTCGCCCACTCCTACACTGGCCGCCGTGAGCCTCCAGATCAGTGATCCCGCGTCCCCGTTGCAGTCGAGTCGGATTCGACATTCGGCGTTCCAGCAGAAGGTGACGTCGGCGGAGGAAGCGGTGAAGGCCATCGGTCCGGGTGACACCGTCGCTGTCAGCGGCTTCGCCAGTGCAGGGACACCCAAGGCGATCATCCCGGCCCTGGCTGATCGGATTCACTCCGCCCGCGCGGCCGGCGCGAATTTCACCATCGACTTGCTGACCGGGGCGTCCGTGTCGACGGAGACCGAGAGGATGCTCGCCGAGGTCGACGGTATCGCCCTGCGGATGCCATACCAGGCGGAATCCACTGCACGGCACAGGATCAACCAGGGACGGATGGACTATGTCGACATCCACCTCTCGCACGTGGCACAGCAGGTGTGGGAGGGATATTACGGCGCGGTGAACGTCGCGGTCGTCGAGGTCTCCGGCATCACCGAGACCGGCGAGCTGATCCCCTCCGCGTCGGTCGGAAACAATAAGACGTGGCTCGACGTCGCGGAGAGAGTCATTCTCGAGGTCAACTCGTGGGTTCCTGACGCGATGGACGGTATCCACGACATCTACTACGGCACAGCGCTTCCCCCACACCGCCGGCCGATCGAACTCACCGACGTCGAGGACCGCATCGGGCAACCGCATTACCGGGTGGACCCGGCCAAGGTCGTTGCGGTGGTGGAGACGAATGCCCCCGACAGTGCGAGCGCGCTGACCGCGCCGGATGCAGTCAGTGAGGCGATCGCGGCGCATGTGCTGGACTTCTTCGACCACGAGGTGAGGCGTGGTCGGCTCCCGGAAAATACCCTGCTGCCACTGCAGGCGGGCGTCGGAAACGTGGCCAATGCCGTGCTCGGTGGGCTCGATCGCGGCCCGTATCGGGGTTTGACCTGCTATTCCGAGGTCATCCAGGACGGGATGCTGCACTTGATCAAAAACGGCACCGTCCGGTTCGCGTCGGCTACCGCGCTGGCGCTCTCGGAGGGCGGGATCGAGGAGTTTACCTCCAACATCGACTTCTACCGGCAGCACATCCGGCTCCGCCCGCAAGAAATCAGCAACCATCCCGAGTTGGTCCGCCGATTGGGAATCATCGCGATGAACGGGATGTTGGAGGCCGACGTCTACGGAAACGTCAATTCGACGCACGTGATGGGCACCAAGATCATGAACGGCATCGGCGGATCCGGGGACTTCGCGCGCAACGGATACCTGTCGATGTTCCTCAGCCCGTCCACGGCGAAGAACGGGGCGATCTCGTCGATCGTCCCGATGACCCCGCACGTCGACCACACCGAGCACGACACCCAGGTACTGGTCACCGAGCAGGGCCTCGCCGACTTGCGGGGGTTGTCGCCGCGTCGTCGGGCCCGGGTGATCATCGAGCGCTGCGCGCATCCGGAATTCCGGCCGCTGCTCACCGACTACGTCGAGCGGGCGAACGCCACTGCGGGAGCCGGCCAGACGCCGCACCTGCTCGGGGAGGCGTTCTCGTTCCACCAGCGGTACCTGGAGTCCGGCTCGATGCGACTCTAGGACGGTCACCTTCCCGCTCTCCCGTCGGTCGGTGGACCTTCCGAGAACCGTCCGGGAAGGCCAGCCGAGGCGGTCTGGGACCTGGTGGGCCCGATGGCCGAGGAGATTCCGGATAGCGTACCGGTGCAGGGCATGTGGGCGCCGTTTGACCCGGGTCGACGGGCGGCCGGTCCACCCTGCGCCCGGGCAGTGGAGATCTGAGGTGCCTCGCGCTTGCCCGGGAGTCAACCCGTCTGCCGGACTCGAAAGCGGATCTGCCAGACATGGGACTGAGCCGCGGACACACTAGACGTTGAGAACCCACAGGTCGGAAGCGCCTGAAGTGACACCGAGCGTGTGAATGTACACCTGGCTGAAGGTCTAGCGAGCGGTTTCCAGTTTCGTGTCGGTTGTCCTGTGACAGTTGATCGTCCCTTTTTGTCACTCAATCTTGCTCGTGCTGCTCGCCTGCCACTACGGATTGCTCGCGTTCTGATCGTTCGGGCTGGATGGGAGCACGTAAACGAAGCTGCGGCCGAGTGCACGAAGGGCCATGTATGGCTGGTTGAGCTGGGCTTTGTCGATGCGGATGCAGCGATCTACCTCGACGCCGTCATCCGCGCTTCGCAGATCCTCCACCGCGGCCACTTACGTGAATCAAGCAAGATCCAAAGGCGAAATTCTCCGGATCCCCCGGTCTGCCAGCAGCCTTGACCAAGACCAGTTCGCCACTTGAGATTCCTCACCCCAGGTCCAGGCTTCTCTCGGGAATTTTTGTTAACAAATGCTATTTGCGCTGGT
>NZ_JARJBD010000017.1:0-141750 GCF_029269925.1 Rhodococcus sp. T2V
ACGGGTAGACGAACCCCGTCACGCCGCTGACACTCATATAAGTCGGAATTACGTGACGGACACCCCTGGGGAATTACGTGACGGTCGACAGTGAGAACTGGCCAAGGTTCTCGAGACCCTGCAGCAGCGGAATTCGCTCTCGTTCGGTGGTACCGGATGCGGTCGCGCTGCGTCCAGCCGTCATATGGATCCGGTACGGCCGGGACCATTGACGTCGGCGCCCAAGCCGGGCAAGGTGGGTTGGGATTTCAAACTTACCGAGGGTTCGACGAGGAGAACACACGATGACCGATCTGACCCGCGAGGCGGCGAGCGCCTTCGTCGTCGCAGCCGGACTGGAACTCGACGAAGTGTCGGGAACGAAGGTGGTCGGCCACATCGACCTGTCCGCCGACCATCACACGCCGTGGGGAGTCGTGCACGGCGGCGTCTACACGACGGCGGTCGAATCGGCCGCGAGCATCGGCGCGAGCACGGCCGTCGCCGACCGCGGTCAGTTCGCGGTGGGCGTGCACAACGGCACCGACTTCCTGCGGGCCCGCACCGAGGGGCGGGTCGACGTGGTCGCGGTGCCCATCCAGCAGGGCCGCGTGCAGCAGTTGTGGTCGGTGGTGATCACGGCGTCCGACACCGGCAAGGAGGTGGCTCGCGGTCAGGTCCGCCTGCAGAACGTGCCGATGCCGGGATCGGAACAGCCCGGTTCTCAGGCAGATTCGCGCCGGGTGTTGAACAGCACGCCGACCAGTCCGAGGCCGTAGAACGCCCCACCCGCCAGCACCAGTGCGAGTGATCGGCCGTCGGGGGTGATCACGAGGGACGCGGCGGCGATCGACCCGATGAACGCGACGTTGAACACGGTGTCCTGAAGTGCGAACACCTGTCCCCTGCGGTCGTCCTCGATCTCGATCTGCATCGCCGCGTCACCGCTGAGTTTGATGGACTGCCCGGCGAATCCGAGCAGCAGTGCGCCGCACAGCAGCGACGCCTGCGTGAGGGTCGCGACGAACGTGCACTGCACGACGAGCGCGAGGATCAGGCCGCCGACGATGGTGCGGGACCGTCCGATGCGCGGAATGAGGAATGGTGTCGAGATCGCTGCCAGCAGCATGCCCGTGGCGGTGGCGCCGAGCGCGACACCGAAACCGGCGAGGCCGCCTGGCAGGGCGCTGACGGTGGCGGTGTCGCGCAGCACCAGAACCATGATCAACGTGTTGACGCCGAACACGATCCGGTGCGTGCCGATCCCGATCATGGCGGTCGTGACGCCCGGAGAATGCCACACGGCGAGTGCCCCGTTGCGCAGTCCGGCGGCGACGGCGCGGACCGCCCCGTATTCGGGCTTCTCGTCGGCGTGCGGACCGAGAAGTCGATGGTGGAAGCGCGACGCCGCGAACGCGGCCACCGCGGAACCGCAGGCGGCGGCCGCCACGGCGATTCCGGAGCCGCGGTCACCGGCGCCCACGAACGAGATGATGGCGACGGACGTCGCGGCCCCCAGCGCGGCGACGACGGAACCGGTGGTGGTGAGCACCGAATTGGTGGCCACGAGCCAGGAACGGTGCACCACGCGCGGCAGCGCCGCCGAGACTCCCGCGAGAACGAACCGGCTCACACCGATGGCGGCGAGGGCGAGCACGAGGAGCGCGGATTCGCCGGTCCCGGTCTCCAGCAGCGCGGCGGTCACCAGAATCAGCAGTCCGCGCAGCACATTCGCCCACAGCAGCACGCTGCGGCGGTCCCAGCGGTCCAGGAGTGCGCCCGCGTACGGTCCGATCACCGAGTACGGCAGCAGCAGCACCGCGAAGCCGGCGGCGATCGCGACGGGATCCGTCTCTCGCTCGGGGTTGAACAAAATCGCGCCACCGAGAGCGGCCTGGAACATGCCGTCGCCGAGTTGGCTGGCGAATCGCACGGTGGCGAGACGGGCCAGTCCGGGCGACCGCCGGAGCGTGTACGCCGTTCTGCGCCACGCCTCGCGCCGGTCTCCGAGCTGTTTCGCCATTCACAGGACCCTATCCGGCGGCCGCGACCGACCTGTCCTGCCACCACCGGACGGTCTCCTCGGCAGCCCGGTCGAGTGGTGTCGGGGCCAGTCCGAGGCGGGCCTCGCTCTCGGACGAGTCCATCACGAACGGCTCCTCGAACTGGTACAGCATCTCCGCGAGTTCGCGGGTCCCCTGGTGGACGAGCCCGCCGCCGCGGATCACCCAGCCGGGCAGGGTGCCCACCTTCGGGGCGGGAACCCCGGCGGCCTTCGCATAGGCCTCGACCATCTGCCGCTGGGTGACGGCCGGCGCGGTCGGTGCGTGCAGCACCGAGTTCCACAGCGCCGGGTCGTGGGCGGCGGCGATCATCGCGGCCGCGAAGTCGTGGATGTACGTGAACGAGTGGGGCAGGTCGGCGGAACCGAGGACGCGCATCGTCTTGCCCGCGAGGACGACGGGCACCATGCGCTCGCCGGCGTGCGCGTTCAGCACCCGCGGTCCGAAGAAGTCGGACGCGACGACGCTGACGGTGGGCGTCGAGGACTCGGCGCGGGCCTTCAGCAACCGGGTCCGGATGCCGCGCTTACCGGAGTCGGCCGACCGCGGCGTGTGCTCGGTCATCGGCTGCCGAGACGCGTCGTAGGAGTAGAGGCTCTCGGGAAAGACGACGACCGCGCCGACGCGTCCGGCGGCCTCGAGGACCGTCTGCTCGGCGGCGGGGAGTTCGCGCTCCCAGGCGTCGGCGTTGTAGGCGGCGTGGATGCAGTGGTAGACGGCGGTCGCTCCGTCGAATGCCTCCTGCAGCGCGGCGGCGTCGGAGACGTCGACCTTCCGCCGCTCGATCAGGGGATGATCCGGGCCGCTGCCCGAGCGGGTGAGGACCCGCACCCGTCGGCCCTGTTCGGCGAGCTGCCGGGCGACGGTCCAGCCGACGGGTCCTGCTCCGGTGACGATCTCGAGGTTCGACATTTCTGCTCCCGCTGGTTGAGTCGATTTCGGTGATTCGAGAGCACTGCTCTCTGTTATTCGAGAATGCTCCCTCCGGCCTGCAATGTCAAGAGCAGTGCTCTCTTTTGTTGACACTGCTCTCTGAAATTGCGACGCTGGTCCCATGGCAGGAACACCACGCGAACGCGCCCGCGAGCAGACGTTGCAGGACATCATGAGGATCGGTCGCGAACAGCTGGCCTCGGTCGGGGGTGCGGCCCTGTCGCTGCGGGCCGTCGCGAGGGACCTCGGCGTGGTGTCGTCTGCCGTCTACCGGTACGTCAAGAGCCGCGACGAACTGCTGACGCTGCTCGTCGTCGACGGATACAACGAACTCGGCGACGCCGTGGAGGCCGCGGTGGCGTCCGCGGCCGGACCGCGGGAGCAGTTCCTGGCGCTCGGACGTGCGGTGCGGGAGTGGGCGCTGCGCGAGCCCGCCCGCTACGGATTGCTGTTCGGCAGCCCGGTTCCCGGTTACGACGCGCCCGGGGAGCAGACGACGACTCCGGGAACGCGGGTGATCTACGCGCTCGTCGGGATCTTCGACAACGCGTTCCGGGCGGGCAAGCTCGAGGCGGACGCGGCGGCGCCCATCGACGACCGGCTCGCCGCCGACCTCGACCGCGTGCGCGCCGAACTCGGCCTCACTACACCCGACCATCTGCTCGCCCGCGGCGTGCTGGTGTGGTCGGCACTGTTCGGGGCCGTGAACTTCGAGGTGTTCGGGCAGTACGGCGCCGACACGTTCACCACACCGGGCGCACTGTTCGAGCACCACCTCGCTGTTCTTGCCGAGACGGCGGGGCTGCCCGCGGCGTAAAGCGGCGAACCGGACGCAGGTCGCGTCCTCCGTCACATCGCGTTCGCCGCGGTGGGATGATGTTCAGGTGGCGCACGCAGAAGAACCCGAAGATCGAACGGCGTCGACGGAACCGGTGGTCCGGCCCGGCAGCCTGTTGGTCTCGTCCACAGATCTCGTCGAACCCGCATTCCGTCGCACCGTGATCTATGTGATCGAGCACAACGAGGCCGGAAGCCTCGGTGTGGTCATCAACCGTCCCAGCGAAACCGCCGTCCACGACGTGCTGCCACAGTGGGCGCCGCTCACCGCGCGCCCGTCCGCGCTGTACGTCGGCGGTCCCGTCAAACGGGACGCCGCACTGTGCCTGGCGACGCTGCGCACCGGCGCGCAGGCCGACGGTGTCCCCGGTCTGCGCCGGGTCCACGGCCGTGTGGTGATGGTCGATCTCGACTCCGACCCCGAGGTCGTCGCCCCGCTGGTGGAGGGTGTCCGGATCTTCGCCGGCTACTCGGGCTGGACATACGGTCAGCTCGACTCGGAACTCCAGCGCGACGACTGGATCGTCATCTCGGCGCTCGCGTCGGACGTCGTCGTCCCCGCCCGGGTCGACGTGTGGGCGCAGGTGCTGCGCAGGCAGCCGCTCCCCCTCGCCCTGCTCGCCACCCACCCGATCGACGTCGAGCGGAACTAGCCGACACACCCGGCGCACGTCCCTGGGCTGTCGGGGACGGGTGGTATCAACGGAGGTGGGGAACGAGAAGTGAGGAGGACAGCACACGTGATCGACACCTGTCACGGCACATTGATCGTGCACACGCTCTGCGGAGCCGAATGCACCGACGAGTCGTGCGTCGAGTTGTCCGAGGTCCGGCACGCACTGATCATCGACTGCGACGAATTCGGTGACTGCGGGTGCTCGGCGGAGTTCGCCGAGCAGTTGCGTCACGCCTCCTGAGAATCCACCTCGAGCGTCACCCCGACCTCCGACAGTCGCCGGCTCAGCTTCGGGAGATGGCTGCCCGGCCAGTACAGCTGCGCACAGTCCCGGCACCGGCTGAACTGGTGTTCGTTGCGCGCGACCCCCGGCGGTGCCTCGGCGAGCGCGTCGTCGCGGGGAATCGGCGCGAGTAGCCCGTTGCATCGCGCGCACCGCGTGAACGGCGTGATCCGCGACCGAAGATCGAAGCGGTCCAACACTTCCCGCAGCTGCCGGCGTGGGTCCGTTTCGTGCAGGAACGCCCCGTGGGTGACCGCCGACCGCTTGAGCAGTCCCGTGTCCCGGGTCAGGACGATGCGATGCTCGGCGAGGGAGATGTCCACCAGTTCCGTGTCGTCGAAGTCGTTGCGGTAGCGGGTGTCGAAGCCGAGCAGGCGGAGGTAGCGGGCGAGGCGGCCGAGGTGCACGTCGAGCACGAATGTCGGGTCCCGCAACGGCCGCGGGCGCAGTGTCGTCACCCCGGTCAGGTCGAAACGCTCGAACACGGGATACACCGCGACGCGTTCGCCGCCGTGCAGGAGATGCGCGAAATCGACCGACACCTCGTCGACGAGGATCAGATCCACCTCGGTGTGCGGGACGCCCAGCGCCTCGATGCGGTCCTTCACCGACGGTGTGCCGTCGAATCGGTGCTCGAACGTGCGCTTGCGCTGCACCGGCGGCAGAAAGTCGTTCAGCTCCTCGTAGAAGCGGAACTCGCAGTGGCGAAGCGGTTCGGGCATCGGCGTTTCACGTCCTCAGGCCACAGTACTGGCCGCCTCGGCCCGGTCCCCACCCTTCGTGCGGACGCCCAGCACGGCGACGACGCCGCACAGGACGGCGCCGATGATCGCGAGTTCGAGGACGGCCACGTGCATGCCCTGGACGGTGATGGCGATGCCCGCGCAGATGGACGGCACCGCGAGACCGACGTAGCCGACGGTGAAGAACGCGGCGAGTGTGCCGCCCTGGGAGTCGGGGGCATGCTCGGCGGCCGCGGCGCCCACCGCGCGCATCGCACCGGCGAACGAGAGTCCGTGTCCCACACCGACGACGACCGTCACGGCGCACAGCAGGGCGAGGGACGGCGCGAAGTCGACGACGAGCAGACCCACCATGCCGACGCCGACGGCGCCGATGCCCAGAGTTCGGCAGAGCACCGTTCCGAGCCGGTTGGCGACGAGTTGCGCCGACACCGAGCACACCATGACCAGCGCGGCGGCACCGCCGGCGACCACCAGGTTGCTCACGTCGAGCAGGTCGATGATCCACGTCGGGACCACCGACTGGAACAGGCCGACGGCGCCCCACGCCAGCGCCACTCCGAGGGAGGACAGCCAGAACACCCGGCGGAGCGGCGCGGGGACGTGCGGCACCTGGAACAACTGCGTGGGGCGTGACTGTCCGCCGGTGGGTGCGGGGAGCAGCAGCACCAGGATCAGCGCGGGCAGGAGCGCCAGCGTGAACAGCACGTACGGCAAGACCAGGGCGTGCGGAAGGTACTGCGCGACGGCGCCGCCGAAGAGCGGTCCGAGCGCCGCACCGAGGGCGGTGGTGAGGGTGGCCGCGAGACCGGCGCGGCGCAGGTTCCGGGCGGGTTCGTGCTCGATCAGGGCGGCGGAACCGGCGGCCGAGCACGCGCCGACGGCGATCCCCTGGGAGATCCGGCCGAGGAACAGCCAGACGGTCGAGTCGGCGAAGGCGAGGAGCACGGCGCCCAGCACGCTGAAGAAGATCGCGGCCAGCAACACGAAGCGGCGTCCGAGCGCGTCCGACAGCGGGCCGAAGAACAGCAGCGAGGGAAGCAGACCGGCGACGTAGACGGCGAAGATCAGCGTCTGGATCAGCGGGGTGAAACCGAATTCGTGGCGGTACAGCGAGTACAGCGCCGTGGGCATGTTGGAGCCGAGGAGCAGGACGACGAGGAGATAGTTCAGACCGTGGAAGTGGCGGCCGGTGGTGCGGGCGGTGGCGGTCGGGAGGGTGTCGGCGCGAGCGGTTGACGTGGACGTGTGGGGTCGCCTCCTCGGGCTGTCCGAATATGTGAAGCTGTCCAAATACATGGGACGTCCTACGTAGTGTAGGCGGGCCGGTCGGGACGAGCGAGCCGGCGAGGTGTGAGGATGAGTACATGACGGTGGTTCGGCGCGAGTCCGCGTATCAGCAGTCCCTGGACTGGATGCGCGGCAGGATCGCCGACGGCGACTGGAAGGTGGGCGGGCGGATCCCCACCGAACCCGAGCTGATGACGCTGCTCGGGGTCGGGCGTAACACCGTGCGCGAGGCCATCAAGACCCTGACGTCCACGGGCATCCTCGAGATCCGGCGGGGATCGGGGACGTTCGTGCGGGCGCGCACCGACATCGGCGGGCTGCTCGGGCGGCAGGTCGCGGTCGCCGAGATGCTGAACGTCTTCGAGGTCCGGCGGGCCCTCGAGACGGAGGCCGTCCGGCTGGCGTGCGGGCGGCGCACCGACGACGACCTGCGGTCGCTGTCCGCTCTACTCGACGAACGTCAGCGCACCGCCGACGAGGCGTCCCGCTTCGCGGACGCCGACCTCGCGTTCCACCTCGGGGTGGTGGAGGCCGCGCACAATCCCGTGCTGTCCGACCTGTTCGCCGGGATCCTCGAACCCACCCGTGCCACGTACGACTTCACCGAGGGCGTCCACCCGCCGTCGCTGACCACCGACGACCACCACGCCGTCGTCGACGCGATCGCCGCCCGCGACGAGGACGCCGCCGTCCGGGCGGCCCTCGGCTACCTCGACCGCGTGCTCGACGCGGTGCACCAGGCCTCCCGCCCGTGAGTGGTTAGCGAGTCCCTGCACTCCCTACGCACTCACGGGCGGCGGAGCCGCCCGTCGGCGAACGCGTTGAGTGCGCCGGCCATCTCCTCGGCCCGCGCGCTGGTGACGGTCAGGCGGTCGCCGCACGCGGTCGTGACGATCACGGCGGGGCCGGTCCTCGTCACGACGCCGTAGTTGCGCCTGCCCTTCACCTTGAGCCCCCAGCCGCCGAAGTCGTCGAACGGCCTGATCACGTCGACGCGGGCGCCCTCGATCTCCTCGATCCTGTACTGCAGCGCGGTCATGCCCATGTTCACCACCCGGATGCCGGTCCGGTCGACGATCACCCGGAACCGGAGCAGGCTCACGATCAGCAGTCCCACCGGAACGAACACCGCGAGCGGCCACCATCCGTCGACGAGCAGGCAAACCGCGAGCGCGGGCGCGACCCCGAGAATCAGGAGCAGCACCAGCGACCCGACCGTGCCGAACCCGACCGTGTCCGCGACGGTCGCGGGGTCGTCGGCGCGCGGCAACCGTGGGTCGGGAGTCCCGGTCGCGGCGACCCGGGGCCGGTAGTCGCGGAGCAGGGCGGCGCCGATCAGACCGACGACGGCGCCGATCACGACACCGAGGCCGAGCGACCACAGCGGGAGTTCGGTGTCCGCGGGGTCGGTGACGTCGAGCTGGACGGAGAGCAGCACCACCTGCACCGTGAGGATCATGCCGACCACGGACAGTCCGACGACGAGCATCGTGCGGCGCATCATCAGCATCGCCTGGGCGAGGGCGGCGATCGCGGCGCATCCGCCGCCGAACAGGACCGTCACCAGGGCGAACGTCCAGGCGCTGGACATCGGGGTGGAGAAGCCGTCCGGCGAGGTGGTGGTCCAGTGCGTCGCGATCTGCGCCGGGAGCCGCGGTTCCCAGACCGTCGTGAGGATCACCCCGGACAGCGCGGCGATCACCGGGAGCAGCAGACCGAAGACTGCGCCTGCGGGGTCGACGACGCGCGAGGAGTTCACCGGACGGGCCGTCGCCTGCCGGTCAGGACGGCTGGCAGGCGCCCTTCAGGGTGCACGCGCCGCAGGAACTGCCGCATCCACCGGTGTCGGCGGCGGGTACCGACGCGGCGGCACGGGCACCGAGCGATCCGCCCGTCGCCGCGGTGAGCGCGGCGGCCACGACGCTGACGAGGACGGCGCCGATTCCGAAGACGCCGCCGATCAGGATTCCGGCGATTCCGCCGATGACGAGGAGCCCGGCCGCGGCGAGCAGGGTGGGCCCTGCGACCTTGTTGGCCAGCGCAAACGTCTGATCGTCCCGCATCGTCTCGGGGGTGCGGACACCCGCCCACCGGTTGCGCGGGAGGCGCTCGGCGAGGCCTGCAACGGCGACACCGGAGACGGCGACGGCGAGCACGAACAGCACGACGGAGGCAATCAACACGCGACCAGGATACGGCGGACCCGGACGCGCAGGTGAGCCCGGGTGGGGTGAGGCTCTACCCTGGTTGTCGGTATCCCCCTGATCCAGAATGTCAGCCAAGTAGATAGCGACCACAGTGACCGAGCACGTGCAGCCCGCCAACCCGTCCGACGCGACCCCGCAGCACCGCTACACCGCGGAGCTCGCCGGCCAGATCGAGCAGCGCTGGCAGGACCGGTGGAGCGAGGAGGGCACGTTCGACGCGCCCAACCCGGTCGGCCCCCTCGCCGGCGATGTGCCCGCGGACAAGTTGTTCGTGCAGGACATGTTCCCGTACCCGTCGGGGTCGGGTCTGCACGTGGGCCACCCGCTGGGCTACATCGCCACCGACGTGTTCGCCCGCTATCACCGCATGCAGGGCCACAACGTGCTGCACACCCTCGGCTACGACGCGTTCGGTCTGCCGGCCGAGCAGTACGCGGTGCAGACGGGCACGCACCCGCGGACCACCACCGAGGCCAACATCGGCAACATGAAGCGGCAGCTGCGCCGTCTGGGCCTCGGGCACGACGAGCGCCGCACGTTCGCGACCACCGACGTCGACTTCTACCACTGGACGCAGTGGATCTTCCTGCAGATCCACGACGCGTGGTTCGACAAGGAGGCCGGCAGGGCCCGCCGCATCTCCGAGCTCGAGGCCGAGTTCGTGTCGGGTGCGCGCGCCCTGGAGGACGGACGGGACTGGGCGTCGCTGTCCGTGACCGAGAAGGAGGCGGTCCTCGATTCCTACCGCCTCGTGTACCACTCCGATTCGATGGTCAACTGGTGCCCCGGTCTGGGCACCGTGCTGGCCAACGAGGAGGTCACCGCCGACGGTCGCAGCGACCGCGGCAACTTCCCCGTGTTCCGTAAGCACCTGCAGCAGTGGATGATGCGAATCACTGCGTACTCCGACCGTCTGGTGGACGACCTGGAGTACCTGGATTGGCCGGAGAAGGTCAAGACCATGCAGCGCAACTGGATCGGGCGCTCGCACGGTGCGCAGGTGAAGTTCCAGGCAGTGGTCGAGCGAAGCGAGGGTGAATCCTCTGCTCACGACATCGAGGTGTTTACGACGCGGCCGGACACGCTGTTCGGTGCGACGTACGTGACGCTGGCGCCGGAGCACGAACTGGTCGACGAGATCGTCGCGGCCGCGTGGCCCGAGGGTGTGGATTCGCGCTGGACCGGCGGTGCCGCAACGCCCGCCGAAGCGGTTGCGGCGTACCGGAAGTCGATTGCGGCCAAGTCGGACCTGGAGCGGCAGGAATACAAGGAGAAGACGGGCGTCTTCCTCGGCACATACGCGCTGAACCCCGTCAACGGGCACAAGTTGCCGGTGTTCATCGCCGACTACGTCCTCACCGGATACGGCACGGGCGCCATCATGGCCGTGCCGGGCCACGACCACCGCGACTACGAGTTCGCGACCGAGTTCGGTCTCGACATCGTCGAGGTGATCTCCGGCGGCGACCTCTCCAAGGACGCGTACACCGGCGACGGCACGATCGTGAACTCCGACTTCCTGAACGGCATGTCCGTCGCCGACGCGAAGAAGGCCATCACCGAGCGGCTCGAGGCGGACGGCACCGGCAAGGGCACCATCCAGTACAAGCTGCGCGACTGGCTGTTCGCGCGGCAGCGGTACTGGGGTGAGCCGTTCCCGATCGTGTACGACGCCGAAGGCAACGCCCACGCTCTTCCGGAATCGGCTCTGCCCGTGGAGCTCCCGGAGGTCGAGGACTACGCACCCGTGTCGTTCGATCCCGACGACGCGTCCTCGGAGCCCTCTCCCCCGCTGGCGAAGGCCGTCGACTGGGTCAACGTCGAACTCGACCTCGGCGACGGACTGCAGACGTACCGCCGCGACACCAACGTGATGCCGCAGTGGGCGGGCAGCTCGTGGTATCAGCTGCGCTACATCGATCCCACCAACCCGGACGTGTTCTGCGACAAGGAGAACGAGCGGTACTGGACGGGTCCGCGTCCGGAGATCCACGGGCCGAACGACCCCGGCGGCGTCGACCTGTACGTCGGTGGTGTCGAGCACGCGGTGCTGCACCTGCTGTACTCGCGGTTCTGGCACAAGGTGCTGTTCGACCTCGGGTACGTCAGCTCGAGCGAGCCGTACCGCCGCCTGTACAACCAGGGCTACATTCAGGCCTACGCGTACACCGATGCGCGCGGTGTGTACGTGCCCGCCGACGAGGTGGAGGAGAAGGACGGCACGTTCTTCCACCAGGGCATCGAGGTCAACCGCGAATACGGGAAGATGGGCAAGAGCCTCAAGAACTCCGTGTCGCCGGACGACATCTGCGAGGAGTACGGCGCCGACACGTTGCGCGTGTACGAGATGTCGATGGGGCCGCTGGACACGTCCCGTCCGTGGGCGACCAAGGACGTCGTCGGTGCGCAGCGTTTCCTGCAGCGTGCCTGGCGTGTGGTGGTCGACGAGGACTCCGGCGCCGTGCGTGTCACCGGCGACGCCCCGACCGAGGACACGTTGCGCGCGCTGAACAAGGCGATCGCCGGGGTCAGCGAGGACTACACCGCACTGCGCGACAACACGGCCGCGGCCAAGCTGATCGAGTACACCAACCACCTCACCAAGGCGTACCCGGCCGGTGCTCCCCGCTCGGCGGTGGAACCGCTGGTGCTCATGCTCGCGCCGCTGGCGCCGCACCTCGCGGAGGAACTGTGGTCGCGGCTCGGCCACGAGAAGTCGCTGGCGCACGGACCCTTCCCGGTCGCCGAGGAGAAGTGGCTTGTCGAAGACACCGTCGAGTACCCGATCCAGGTCAACGGCAAGGTCCGCAGCCGCGTGACCGTCGCCGCCGACGCGCCGCGTGAGGAGATCGAGAAGATCGCGCTCGCCGACGACAAGATCGTCGCCCTGCTCGACGGCAAGGATCCTCGCAAGGTCATCGTCGTGCCGGGGAAGATGGTCAACATCGTCCTCTGACGCGTACTGCGCTCAGAAGTCTTACAGTCGAAAGCCCATCGCCGTCACGGAAGGTCGTGACGGCGATGGGCTTTCGTGGCTGACGGCGCCGTGTTTGCGCCCCGCGGTGAGTCATTCGTTCCGCCCCGCCTCCTTCGCGGCGCGTGCGGCGGTAGCGAACTCCGCCATGGTGGGGAATTCGAGGGCGTAGGTGTAGTCGTCGGAGGGTTCTGGCGTGGCGCCCCAGCCCGGTCGGTCGTGGCGGCGGTTGATCCACACCGAAGGCAGACCGTGGCGTTTGGCGGGCACGTGGTCGTGAAAGAGGCTCTGCGCCACATGCAGAAGACGCTCGCGGGGAACTCCGAGTTCTTCGAGTGCGCCGTCGAGAGCCTCGAAGTGGTTCGGCGCAGGCTTGTAGGCCTTGACGTCCTCGGCGGTGATGATCTTGTCGAACACGACTCCCAGACGTGCGTTGCTGCCGGCGAAGCCCGCACGGTGGACGTTGGACAGGATGATCAGCTTGTAGTCCTGCGCCAGGGAGGCGAGTGCGTCGGCGGAGTCGGGGAACGCCGGCCAGTCGGGGACCGAAGCGCCGAGCCTGGCTGCCCATTCGTCGCTGACGTTCTTGCCGAGCGTCTCCCCGGTGCGGCGGAAGGCATCGGCGAGGATCGCCGAGTACAGCGCGTCGGGGGTCTCGCGTTCGGCCCGGGCCTCGTTGTCCGCATACGCGAGGAGCAGTTCCTCGTCGGTCGACGCCAACCCGACTTCCTTCGCCCAGGGCGCGAGAACCGCGGCGATGCCGGCTTCCCAGTCGATCAGGGTCCCGTAGCAGTCGAAGCTCAAGGCGTCGTAGTCGGCCAGATTCATGGTGGTTCTCCTTGCGGTGTCGTCGCAGTGCCCCGATCAGGCGATCAACTCGGTATTACTGTTATACAGTACAACAGAGAGCGCGGGAGTGGTAGGCGGTATAGCAGATATACTGCGCCCGGAGGAGGACGGTATGAGTCCAGTGCTGCAAACCCAGACCACCCGCGACGCGCTGGTGGCGGAGATCCGTGCCCAGATCCTCGGGGGTGCCCTCGCGCCCGGCACCCCGCTCACCGAGACGGGCCTGGCGGCCATGTTCGACGTCGCTCGCCCCACGGTGCGGTCGGCGCTGCAGGTGTTGACGAGTCGCCATCTCGCCCAGCAATCCCAGGGGCGGTCGCTCATCGTTCCGGTTCTCGATCACGAGGACGTCCGCGACTTGTACTTCGTGCGGATTCCACTCGAACTCGAAGGCGTCCGGGTCATCGTCGAGAACGACATCCCCCTCGGCGAGGCGGAGCGGCATCTCGACAAGATGGAGCAGATGCCGGCCGACGCCAGTTGGGCGGACCGAGTCGAAGTCCACTCGGCGTTCCACGTCGCCATCATCGACGCGGTCGGCAGCAACCGACTGAGCCGAATCTATTCGGCACTGCAAGACGAAATGCAATTGTGCCTGGCGCAGATCCAGAAGTCGTACCCGAATCCCCGAGATCTCGCGACGGAGCATCGAAAACTTTTGGACGAGTTACGATCCGGCGACCTCGATCGCGCACAGGCCGAGATGCGCAGGCACCTCGAGCAGGCGGTGGAGAACTACGAGAGCACCTGATCGTCACGCCTGTCTGTCGGCGAGGTGCTGGTGCAGTTTGAGTGCGATGTGCAGGGACGTGGCGCGCCAACCGTCGTCGAGGGCCTGATCGCCGAGTAGTTCGCGTATTCGGTTGAGCCGGTAGTACAGGGTGGCGCGGTGGATCGAGAGGGCTTCGCAGGTGGCGTCGACGCGACGCCCGGCATCGAGGTAGGCGACGACTGTTTTCCAATGCTCGATACTGCCGTTGCGAAGGAGGCGGTCGGCGTCGGCGCTGAGGTTTCGCACCGTGTCCTGTCGTAGCGGTCTGCCGTAGAGCAGGCGCCAGGATCCGAGGTCCTCCCACTGCTGGAAGTGCGTCGAGCCGGTGTGCGGGGAGGAGAGTTCGGCGGCGAACTGCGCTCGGTGAGTGGACTCTTCGAGGTCGTCGGCGGTGTCTGCGGCGGCGGTGCCGGTTCCGACTACCTCGTATCCGGCGGCGCGCACGGCGCGGGTCAGGGTCGATTCGACCTCTCGAATCTCCCCTTTGGTGGTGTTCATGGAGACGGTGACCAGTCGGTCGTCCGCATACCGGGCCAGGAAGGGTCGGGCGAGCCGGCGGCGGGCCAGCTCGTGTTCCAGGTCTCGGTTGTCCTGGTTCGCCGGTTTCCCTCGGCGGCGCCGGCGGACTTCGGCCACGTGCACGCACAGGTCTCCACGCGGCGGTAGGCGACCGCTCTCCAACGCCTCTCGGACCGCGGCGGATGCGGTCTGCCGTGTGGTCGCGGCCGTGAGAAGGCGGGCGAGTTCGTCTGCACGCTGACGGATTTCGATGTCGTCGGACGCGAGGAGCGGAGCCAGCGCGGAGACGGTGCTGCCGGCGTCGGACATCTCGTGTTCGGTGACCGGGGGTTCGTCGAACAACCACAGGTAGCCGAGCAGCGCCCCTTCCCGTCGGATGGGGAAGCAGACCCGCGGGAGCATGCCGTAATCCTCGTTCCGGGGGAGCCGCACCGGTTCGGTGGAGGTGGCGACCCCGAGGCTGAGCATCCAGGGCAACGGAGGTTTCGGGGGCGCGCGGTCGATGATCGCGGTGACCCGGATCTGGTCGATCGGCCCGGTCTGGGCGCTCGCGCACAGCAGCTCGAAGCGGGGATTGTCGACGGCAACCGAGCGGTGCAGCGAGTCGGCCAGGTCGTCGACGAGCGCCTGCATCTCGCTGAGGCGGCTCGGTCCGTTTCCGTCGACCTTAGACATATGTCGAAGGTACTCGAGATGGGTGGCTAGAGACAACGCACTGGTCAGAGCGCCACGATGGAACTCACTGGAACTGCGACCCGGGTCACATCGGGAGTAGCCGGGTAAACGTGGAAGACGAGGAGACACATCGTGGATCAGAGCATTTTCGCGCCACTGAAGGCCGCCGGCCTGACGTCGCTGAAGTTGCAGTACGACTGGAGGACCGATCGGCACCGCCTGTATGCGGCGAAGGAGTGGGATGCCGATCTGGACTTCGCGCAGTACAACCACAGCTTCCATGTGGAGAGTCTGCTGACCTCGGACGCGGTCTACCTGGGTCACGAGCAGGTCCTCGCCCTCTACGCCGAGCACGGCCTCGCCGACTACCTCGACGAGGTCCTCGAGCTGCTGCGCGGCGGCAAGCACTTCGGCATCGAGGTCTACTACCACCAGGGCCGCGACATCCGGTTCATGTGCCACCAGCACAGTCGCCGGCAGGGCCTGATGAACAAGCGCCACGCCACCCTGGCCGGCGGGATCCGCCGCCATCCGCTCGAAGAGCGCGAGTTGGACGTGATCATCGACGGCCTGAACCTCGGCCGTGCGATGAGCTTCAAGAACATCGCCGCAGACCTCGATTTCGGGGGCTGCAAGACCACCGTGCAGATGGACCCGCTGAACCTCGACGACCTCGAAGCGCTGGGCTTCCTGTCGTTCGCGCTCGATCACTGCCGCACCATGACCGGCCCGGACATGAACTTCCCCACCGCGATGTCCGACGTCATCAACGCGCACTTCTCGAAGTCGTTCACCAGCGGCCCCGCGTCACCGCTGGGCGAGACCGGCAAGCCCACCGCATACGGCACCTACCTCGCGCTGAAGGAAGCAATCCGGTTCGAGGAAGGCACCGACACGCTGACCGGCAAGACCGTGGCCGTCATGGGCCTCGGTGCGGTCGGCTGGTCGATGGCCGAATACCTGCTCGACGGCGGCGCCCGCGTCGTCGTATCCGACATCGACGAGGCCCGTGCCGCGGACTTCCTCGCCGGCCACCCCGGGCGGGCGGTCGAGTCGGTGCCCGTCGGGGCGATCATGGACATCGAAGCAGATGTGTTCTGCCCCTGTGCGATCGGCGGAATCCTCGACGAGGACACCATCCGGCGAATCCAGTTCCGCTACGTCTTCGGACCGGCGAACAACCAGCTGAAGGCCACCACCCAGGACGAGGAGATCCGGCTGGCCGACCTGTTGGCCGAACGCGGAATCCTCTTCCAGACCGAGTGGTGGCACAACACCGCCGGCGTGATGTGCGGCGCCGAGGAATACCTGCACGGAGCCGACGCGAACACCGCCGACCTGATGGCCAAGGTCGAACGCATCGTCCCCGCCAAGACCCGGGCCAACCTCACGCAGGCGAAGGAACTCGGCATCACGCCCACCGAGAACGCCTACCGCACCTGCGTCGACACCATCTACCAGCGATAAGAGCGAGCACACCATGGACGAACCGACAACGCCCGCCCCCGCGCAGATGCAGCGCGGACTCCAGAACCGTCACATCCGGATGATCGGCCTCGGGTCGGCGATCGGCACCGGGTTGTTTCTCGTCTCCGGGTCCACCATCCACACCGCCGGACCCGCCGTCCTACTGGCCTACGTGGTCGCCGGGGCGGTGATCTTCCTGATCATGCGGATGCTCGGCGAGATGGCCGTCGCCCGCCCGGTCTCCGGCTCCTTCAGCGAGTACGCCCGCGAGCACTGCGGCCCGATCGTCGGGTTCGTCGCGGGCTGGAACTGGTGGATGACGTGCATCGTCGTCAGCATGCTCGAGCTGACTGCGGTGGGCACGTTCATGAATTTCTGGTTCCCGGGCCTGCCGCACTGGATGACCGCCGCCGTCGCCCTCGTCCTGATCACCGGCGTCAACCTCATTCATGTCAGTGCCTTCGGGGAGTTCGAATTCTGGTTCACCCTGATCAAGGTCGCCGCCGTGGTCGCCATGATCGTCTTCGGTGTCGCCATCGTCTTCGGGGCGGGGCACTACGACTCCGCGGCGTTGAGCAACCTGTGGGACAGTGGCGGATTCGCCCCGCACGGGGTGACCGGGATTCTGCTGTCCCTGGTAGCGGTCACGTTCACCTTCGGTGGCATCGAGTCGCTCGGCACCACCGCCGGTGAGGCCAAGGATCCTGCCCGCAGCATCCCCAAAGCCGTCAACGGCGTCATCGTCCGCATCCTGGTGTTCTACGTCGGCGCGATCGGGGTCATGCTGATGATCTGGCCCTGGGCCCGGGTCGGGGTGGACGGCAGCCCGTTCGTACTGATGCTCGACGGGCTCGGCGTCGGTGGCGCTGCAACCCTGCTCAACATCGTGGTACTCGTGGCGGCCCTGTCGGTCTTCAACACCATGGTCTACAGCAACGCCCGGGTTCTGCACGGTATGGCCGCGAAGAAGCAGGCACCGGCCCTGCTCGCCCGAACCAATCACCGCGGAGTGCCGGTCACCGGCATCGTGATCAACTCCGCGATCACCGCGATCGTGGTGCTGCTCAACTACCTGTTCCCCGGCCAGCTTCTGATGATCCTGGTGGCGATCATCCTCTCCGCCGAAATCATCACGTGGAGCACCATCGCGATCAGCCACCTGCGATTCCGGCGCACCTCCGGTGCCGGCGCCTTCCGGTCGCCGCTGTTCCCCTACGCCAACTACCTGGTGCTGGCCTACCTCGCCGGCGTGGTCGCCCTGATGACTCAGCTACCGGATTTCCGCGCCGGCGCCATCGCCCTCCCACTCTGGCTCGCGGGCCTGCTGCTCGCTGCTCTCGTCTACCGAAAGATTCGCCGCAGCCGCGGGTACACCGACACCGAGTCAGCCGAGACCGGGCGGCCCCTGATCGACCACACCCCCATCTGACACCGGCACACGCAAAGACACTGCCGCCAAGAGTTTTTCACCCCGTACAGAATCGGAGAACACCCATGCCCCACAACACGCTCACCGCCCAGGAGACCGAGGCCGAGCTCGATCTCGAGCAGCTCCAGCAGCTCGTCGGCCTGGTCGACTACGACGCGAGCACCGACCCGTTCCCGGTCAGCGGCTGGGACGCCATCGTTTTCGTCGTCGGAAACGCCACGCAGACCGCGCACTACTACCAATCCGTTTGGGGCATGGAGCTCGTCGGCTACTCCGGACCGGAGAACGGCAACCGCGACCACAAGGCATTCGTCCTCAAATCCGGCTCGATCCGCTTCGTCGTCAAGGGCGCCGTCGCCCCCGACAGCCCCCTCGTCACCCACCATGCCACCCACGGCGACGGCGTCGTCGACATCGCCCTGGAAGTACCCGACGTCGACAAGTGCATCGCCCAGGCCGAGCGGGCAGGCGCCACCGTTCTCGACGAGCCCCACAACGTGGCCGACGAGCACGGGAAGGTCCGCATCGCCGCGATCGCCACGTACGGGCAGACCCGGCACACCCTCGTTCAGCGCGTGATCGACGGCCGCCGCTACGAAGGGGCGTATCTGCCCGGCTACACCGCGGCGCAGAGCACCTACGTCAAACGCGAAGGCGCACCCAAGCGACTGTTCCAGGCCCTCGACCACATCGTCGGGAACGTCGAACTCGGCAAGATGGACGAATGGGTCGGCTTCTACAACCGGGTCATGGGCTTTGTGAACATGGCCGAATTCATCGGCGACGACATCGCCACCGACTACTCCGCACTCATGTCGAAGGTCGTCGCCAACGGCAACCACCGCGTGAAGTTCCCGCTCAACGAGCCGGCGATCGCCAAGAAGCGCTCGCAGATCGACGAATACCTCGACTTCTACCAGGGGCCAGGTGCCCAGCATCTGGCCCTGGCCACGGGCGACATCCTCCGCACCGTCGACGAACTACGCAAGGAAGGGGTCGAGTTCCTCTCCACCCCCGACGCCTACTACGAGGACCCCGAGTTGCGCGCCCGCATCGGCCAGGTCCGCGTTCCCGTCGAGGAACTGCAGAAGCGGGGCATCCTCGTCGACCGCGACGAGGACGGCTATCTGCTGCAGATCTTCACTCGTCCCCTCGGCGACCGGCCGACGGTGTTCTTCGAGATCATCGAACGCCACGGCTCCCTCGGCTTCGGCAAGGGCAACTTCAAGGCCCTGTTCGAATCGATCGAGCGTGAGCAGGACAAACGCGGGAATCTCTGACACGCCTCCATTGGTTCCCGATCGGTCTCCACGCGCGGACGGTCGAGGGATCGTCGGCCGCCTTCTTCAATGCTGACGCTTGTCCGGTGGTTCGGAGAGAGAATCATCGGGCGTCGGCAGGCGCGGACCCGTTGGCGTGACGGCGATTCCGTAGGTCCGGATGGCGCGGTAGAGGGTGGTGCGGCTGATTTCCAGCTGCTTCGCGGCGGCCTTCTTGTTTCCGCCGGCGTCCTTGAGCGCCTTGACGATGGTGTCGCGCTCGGCCTGCTCGAGTGCGGTGAGCGGACGGGTCATCCGGCCGCGCCACTGCTCGGGGAGGTCGCCGACCGTGATGTCGCCCGCGCTGCGGGTGTCGCTGGCAGTCTTCACCGCGGTGTGCAGTTCGCGGAGGTTTCCGGGCCATTGCTGACCGGCGAGCGCTTCGAGCGCGGCCGGTGTGAACCGTACCTGGGAGGCCGCGCCGAGGTCGTCGAGCATCCTGTTCACCAACGCGGGGATGTCGGGGCGACGGTGCCGCAGCGCCGCGAGTTCGATCCGCTCGGTGCAATGCGCGACCAGCGTCGCGTGTTCCGGTCGCAGATCCTCGACCGGTGCACTGGTGAGGACGACCCGGGCGCGCGCCGTGCGGAGGTCGTCGGCTGTGCGACGCGCCAGGGCAGCCGGGAGCAGATCCACGGCTTCGATTACGACACAGCCAGGTTCGGCGAGCTTGCGCCGTACCTGTTCCGCCCACGTCCGCTCGCCCACCTCGACGACCTCGGCGGCGTCGAACCAGGTGCTCGGCTCGCCGGCCGCGGCGCGAGCCGCCGTCGTGCGGCCGGTACCCGCCTCACCGGTGACCAGGACGGACCCGGTCGCCGCGGCGGGACCGGGCGGCAGCACCATCGATCGCCTCGTGAGCTCTTCGTCGAACGTGAACAGAGCGGCGCCGCTTCCGGGGATCCGGAGCACCGATGCCGACAGGCACTGTCCCGTCGACAGACGGATGTCGCGGTTCGCCTCACGATCCATCGGCGCCTCGACCGCCAAGGCACGCAGCAGCGCGTGATCCGCCGGTTCGAGGATCTGCACCGCCGCGGTGTTCGCGAGCAGGATGTCGTCGCCGATGGCGATCACGGGGCGGGTGCGGGCACGGGCCGTCGCGTCCTGAAAGCTGCGGAAGATCCGTTGCTCGGCCTGACGTGATTCCTCGAGTAGCCGCTCCCCGATCTGCCGTGCCGAACGAATCACGAACGGCGCCAACAGGGGGCTGTCGTCCTCGCTCAGGCAAGTGATGTCGAGGACACCCTCGATCCGCCGGGTCACCGGGTTGAGGACGGGCTGGCCGTAGCAGCTGAATTTCTTCAGCGCCTCGATGTAGTGTTCCTCGCCGCGGACCGCCAGGCCCCGGCGCAACTCGAACGCCGTGGCGATGGAGTTCGTGCCCGTGGTCTCCTCGAGGAATCGGCGGCCCTCCACGGTGCCGACCCTCTCCAGTTTCGGTTGCAGCTGCCGCTCGCCGTAGCGGAGATCGACCAACCGTGCGTTGCGGTCGGCGAGGATGACGGCGAAACCGGTTCCGTCCAGCTCACCGGCCATCTCGTCGAGCACCGGCGCCGCGGCGACCATGAGCCGACTGCGGCGGTCGACTTCCTCGATCGCCGCGTCGTCGACGGATGCTTCCGGGTACAGCCCGCTCATCGCCACGCGCTGCCAGGACTGCGCGATGAGTGGTCGCGACGAATTGTCGAGTTCGGTCATGTCCCGACATTCCCTTCCACGGCTGATGCCCGTTTTTCGAGTCTACGTCCGGGCCGGTCCGGACCGATCCGGGTCGCCCCGGTGCGGTCCGACCCGGATGCGACGTCAGCCCAGGTAGACGGACTTGAGTTCCTGGTAATTGGCGAGTGCCTCGGGCCCGAGTTCCCGGCCGATGCCGCTGGCCTTGACGCCGCCGAACGGTGCCGTCGGTTCGGGCAGATAGGTGTTGACGCCGATGGTGCCGGTCTGCACCCGCTTCGCGACCGCGAGCCCGCGTTCGGGGTCGTTCGTCCACACGGTGCCGCCGAGTCCGTAGTCCGAATCGTTGGCGAGGCGGACGGCGTCGTCCTCGTCGGCGTAGGGGATCAGCGACAGCACCGGGCCGAAGATCTCTTCCTGGGCGATGGTGTGATTGTTGTCGACGTCGGCGAAGACGGTCGGTTCGACGAACCACCCACGGTCCCGGTCGGCGGGCCGCCCGCCACCGATCGTGACGCGCGCACCGTCGCCGCGACCCTTGGCGATGTACCGTTCCACCCGCTCCCGTTGCGCCGCCGTGGCCATCGGGCCTATCTGGGTGGTGTCGTCGAGTGCGTCGCCCACCTTCAGTGCGCCGGCGAAATCGGTGAACAGGTCCACGATTTCGGTGTAACGCGCCCGCGGTGCGAGTACGCGGGTGCCGAGGAAGCACGTCTGCCCGTTGTTGAGAAGCGTTGCGGTGAACAGCTTCTCCGCGACGTTCTGCAGGTCCAGGCTGGCGTCGTCGAGGATGATCGCGGCGGACTTGCCACCCAGTTCCAGCGTCACCGGGCGCAGCAGCCTGCCGCATACCTCGCCGATGGACCGGCCGGCGGCGGTGGAGCCGGTGAAGCTGATCTTGTCGACGTCCGGGTGGGCGACCAGGTGGGCACCGACCTCGCGGCCGCCCGGAACGATGTTGACCACACCCGCCGGGATGCCGGACTCGGCGACGGCCTCCGCGAAGGTGTAACTGTCGAGCACCGTTTCCGGGGACGGCTTGATCACCAGGGTGCAGCCCGCCGCCAGCGCGGGGGCGTATTTGAACGCCGCCAGGGTCTGCGGGAAGTTCCACGGCACGATCGCACCCACCACGCCGAGGGGTTCGCGGCGCACCAGGGTGTTGCCGCCGAACAGGCCCGGGCGGGTTTCTTCGGTGGCCGTCTCCCGGGCGAGGCCGGCGTAGTAGCGGAGCAGGACCACCGGGAACGCGCCCTCGAGCTGGCGGGCCACGGCCACGGGCATGCCGTTCTGCGCACTGACGCGCTGGACGACGTCTTCCGCACGGCGTTCGAGGACGTCGGCGAGGCGTTCCATGGCGGCGGCGCGGTCGGCCGGGGCCCACTGCGCCCACCCGGCCGGATCGTCGAATGCGCGGCGGGCGGCCGCCACCGCCGCGTCGACGTCGGCCTCCTGCGCCTCGGGCACCGAGCCGATCGGCTGTTCGGTGCTGGCCGAGACGACGGTGATCCGCTCACTCGACGTGGGCCGAACCCAGTCGCCGCCGATGAACAGAGAGTCGTAGTGCAGATCCATGAGAAGTCCCCTGGGAGTGTCGTCGAGAATGATCAGACGGTGCTGTCGGCGCCGAGATTGCGGCTGTGGCGCAAGCGCGTTGTGACGATCATGACAGCTCGGCAAGGGGCAGTCGTGTTCCATTTCTGGACACGCCGCGGAGCACGACACGAGCGGTGTTCTCGACGAGGAGTCAGCGCCCGGGGTCGCCGCCCGCCCGCGTCAGGGCCGTTTTCATGATGCTGCGGAACCATTCCGTTCCGGGGTCCGGGAGCACGCGTTTGTAGGTGTACAGCGAGATTTCCACGGCCGGCACCGGGAAGGGGAGTTCGAAGGTCTTCACGCCAGCCATGCGACAGAACTGCTCCGAGACGGAGGCCGGGATGATCGACAGGTAGGGGGTCGTCTCGAGCAGCGGGGGAAGGGCGGCGAAGTGGCTGATGCGCAGCGCAACGTCCCGGGTGTGGCCGAGCAGCGACAGTGACCGGTCGACGTCGGTGTGGCCGGCGGAGACGTCGACGGCGATGTGGCGTTCGCCCAGAAATTCCTCGAGCGTGGGTGTGGGGCCGATCCGTGGATGTGCGTCGCTACAGATCCCGCAGTAGTGGTCCTCGAAGAGCACGTCGCGTTCGAAGTCGTCGGCAGCGATCCGTGGGGTGCAGATCACGGCATCGGTCTGGCCCTGCCGGAGTTCGGTTTCGACGACGGAGAAGTTGAGCGGCGTGATGTGCAGATCGACGCCCGGTGCGGCCTCCGCGATGCGTGCGAGCACGGGCGGTAGCAGATTCACCTCCCCGAGGTCGGTCGCGTGCAGGCGAAAGGTCCGATGCGACGTCGCCGGATCGAATTGCCCGACGCCGCTGACCGTGCTGTCGATGACCTCGATCGCCTGACGGAGGGTCGGATACATCGCTGTAGCCAGTTCGGTGGGTTGGAGGCCCCCCGTGGATCGGCTGAAAAGGCTGTCGTTGAACTGTTTTCGCATCCGGCCGAGCGCGTGACTGACCGACGGTTGGGTGAGTGACAGGCGTTCGGCGGTACGCGTGACGCTCCGGGTTTCGTAGAGCAGCAGAAACGTGCGGACGAGGTTCAAGTCGTAGTCGGCCACAGCCAAAAATAGACGCCATCAATGGGGGTATGTCAAACATTCATTGGATACATTCGTTCGGGAGCGATAGCGTGACGACGACCACAGCGAAGGCCGCACCCGGATTCCGTGAGACCGAACGACCGAGAGAAATCCACGTTCGAGACGGCTCGAGAATTGCGAGCCACTCACAGTCGACCGGCGCCTCGCCCTCAGTCTTCATCGAGAGAGAAGTCACCATGAGTGCTCACCCAAGTTCAGGCACCCGCGACAACACCGGCACGTCGGCACGCGTCGTGCTCCTGCTGTGCCTGCTGGCGGTCGTCTTCGAAGGCTACGACATGGTCGCCTACGGAACGACCCTGCCCGCGATGCTCGCCGATCCCGCCTGGAATCTCACACCCGCGCAGGCCGGAGTGATCGGAAGTTACGCACTCGTCGGCATGCTGGCCGGATCGATTCTGGTCGGCGCCGTTGCCGACCGACTCGGCCGCCGGGCCCTGATGATCTCCGCGACCGGGTGGTTCTCCGCGTGGATGGGCGTGTGCGCCATCGCGCCCGACGCCACCCTGTTCGGTGTCGCACGGTTCTTCGTCGGTGTCGGCGTCGGTGCCCTCATTCCGCTCGCGGCTGCCATGGCCGTCGAATTCGCTCCGAAAGGCAAGCGCCACACCTACAGTGCAATCGTCTGGGCGGGCTTCCCCGGCGGTGGCGTTCTCGCGGCACTGCTCGGACTTGTCGTAGTCGATGCCTTCGGCGTCCGGGCGATGTTCTGGATCGGACTTCTGCCACTGCTGGTCTTCGTTCCTGTCATGCTGAAGTATCTGCCCGAGTCGCCGAGCTTCCTGCTCGCCCGTGGCCGTGTCGCCGATGCGAACCACGTCGCCGAGTGCGCCGGCATCGATCGACCCGAGCCCCCGCGGGTCGGCGAGAAGATCGGGCCGCGCGCACTGTTCACCCGGGAGCTCCGTCGCGCGACGTTGTTGTTCGGGTTGCTGAGCGCGTGTGGCCTGCTGTTGACCTATGCGCTCAATACCTGGCTACCGAAGCTGATGCAGTCGTCCGGCTTCGGCAGCAGCTCGGCACTGACGTTCCTGCTGGTACTCAATGCCGGCGCGATCATCGTGCCGCTGTTCGCGTCGCGGCTGTCCGACCGGGTCGGACCGCAGGCCGTCACGGCGGCATCGCTTGCCGGTGCCGCCGTCGCCATCCTCGTGCTGAGCACCGATGTCTCCTCCTGGCTCCTGTTCGTGCTCGCTTTCGTCGCCGGTGCCGGAACGATCGGTGCACAAGTCCTCATCTACGGTTTCGCCGCCTCGTACTTTCCCGCGTCGAGTCGTGCGGCAGGAACGGCGTGGGTGGCGTCCGTGGGCAGAATCGGTGGCGTGACCGGACCGACGCTGACCGGCCTGGTGATCGCGAACGGAGCGAGCGTCGCCCCCGCCTTCTACCTTTTCGCCGTGATCGCCGTCATCGGCGCAATCGCCGCCCTGCTGGTGCCACGTCAGCGCGACACCAGTTCAGCCGCAAAGACGTCGGCGGCAGGAATCGCACAGCAATCGGCCCTCTCATAGCCGGCCGGGTGCTCCGAGAGAAAGGTGACACGTCGATGGTGACGTCGCGACAATTCCCCAGCTGGTCGGGTGTGAAGCCGTTCCTCCGGTTCGACCGACCGAACCCGAACCGCGTGCAGGCCGCGCTCGAAAGGGCTTGCACCATCTCGGATCTGCGATCGATCGCTCGCAAGCGTGTGCCGAAGATGGTGTTCGACTACGTCGACGGGGCGGCGGAGCAGGAGATCGGAATCGAGCGTGCGCGGGGCACCTTCCAGGACGTCGAATTCCAACCGAGCATCCTGCGTGACGTCACCGTCACCAGTACATCGACCACCGTCGGCGGCAACGTCAGCGAATTGCCGTTCGGAATCGCGCCGACCGGGTTCACCCGACTGATGCACACCGAGGGCGAAATTGCCGGAGTGCGTGCGGCACACGCGCACGGAATCCCCTTCGCGCTCTCCACGATGGGCACGGTGGCGCTCGAGGACGTCGCCGCGGCGGCCCCGAACGCGGACCGCTGGTTTCAGCTCTACCTGTGGCGTGAACGGGACAGGTCGATGGCCCTCGTCGACCGCGCCCGCAACGCCGGCTTCGGGACCCTCGTCGTCACGGTCGACACTCCGGTGGGAGGTGCCCGACTGAGAGACGTGCGGAACGGAATGACCGTTCCCCCGACTCTCGGTGCGCGCACTGTCGTCGACATCGTCCGTCACCCTCGGTGGTGGGTCGACGTCGTGACCACGGAGCCGCTCAGCTTCGCGTCACTGGATTCGTATCCGGGATCGGTTGCCCAGCTGATCAACGAAATGTTCGACCCCTCATTGACGTTCAGTGACCTCGACTGGCTCCGACGCGAATGGCGCGGCCGACTCGTCGTCAAGGGCGTCCAGACGGTCGACGATGCCCGCACGTGTGTCGAACACGGCGTGGATGCGATCGTGCTGTCGAACCACGGTGGCCGCCAACTCGACCGTGCCCCGGTACCGCTGCGCCTGCTCCCCCGCGTGCGGGAAGCGCTCGCGGGCAACGGCGCCGAGGTGTACCTCGACACCGGAATCCTCTCCGGCGGCGACATCGTCGCCGCGCTCGCACTCGGGGCCGATTTCACCTTCATCGGACGCGCCTACCTGTACGGATTGATGGCCGGCGGGCGACGGGGGGTCGACCGCGCCATCGAGATCCTGTCCGCCGAAGTCGTCCGCACGATGCAACTGATGGGCGTGCGCACCGTCGCCGAACTGACCCCGGAACATGTCCGCTTCGCCGGTGACGTCGGTCGCCGATCGCTCCAGTTCTCCGGTACGGACGCACTTTGACATCGACAGCATCTATGTCGCTATGAAAAACATTCATTGGAACTATCGAACGTCGAGACCTAGCGTTGAGACAGGCGCCGATAGGTGCCGCCGATCACAAGGAGAACCATGGCAACGGTGAGCGAAGTGACGTATGACCTGTTGCGGGCCCGCGGCCTCACCACCGTATTCGGCAATCCGGGATCGAACGAACTGCCGTTCCTGTCCGGGATGCCCGACGACTTCCGGTACATTCTCGGCCTGCACGAGGGCGCCGTACTGTCGATGGCCGACGGCTACTCCCTCGTCACGGGCGAGGCGGCATTCGTCAATCTGCACGCCGCGTCCGGATCCGGTAATGCCATGGGCGCGTTGACCAACTCGGTGTACTCGCACAGCCCGCTCATCGTCACCGCCGGGCAGCAGGTGCGGTCGACGATCGGTCAGGAAGTCATGCTGTCCAACGTCGATGCCGGAACGCTGATGAGACCACTGGTCAAATGGAGCAGCGAGCCGACCTGCGCCGAAGACGTGCCGCGCACCATGAGCCAAGCCATCCACACTGCACTGCAGCCCGGCCGCGGCCCGGTCTACGTGTCGGTGCCGTACGACGACTGGGCGGCGGAGGCACCCGCCGAAGCCGCTCGCCTCCTCGATCGTGAGGTGCACGGCGCGGCCGCACTGTCGGGCGGACAGATCGGCGACCTGATCGACCTGCTCGAGGGCGCGGCGAACCCGGCACTCGTCCTCGGACCCGCCGTCGACGCCGATCACGCCAACGCGCACGCTGTCCATCTCGCCGAGAGGTTGCGCGCCCCGGTATGGATCGCGCCCTCACCGTCGCGGTGCCCGTTCCCGACCCGCCACCCGAGCTTCCGGGGCGTCCTCCCCGCCGGTGTCGCGGACCTGTCGCAGACGCTGGCCGGGCACGACCTGATCCTCGTTGTCGGGGCACCGGTATTCCGTTATCACCAATACGTTCCGGGCAAGTACCTGCCCGACGGCGCGCGCTTGATCCACATCACCGACGATCCCGGGGAGGCAGCACGGGCCCCGTTCGGGGACGCCTACGTCGCCCCGATCGCCAACACCCTCGACGTCCTCGCCACGATGGTCACCGCGAGCGACCGCGCACCGCTCGCTCCGCCGGCCGATTTCCCCGAGACGGGCTCGGCAGGGTCCGGTCTCGATCCGGCGCACCTGTTCGCCCTGCTGCGGGGCGCCGCCCCGCACGACGCCATCTATGTCAACGAGTCCACCTCGACCGGGGACGCGTTCTGGGCGCAGATGGACCTCTCGCAGCAGGGTAGCTACTACTTTCCCGCGTCCGGTGGGCTCGGTTTCGGGCTCCCCGCCGCGGTCGGTGCGCAACTCGCCGACCCGCACCGCCAAGTGATCGGACTGATCGGAGACGGGTCGGCGAATTACGGGATCACCGCATTGTGGACCGCAGCCCGGTACAAGATTCCGGTGATCATCGTCATTCTCAAGAACGGGACCTACGGTGCGCTGCGCGGCTTTTCGAAGATCCTGGAGACCGGTGAGACCCCCGGACTGGATGTTCCCGGTATCGACTTCGTCCAGATCGCCGAGGGGTACGGGGTGCGCGGCAGCGCGGTCGGCACGGCCGAAGACTTCACCACCGCCTTCAAAGCCGCCCTCGCGGCGGGAGAGCCGACCCTGATCGAGGTCCGCACGACCTTCGGTCAGTCGTGACGATCGACCACGGAGGGAACATGAACCACCTCGAGCAACTGACAGAGGCCGTCCCCGCGGACATCGTCGTCACCGATCCCGATCTGATGGAGGGCTACCGCCGCGACAGCGCGGATCTGGTGCCCGCAGGCAAGCCGGTGGCGGTCCTGCGGCCCCGGTGCACTGCGCATGTCTCCGCGATCATGTCGTGGGCGACCCGGACCGGCACGGTCGTCGTGCCGCGCGGCGCAGGCACCGGGTTGTCCGGCGGCGCCACGGCACTGGACGGCTGCGTCGTGGTGAGCATGGAGCACATGACCGCCATTCGAGACTTCGACCCGGCGAATCAGACCGTGGTCGTCGAAGCCGGAGTCGTCAATGCGGACGTCGGCCGGGCAGTCGCGGAAGCCGGGTTGTTCTACCCACCCGATCCGGGCAGCTTCGAGGTGTCGACCATCGGCGGCAACCTCGCCACCAATGCCGGGGGTATGCGGTGCGTCAAGTACGGGGTCACCCGCAACTCCGTGCTCGGACTCGAAGTCGTCCTCGCCGACGGCCGCGTGCTACACACCGGCGGCCGGACGGTCAAGAACGTCGCGGGCCTGGACCTGACCCAGCTGTTCATCGGATCCGAAGGTGCGCTGGGCATCATCACCTCCGCGACGTTGCGGCTTCGCCCGACTCCCGCCGCCACGGCGACGTTCGTGGCGACCTTCCCCACCCTCGAGGCCGGGGGGAGGGCGTTGAACGCGATCTTCGCCAGTGGTGTCACCCCGAGCATGCTCGAATTGATGGACAACGCCACGATCAACGCGGTCGAGGACTACCGGCGGATGGACCTCGACCGCGAGGCGGCGCTGCTCCTGATCGGCCAGGCCGACGGAACCGACGCCCTCACTCAGGTCGAACGGATGGCCACATGTTGCGACGAGGCGGGCGCCGACCTGTCCGTCGCCACCGCCGATCCCACCGAGTCCGACATGTTCCTCCAAGCGCGCCGGCTCGCCGGGTGGGCCACGATGGAGCAGTTCCCCACCGTCGTCGAAGATGTCGGTGTGCCACGGACCCGGCTCGCCGAACTCCTCGCGACGATCGCGGAGATCTCCCGGGACACCGGAGTCCGCATCGCGACGGTCGGTCACGCCGGCGACGGCAACGTGCACCCGATGCTGCTGTTGCCCGACCGCGGTGAGGACGCCCGCCGCCGGGCGATGGAGACCGCCGACCGCATCTGCGCCGCAGCCATCGCACTGGGCGGAACCATCACCGGTGAGCACGGCGTCGGGGAACTCAAACGTGAAGGGCTCACCCACCAACTCGACGAGATCTCACTCGACGTGCAGGCCCGCATCAAACGGGCCCTCGACCCGGCCCTGCTGCTCAATCCCGGTCGCGGATTCTGAGCCCGCTGACGACGGCGACCTGTCCGGTGAAATCGATTGTCATGATCCGGCTTTCCGGTCGGCGGGCATGGGCGCGGGGGTGTTGACGACTGAATCGCCCGCAGTGCGCCGCGGTACGAGTGCGGTCAGTGCTGCGCCGACGACGGCCGGGGCGGCGAAGGCCAGCAACTGCCAGGTGGCGCCCGCTCCGATGGCGACGAAGAAGCCGCCGTACGTCGGTCCGATGATCGCCCCGATGCGTCCGACTCCGAGAGCCATTCCGATGCCGGTGGTCCGGCACGCCGCGGGATAGTGGCCGCCGATGAACGTGTTGAGCAGGATCTGGGTTCCGGTGGTGCCGACTCCGGCGAGCAGCACCAGCAGGTAGACGACTGCGGTGGGCGGGCCGGTGGCGATGAGGATCAGTGAGACTGCGGCGCAGAGGAATCCGAGCGCGGTGACGGGTTTGATTCCGTACCGGTCGGCGAGTGCGGCGCCCCCGAGGGCTCCGGCTGCGCCGCCGACGTTCAGGGTCAGCAGGAAGGACAGCGCGGCTCCCAGCGGATATCCGGCCGACTTCATCAGGGCGGGCAGCCACGTCGCGACACCGAAGAGCACCAGCAGACACACCAGGGTCATGCCCCAGAACAGCAGTGTCGCGGTCGTCCGCTCGCTGCCGAACAGTGCACGCAGTCGGCGTTCGGGGTGCGGACCGGTCGAGGTGGCGGGCTCGGGTTCGAGCCCGTACCGTGCGGCGATCGCCGTGGCCGCGGTGGTGCGGCCGCGCGCGGTCAGGTAGGCGGGCGATTCGGGGAGATACCGGAGCATCAGGGGCAGGAACAGCAGTGCCGGAACCAGTCCGGCCACGAACATCGCCCGGAATCCGAACGTGGGCACGAGCCACAGCGACAGCACGCCGGCGAGAATTCCACCGATGCTGGTGCCGACGAATCCCGTTGCGACCGAGCGTGCCCGGGTTCGGGTGTGGGAGAACTCGATCAAGGTGGCGGCGGCGGTCGGCATGAGGACGCCGGCGCCGATTCCGACCGCCATCCGGCCGACACCGAATACCGCCGGGGTGGGCGCGAGTGCGCAGACACCCATCGCCGCGGAGAACACCACGACCGCGGCGAGGAGGGTGCGGCGGCGGCCCCAGCGGTCGGCGACGCCGGCGGCGACCAGTGCACCGATGAGCATCCCCACACCGGTGAGGGAGCCGAGCATGCCGACGTCGGTGGCGTCGAGTTGCCAGGGCGCGTAGGCGAGGAGGGAGGGAACGACCGTGCCGTACATCAACAGGTCGTACCCTTCGAGCACCAGCGCCATCAGGCAGAGCCCGATGACGGGGGCGGTGGTGGGGCGGGCAGTCATGTGTACTCCGCTCGACCGGGCACCCGACGACCGCGGCGCGGTATCGGGTGCCCGGATATAAAGGGGGTCAGGAGAATCGGTCGGACAGCCAGGAGCCGATGTCGGCCGCGGCGAGGGCGGCCCCGGTGGGTGCGCCCTCGGCGATGGGTCCGCCGAAGTGGGTGCCGGCGACCCGGACGTGGGTCTTGTCCGTGGGCCCGAGGGCATCGCACATGGTTTTGGCGTCGTCGGGGAAGCAGGCCTGGTCGCCGGTGAGTTCGACGAACAGGGCGGGGGCGGTCACGGCGGGCGCGCAGCGCAGGAAGTCGGCGTTGGTGCTGAGCCCGGACCACGTCGACAGCCAGGCGTCGGGGGTGGCGAAGCGGCCGAAGCCGACGAGTCCGTAGTTGGTCAGATCCGGCCGCCGGCCGAACAGCGATCCGTAGGGGCGCTCGTTGGGGCTCAGGGACAGGTCGGTGAACCGCAGGTCCGCGTCGGTGCGGTAGACGGTGAGGACGCGGGGCACGAGCGCGGCGCGCCGATCGGCCGGTTCGGCGGTGCCCTTGTACCGGCGACGCGCGTCGGCGGCCTCGTCGACACGCTGCCGGGCGATGGCGTCGAGGCGCGCGACGCGGTCGTGTTGCGCTGCCCGGTAGCGGGTGACGAACTCGGGTGCATACGCCGAACTGTGTGGGGGTTCGGCGAATCCGTTGGCCGGATCGAACGGATTCAGCTCGGGATCGGCCGTCAACGGGTCGGATTCGTCGACGACGGACGGGTCGATCAACCGGAGCAGCAGGGCGCCCTGCCCGGGGTGCGGGGCCATGAACACCGCGCCGTCGGGCAGCGGCATCTGCGCCCCGGCCAGGTCGATGGGCCGTCCGGCGGGCGTATGGGTCAACCGCTCCGACGCGGGCAGACCGGCCTGCTGGTGATAGAACGCGAACAGGGTGCCGCCGCCCGAGTGACCCAGGGTGACGACGTGCTCGAAACCCCTCTCTCGCAGGAAGACTTGACCGGCCGCCGCATCGAGCAGAGCCTGCTCGTGCACCAGGGCGACGTCGTTGTTGACCGAGCGGGTGCCCTGCGTCCACACCGCGTAGCCGCGGGCGAGCAGTTCGGGCACCAGCACATGATGCGTCAGGTCCTGGCGGGGGTGCATGAGTGCGACGACGGTGCGGGCGCCCGGGACGACGCGCAGCACACCGGTGACCTTCGCCCCGTCCGCGGTCGAGAGTTCGTGCACCGACGTGACGGTGCTGTCCGGCGCCTGCGCGGCGTCGATGTACCGGCCGGCGCCGAGCCGCCGGGTGTCCGCGCTCATCGCGGCTCGATCCGCATGGCGTCCTTGTCCCACTGGGTGATCCGGGACTGCGCCAGTCCGGCGACGCTGCTGTACCAGACGGCGTGACGGCAGCCGGTGGCCCGTCGGTCGATGACGATGTCGGAGTCGGACACGATCCGGAAGTAGGGGCCGACGTGGTCGACGGTGACCGCCGGATCGCGGCCCGCGACCTCCGCGACCGCGGTGTTCTCGGGGACGTCGAGGACGAACAGGGTGGTCATCGGGTCGCCATCTCCTTCGATTCCTGTTGCTGCTGCCAGGCGGCCGCGCGTTCGGTGATCAGTTCGGCCTTGCGGGTCAGCAGGGCGTCCATGCTGGGGTCGGGCCCGGTCACCACGTCGACGAGGGCGTCGATGGTGAGGTTGGCGTCGAGGTCTTCCTGCGGGGTGACCGGGCGCAGGGCCCGGGTGATCTCGATCATGTAGCCGTTGGGGTCGTGGGTGTAGATCGACTCGATCGTCTCGTGCTGGATCTGCATCTCCACCGGCCACGCGCTGCCGTCGAGGCGGCGGCGGTATTCCATCAGGTCGTCCTCGCTGTCGACGTGGATGGCGAGGTGCCGGGAGCGGATGAAGAAGATCGGCACGTCCTCGGCGAAGCGGGAGTACGAATCACCCTGCGGTCCGCCGTCGAAGGGTTCGAGACCGAAGTAGTAGAAGAAGGCCAGCCGGTCGTCGTTGCCGATGTCGAAGAAGAAGTGGATGAAGTCGGGGTGCTTCTCCGGACCCCACCCGGCCGCGCAGATCGAGTGCACGACCGGGAATCCGAGCACGTCGCGGTAGAACTTGACGGTGCCGGCCGGATCGAAGGTCGGATAGGCGACATGATCGACGCCTTTGACGGTGTGCTGCAGTTCGGACATGGTGAACTCCAAGGGGTTCGGGGTTACTGACGGGCGGCGGCCGGTGCGTCGGCGCGGAGCAGACTGCCGGCGCCGGGAATGTCGACGGGAAGGTCGAGGGCGCGCAGCAGGCTGTAGGCGCCGGCGGTGGCGGCGGAGAGGACGGGCAACCCGAACTCGTCCTCGGCGGCCTGCACCAGGGGTAGCGAGGGCATCTGCACGCAGGCGGAGATCACGAGTGCGTCCACACCCTGCAGGTCGAGGGATCGGGCGGCGTCCATCACCCGCTCGCCGGGGATGCATCCGACCTCGGTGTTGTCGGCGACCTCGAGTGCGCGCCAGTCGTGGACCTGGATGCCTTCGGCCTCGATGTACGCGACGACCTGCTCGGCGAGGGGGCGCAGGTACGGGGTGACGAGGGCGATGCGCCGGGCCCCGATGGCCCGGAGCGCTTCGATCAGCGCGCCGGCGCTCGAACGGACAGCCGCCTCGGATCCGCCGGTGGCGAGTTGTTCGGCGACCAGCCCTTCGACGCGCTGATGCTCACCCGGTCCGACCGACATCAGCGCGACCAGGCAGGCGTAGAGGACGGCGTCGACTCCGGCATCGCCGAGTTCGAGAATGCACCGCTCACGCTGGGCGTTCATCGCCCGCAGTTGCTCGGGCGAGACGGCCTGCATGCGCATCCGGCTCGAATGGAACGAGAACTGTGCGTCGGCGTGCTGACCGAGCAGCGCCGGCATCTCCGTCTCGACGGTCACATTGGAACTCGGGACGACGAGTCCGATGCGATGAATGCCCATGGTGTGCCCTTCTGAAGTCGAATTGTCGCGAGGCGGGGGAGCGAGCACCCCGGCATGCGTTGATTTACGCTTATGACGAGTATTCGACGTCTGCGACAATTCGTCAAGCCCCACGTCCGGGTCCGCAGAAGCACCCAGGACGTGACTGCTCTCACAATCCGCTCTTGACATGTCATCAAGCACGTCGAATACTCGACATTGACGTAAGACGGTGTTGGAGGACGACCTCGCACCGGTCGGGAACTTCCACCTCATTTCGAAGGAGCGCAGACGTAATGGCATATGTGATCGGAGTGGACGTCGGTGGCACGTTCACGGATGCGGTATTGGACGACAATGCCGGCACAGTTCTCGCCGCGAAGGCTCCCTCGACCCCGCCGGACTATTCGCAGGGCGTGATCGACGTCCTCGACGTGCTCGCCGAGCAACTGGGGTGTCCGGTCGAGGAGATGCTGGCGAACACACACCACATCGCGCACGGAACCACGTCCTCGCTCAACGCCCTGGTCATGGGGAACGTGCCGCCGGTCGGGTTCCTCACCACCAAGGGGCACCGCGACTCGATCTACATCATGAACGTCGAGGGACGGTACCTGGGCAGCTCCCCGGAGCAGCTGCAGAACGTGATGGGGCAGAGCAAGTCTCACGGTCTGGTACCGAAGAAGCATGCCCTGGAAGTGACGGAGCGCCTGGACCGCGACGGCAACGTCGTCGTGGCACTGGACGAGGATTCGGCCCGCGAGGCGATTCACGCCCTCGTCGCCGACGGGGTGTCGGGGATCGCCGTCTCGCTGCTCTGGTCGTTCCGCAACCCGGCGCACGAGCAGCGGATCCGCGAACTCGTCCACGAGATCGACCCGACGATGTTCGTGTCCCTGTCGAGTGAGGTGAGCCCGCGTATCCGCGAGTTCGCCCGCAACGCGACCACCATCATGAGCACCCAGATCGGCCCCGGACTGCGGGACTACCTCGGCGAACTGGAGTCGAAGCTGCGTGACCGCCAACTCGCCGGACCGCTGCTGGTGATGCAGAGCAACGGCGGCGCCGTCGCCGCCGCCGAGGCGCCGAAGAACGCGATCAGCACCGTCGGATCGGTGCTCACCGGCGGCGTCGTCGGAGCGGTGTCGCTCGGCACCCAGCTCGGGCACCGCAACATCATCGCCACCGACGTCGGCGGCACCACCTTCCTCGTCGGACTCGTCGTCGACGGTGAGCCCGTGCGCGCGTCCAGCACGATCATCAACCCCCACCCGATCAACGTCCCCACCCTCGAGGTGCACGCCATCGGATCCGGCGGCGGCGCGATCGCCTGGGTCGACCAGGGTGGCAACCTGCAGATCGGCCCGCACAGCGCGCAGGCCGTGCCCGGGCCCGCCTGCTACGGGCAGGGCGGCACCGAACCCACCAACGCCGACGCGAATCTCGTGCTCGGGATCCTGCCCGAACGCGGCCTTCTCGGCGGCCGCAAGCCACTCGACAAGGAACTCGCACGGGAAGCGATCCGCACCAGGATCGCCGAACCCCTGGGACTGTCGATCGAGGACGCCGCCGCCGCGATCTACGCGGTGCAGAACGCCCAGACCGGTGACCTGCTCCGCAAGACCGTGGTCGAGGCCGGGCACGATCCTCGCGACTTCGTGCTCTACGCATTCGGCGGTGCCGGCCCAGCGCACTGCGCCGCCTACGCCCGCGAGGTCGGGGTCCGCGAGGTCGTCGTCCCCCTCGGCCAGGTGGCCTCCGCGTTCTCCGCCTACGGTCTGGCGTCGTCCAACATCGTGCTCGCCGCCGAGCTGTCGGACCCGGCCGCGATGCCACTCGATCCCGCCCGGGCCGAACGCAACTTCGACCAGCTCGAGCAACAGGTCCGGGCAGCACTCGACCGGCAGGGGCTGAAGTTCACCGGCGTCGAGGTCGAACGGGAGATCGACATGCGCTACACCATGCAGCTGGCGGAGGTGGCGACACCGGTCCCGGCCGGAAGCCTCGACGCCGCGGGAGTCGCCCGGGCGTCGGACCTGTTCGAGCAGCGCTACGCCGAACTCTACGGACAGGACAGTGGATTCCGGGAGGCCGGAATCCAGGCGATCACCTACCGGGTGCGCGTCACCGGTGTCCTGCCCTTCTCCCCCACCCTGCCCGAACTGAAATCCGCGGACTCGGCCGACGCGTCCGCCGCGAAGATCGGCACCCGCAAGGTGTGCCTGGACGGGCGGATCGGTTACACCGACACCGACGTCTACGACTACAGCAAACTGCTCGCCGGACACGTCCTCCAGGGTCCCGCGATCGTCGAGGTCCCCACCACGACGGTCGTCGTCCCGCACGAGACCACCGGCACCGTCGACCGCCTCGGCAACCTCAACATCGTCGCCCAGTAGGAGCACCCCAAGATGACCATGCAAATCCCCGGCGCCGAAATTTTCTCGAGCCGACCGATCGACCCCGACGAACTCTCGCGCTCACTGCCGCCGTCGCTACCCGTCCACAGCGTCACCCAGGAGCAGATCGACGAACTCGACCCGCTGACCTACGAGGTCATCCGGCACCGGCTGTGGTCGGTCACGGACGAGATGGGCGAGGCCCTCAAACGGATGTCCGGCTCCCCCATCGTCACCGACGCGAACGACTTCGACTTCGCGATCAGCGACGAGATCGGCCAGGAAGTCCAGGTCGGCCTGTACAACACGATGCTCGTCGGCGCCGTCGACCTCGCCATCTACTGGACCCTCCAGCACCGTGCCACCAACCCGGGTATCACCGAGGGTGACATGTTCCTGTGCAACGACCCCTGGGTCGGGGGCGGCCTGCACCAGAGCGACGTGATCGTCTACCAGCCGGTCTTCTACGACGGCAAGCTGTTCGGGTGGACCAGCGCCATCTGCCACGAACCCGACCTCGGCGGGTCCGGGCTCGGCTCGTTCGACCCGTCGGCGAAGGACGTCTTCTCCGAGTCGTTGCCCACTCCGCCGATCAAGGTGGTCCGCGACTACGAACTGCAGCGCGACGTCGCCGACGCCTGGGTGCGGCGGTCGCGGGTGCCGATGCTCGTCGGGCTCGACCTGCGCGCGAAGATCGGTGCCAACACCGTCGGCCGCAACCGTCTGCTCGCGGTGATCGAGCAGTACGGCGCCGACACCGTCAAGGCCGTGATGAAGCGGATGATGGCGGACGCCGAGGGGCGCCTGCGCGGAAAGCTCGGGTCGTTGCCGGACGGCACGTGGAAGGCCACCGGCTACCAGGACCAGTCCCACACCGGCGACCGCGGAATCCACAAGATCACCGTGGCGATGACGAAGACCGCGGACCATCTCACCTTCGATTTCACCGGCACCGATCCGCAGACCGGTGTCATCAACTGCACGTACGCCGGCATGCGCGGCGGCGTGATGCTCGCCCTCCTGCCGATCCTCGCGGGTGACATCCCGTGGTCCGCCGGCGGGCTGATGCGCTGCTTCGATCTGGTCTCCGAGGAGGGCACGATCAACAACGCCACTTTCCCCGCCGCGGTCAGCCGCGGACCGATCGGACCGGCCTGGCTGACCGGGACGCTGATCGCCGAATGCCTGTCCCAGATGCTCGACCGTTCAGTCGATCTCGGCAAGAGCGTTCAGGCCGCGTGCTGCGGCACGTGGGACACCGCGGTGATCGCCGGTCTCGATGAGCGGCCCGAGCAGTCCGTGCCGTTCCTGAACATCATGATGGAACCCATGTCCGGTGGATACGGCGCCCGCCCGACCGCCGACGGCATGGACACCGGTGGCCTGTTCTGTATCCCGATGGGTCGGATCCCGGACACCGAGATGACCGAATTCCTCTACCCGCTGCTGACGCTGTGGCGACGGGAGGAACCCGACTCCGGCGGGCCGGGACGCCAGCGCGGTGGTGTGAGTGCTTCGATCGCCGTGACCCCGTACGGCACCAGCCTGCCGATGGGATTGGTCCTGGCGTCCGCGGGCAAGGCCGTCGCCCAGAACAACGGACTCGCAGGCGGTTACCCCGGCAACACCGGGGTGGAAGTCCTCGCCCGCGACACCGGCGTGGTCGAGCAGCTCGCTTCCGGCCGCATCCCGGGCTCGCTGGACGACCTCGACGGCGGTCGCGAATTCGGTGCCTGCTACGCCGAAAGCTATGTCGCCCCAGGCGAAGTGCTCTACATGCACTGGCAGGGCGGCGGCGGATACGGTGACCCCCTGCTGCGCGATCCGGCCGCGGTGGCCGCCGACGTCCGCGAGGGCAAGGTCACCGAGCACAGTGCCGAGACCGTCTACGGTGTCGTCCTCGCCGACGGCGACGCCGATGAGATCCGGACCTCGGATCGGCGGGACGCGATGCGCACGGAGCGCCGGGATCGCTCCGGAGGAACCCTGGCCGACGCCCCCGTGGTCGAGCTCGCCGGGGCGCGCAGGCTCGACGACAACCTGGCCGAGGTCACCGTCGGAGACACCCGGGTGATCGCATGCGCGCAGTGCGGACGCCTCCTCGGCGACGAGAAGAACAGCACCTCCCTCGATCTGGCCCGGTTCGAGGGTCCGTCGTCGACGGCGGGGCCGCAGGTCACGTCCGATCCGGCGGAGTACGTGGACACCCCCGTCGTCTTCCGGCAGTTGTGCTGCCCCGGTTGCTGGACTGCCGTCTACTCCGGCATCGTGCCCGCCGATCACCCCGATCACGCCCTCGATGTGGCCCGGCTCCTGCCCGCAGTGGCGGAGCGGTGACAGTCCGGGTACTCGCACAATGGAGGGAAGGAGGACAGCGGTGACATTCTCGGACTGGGGCGGACGCCTCGTCACGTTCCCCGACGACCGGGCCGCCCGCTATCGCGACAGCGGGGCGTGGAGCGACGACCCCACCGGGCGGCGGCTGCATCAGGTCGCCATCCGGTTCCCGGATCGGCCGGCGGTGATCAGCGCGGAGGGCTCGATGAGCTTCGCCGAGCTGGACAGGCGCACCGACGAGATCGCGGCCGGACTGATCGGGCTCGGACTCCGCCGACTGGATCCGGTGATCTTTCAGCTGACCAATCGGCTCGAGACGGTCCTCGCGTGGTACGGATGCATCAAGGCCGGGCTGGTCCCGGTGGCCACTCTGGCCGCGCACCGCATGCACGAGATCGGGCACGTCAGCCGCACGGTCGGCGCCGTCGCCCACCTCGTCGAGGCCGGACTGCCCACGTTCGACCTCGTCGAATTCGCCCGCGAGCACGCCGACGGCCACCCCAGCATCCGGCACGTCATCACCGTCGGAGACGGGGCGGGCACCGGCGGGCCGGACATGATTCGACTCGAGGATCTCGGGGCCGGCACGGATCCCGATGCGGCCCGGGCCGCCGTCGAGGAGATCGAGACGCAGATCGATCCGCTCGACGTCGCCGCGTTCCAGCTGTCCGGCGGCACCACCGGTGTCCCCAAGGTCATTCCACGGATCCACGCCGAGTACTGGAACAACGCCCGGATGTACGCGCAGCGCCTCGGGTGGGACCAGGACAGCCGGGTGGCGCACCTGATTCCGATCATCCACAACGCCGGAATCTCGTGTGGGCTGCACGCGGCGCACTCGGTCGGCGCATGCCTGGTGCTGGCCACCGCCGATGCGCCGACGGCCTTCGAGCTGATGGCGAAGGCGCAGGCGACCGAAGTCCTCATCGGGCACGGCCACTACCAGGCGGTGCTGGGCCCCGGCTTCGACAAGGCGCGGGAGACGCTGCGTCGCGTCGTGCTGTCCGGCGCCAAGGTTCCCGCCGAATTGTTCGACCGCGTCGACGACGGTGCCGGCCACTGGGCGGGGCAGCTGTTCGGGATGTCCGAGGGATTGTTCACGGTGACCCCGCTCGACTCGCCCGCGCGGGCCCGCCTGACCACGGTGGGCACACCGATCGCCTCCGACGACGAAATTCGCATCCTCGAACCCGGCGGCGAGCGCGAACTCGCCGACGGGGAGGTGGGTGAATTGTGTTGCCGTGGGCCGTACACCATTCCCGGTTATTTCGACGCGGCCGACCACAACGCGGCCGCCTTCACCCCTGGCGGGTTCTACCGCACCGGAGACCTCGCCGCGATCACCGTCATCGACGGCGGGCGCTATCTGTCGATCGAGGGCCGCATCAAGGACCTCATCAACCGGGGCGGTGAGAAGGTCAACGCCGAGGAAGTGGAACTACTCCTTCTCGAGCATTCCGGCATCGCGGATGCCGCGGTCGTCGCCATGCCCGATCCCCGCCTCGGGGAGAAGACGTGTGCGTATCTGATCGCGAGGGACGGGAAAGATCTGCCGCTCAGCGAGATTCAGGAGCACCTCGCGAAACTCGGCGTCGCCAAATTCAAGTGGCCGGAACGACTCGAGTGGGTACCCTCCCTGCCCCACACGAACGTGAACAAGATCGACAAGAAGCGGTTGCGTGCCGAGATCGCGGCGAAACTCCTCGCCGAAGCGGACGTGCCCCGCGCGGTCGTGTAGGGCCCGCAGCGCGAATCGACTGCGGATCACCACTTTCGGGGCATGCCTGCACAGGTGTGCCCCGAAAGTCGTTCACGCCCTTTCGCCCTGCCGGATTGACCAATCGACATATACGTAGAATAATCAACGCAAACGTCACACAGACTGGAGTCAGCCCATGAACCTCGAGCGAGTCGCAGTGATCGGCGGCGGCCCCGGCGGTCTCTACGCCGCAAGACTGCTCAACCGAAGTCACCCGGACGCCGAGGTGACCGTCTACGAACAGAGTTCCCCGGACACGACATTCGGATTCGGCGTCGGTCTGGCCTCCCGAACCCAGCGCAACCTCCGCGACGCCGACGCCGCGTCGCTGGACGCGATCGTGGCCGCCGCTCACCCGCACGAGATGTCGATGCAGGTCGGGAGCGAGGTCGCCCGGCTCGCGCACGGCGATCTCCTCGCGATCGCACGCACGACGTTGCTCGCGGTGCTGCAACAGCACGCCCAGGACGCCGGCGTGCACCTGCGCTTCGGCGAACGGTGCGAGGCCGCGGACCTCGACGCCGACCTCGTCATCGCGGCGGACGGAATCAACAGCGCCACCCGCACGCAGCTCGCCGACGAGTTCGAACCGCGAATCGACACCGGTGCCGGACTGTATCTGTGGTGCGGAACCGACTTCGCACTCCCCAGCGCCATCTTCGTGCCGGTCACCACCGAACACGGCACGTTCGTCGCCCACGCCTACCCGTACGCGCCGGACCGCAGCACCTTCCTCATCGAAACCGATGAAGCCACCTGGCGGCGAGCCGGATTCGACGCCTCCACCGATCGCACCGCACCCCAGGACAGCGACGAGGTCTCACTGCAGTACCTCCAGGACGTGTTCGCGGAAACCCTGCAGCACCATCGGCTCATCGGAAACCGCACGAAGTGGATGCGGTTCCGCACAGTCGGCTGCCGACGCTGGCACAGCGGCAACGTCGTCCTCCTCGGCGACGCCGCCCATACCGCGCACTACTCGATCGGATCCGGCACCAAACTCGCGATGGAGGACGCCATCGCGCTCGACCACGCCCTGACGAGCGCGGCGAACCTCGACGATGCCCTCACCGAATACGAGCGGATCCGCCGCCCCGCGGTCGAACACCTTCAGCAGATCGCCCACCGCAGCGAACTCTGGTGGGAATCGTTCCCGCAGCGCATGGACCTGCCCGTCGATCAGCTGATGATCGCGTACATGACCCGGGCGGGGAAGGTCGGTCTGGACCGGTTCGCCGAGTCGGCGCCGACCGTCGTGTCCCAGGGCCTCGCGAGTTACGCGAGCCGGCCCGCCGACACCGTATCCCCCGCCGACATCACGGACTGGATCCTCGCGCAACCACTGGCCCACCACGGTGCAAACTTCGCCAACCGGATCGCGCCGGCAGACCTGCGCGACACACCCACGACGGCGAAGATCGACGTCGTATCGACCTCCGCCTGGGACGCAGCGGCCGACGCCGTCGTCGAGAACGCACCGCCGGCGGAGACACTGTGGCTCACCGGACCGGACACCCGCGCCGCCGTACTGAACCGCCTCGACCTCGCCGAACGTCTACTCCGGGCCACCTCGGCGACCGTCGTCGTCGAGGCCCCCGCGACACACCGGGCCGACGTCGCGGCCGGTCTGGCGAGCGCACGAGCGCACCTCGCGTTCTTCACCGAACCGGCGTCCGCGGAACCCGAACCGGTCATGTCCGGCACCCGGGCACCGGCATGACTACGCGGACCGCATCCGGCTCGCACTATCCTTCGGGCATGACACGTGAGCAGGCCACGCCCAGTCGGCGAGGCCGCGGCAAGGCAACGGCCGGCCCGGCAGCGCAGCCCTCCGAGGACAGCGCTGCCGGTCGCAATCCTCGCCGCGAGCTGGTCGAGAAGCAGATCATGGAGCAAGCCACCCGGTTGTTCGCCGAGCGGGGATTCGCCAGCACCACCCTGCAGGACATCGCCGACGCCACCGGTCTGACCCGGCCCGCCCTCTATCACTACGTGGCCAACAAGGACGAACTGCTCTCGCGGCTCGTCAGCGAGAGCACCGAGACTCCCGCCGCCCTGCTGCACGAGATCAACGAGCGCACCGAACTCGGCCCCACCGAGAAGCTGCGCGAAATGGCGGTCGCCATCGCCATGCACCAAGGTGAGAACCCCGACCGCTTCAGGCTGATCATCCGATCCGAAGCGGAACTTCCGGACGACATCGCGCGCAGGTACCAGCAGAGCCGCCGGCACGTGCTGAAGGAATTCATCACCGTCATCGAAGACGGCATCAAAGCCGGCGAGATGCGTCCGGTCGATCCGCGGACTTCGGCACTCGGCATCATCGGCATGCTCAACTGGATCGCCTGGTGGCACCAGCCAGGGAAAGAGGACGACGACCGCGCCGTCGCCGCTCAACTCGCGGACATGGCACTGCGCGCCGTCGTTCACGAAGAGTCCACCCCGACCGGGCTCGAAGGACCCGCGCGGGCGATCGCACTCCTGCGGCAGGACCTCAACTACCTCGAACGACTACTCGAGAACACCCCGAGCCACGACGCGGACGGCTGAGCGGCGACCCGCCCGGCAGAGCGGTGCGCCCTCGAGGGTTGCGGTCAGGCCGAGCGCCGGCTTCACGCCAGGCCGACGCTCGGACACTCAGATGCGGGCGAGGCCTTCGGTGGCGGCCTGGGTGGCTACCACGGCGGTCTCGGCCCACCACCGGTCGCTGAGGACTTCGACCTCCACGAGTCCCCGATAACCGGCGCGCTCGCATTCGGCGACGAATCCGGTCATGTCGATGCAGCCCTCGCCGGGCATGCCGCGGCTGCTCAACTCACCGTGGATCGGGGTCACCCAGTCGGCGAGCTGGACGGAGAACAGCTTGTCGCCGGCCCGGGCGATCTGGTCCGGCAGCGCCGCGTCCCACCACACGTGATACGAGTCGATCCCGATCCCCACCAGGTCGGAGTCGATGGACTCGACCAGATCGTTCGCCTCCTGCAGCGACGTGATGACGGATCGGCTCGACGCCATCATCGGGTGCATCGGTTCGACGGCGAGCCGCACCCCCGCCGCTCGCGCGTAGGGCTCGAGTTCGGCGATGCCGTCGCGGACCTGTCTGCGGGCGCCGGCGAGGTCGCCGTACGCGGCGCCGCACACGAGGTAGAGGCATTCCGCGTCCAGGGCGTGCGCCTGATCCACGGCGACCCGGTTGTCGTCCATGGTCTTTCGCCGCAGCGTGGCGGTCGGTTGCGGGAACATCCCGCCGCGGCAGACGCTGCTGACCCGCAGGCCCGACTGCCGCAGCCGGGTGGCCGCCGGGGTCAGGTCCAGGCCCTCGAGCACGTCCCGCCACAGGCCGACGCCGCCGAACCCCCACTTCTCGGCGAGGTCGGCCACCTGCGTGAATCCCGATCCCTTGACGGTGACGGAGTTCAGGCTGCACCGCGCGAGGTCCATGTCAGCGGATCCCGTGCACCGCGAAGTACGCCGAGGCGCGTGCGGCGGTGAAGTCCGGATCGGTGAACAGGCCGATCGCGTCGCCGGCGCGGACCAGTTCGGCGAGATGGGTCAGGCTGCGGCCGGTTTCGAAGCCGCCGATCATCCGGAAATGGTCCTGCTTGCCGCCCAGGTACGCCAGCCACGCCACGCCGACCTTGTAGTACTGCGTCGGTGCGGCGAACAGCAGCCGGCTCAGGGTTTCGGTGGGGCCGAGGATGTTCCGGAAGCCCTGCTCGTCGCCGTCGTCGAGGCGGGCGAACGCGGCGGACGCGAACGGGCCGAGCGCGGCGAACGCCCCCAGGAGGGCGTCGCTGGTGTGGGTGCCGTCGCCGGCGATCAGGTCGACGTAGTTGTAGTCGTCGCCGGTGAACACCCGGACACCGTCGGGCATCCGCCGCCGCAGGGCGATCTCGAGCGCCGGGTCGAGCAGCGACACCTTGATGCCGCGCACCCGTTCGCGGTGGGCGGTGATGATCTGCAGGACGGTGTCCATCGCCGCCGACGGGTCGGAGAATCCCCAGTAGCCGTCGAGTGCGGGATCGAACACCGAACCGAGCCAATGCAGTACGACCGGCCGGGTGGCCGCCGCCAGCACCGCGTCGTAGACGGAGAGGTAGTCGGCGGGGCCGCCGGCCGCCCGGGCGAGGTGCCTGCTGGCCATGAGCACCACCTCGCCGCCGGCGGATTCGATCGTCTCGACCTGCTCGAGGTAGGCGTCGCGGATCTCCTCAAGCGAGGGCGAATCCGTCTTCAGCTGATCGGTGGCGACACCGACGACTACCCGGCCGCCGACCGACTTCGCCTCGGTGAGGGTGCGGACGGCGAGTTCGCGCGCGCCGGCCCAGTCGAGCCCCATGCCTCGCTGCGCGGTGTCCATCGACTCGGCCACCCCGAGCCCCAGCGACCACAGGTCGTGGCGCAGTTGCAGGGTGGCGTCCCAGTCGATCTGGTCCGCGGCGTTCTCGGCGGACGCGCGCAGCGGATCGGCGACCACGTGCGAGGCCGCGTACACCGCCCTGCTGGTCGGCGCCGTGGACCGGGTGTCCAGCCGGGCGGGCGCACCGAGCACGAGCGTGCCGGTCGAACGATCGAGGTCGGGAAGAACAATCGAGGCCATGAAATCTCCTGAAATCGCTTTCTTGCTGAACTAGGGATCACGATATACTGTGATGAACAGCAAGGTCTAGACCGTATTGGGTCTCAGTTCACTCACTGAAAGCATTTTCCGGCGCGACTGGGTCAGGATTGTTCGCCGTCGCCGCGCCACCCGAAGGGAGCCACACCGTGGGCGCATCAACACAGGTCACCGAACTGAAGGGCAAGGCCGCCATCGTCACCGGAGCGGCCGGAGGAATCGGATCCGCTATCGCCCGGGCGCTCGCGGCGCACGGCGTCGTGGTGGTGGGAGTCGACGCCGACCCGAAGATCACCGAGGTCATGGACGGGATCGGCGGGCACGGGCTGTGCGGGGATCTCACCGATCCAGCCTTCAGCGCATCCGCCGTCGACCGCGCCCAGCAGGTGGCCGGAAGCCTCGACATCCTGATCAACGCGGCAGGCATCCAGCTGCGGACCCCCGCGATCGATGTGGAGGAGGACGGCTGGCAGCGGTTGGTCGACGTGAACCTCTCGGCCGTGTACCGGCTGACCCGGCAGGCGATGAAAGCGCTGATCGCGTCGGGCGGCAGTGTCGTCAACATCGCCTCGCTGTCCGCCGACCGCGCGGTGCCCGGCATCGTGCCCTACGGTGCGACCAAGGCCGCTCTCACCCAACTCGGCAAGGGCCTGGCGGTCGAACTCGGGCCGCAGGGCGTGCGCCTGAACACGATCGCGCCGGGCTACATCGAGACCCCGATGACCGCCGAAGTTCTCGGCCAGGAGGAGTTCCGCGCCCAGAAGCTGAGCCGGATTCCGTTGCAGCGGTTCGCCGACGGTGACGACGTCGCCGATGTCGTGCTCTTCCTCGTCTCCGACGCCGCCCGCTACGTCACCGGCGTCGTGCTGCCCGTCGACGGCGGGTACTCGATCACATGACCGAGGCAACGACGATTCCGTCGGTCACCCTGAGCAACGGGGTTGTGATGCCCGCCATCGGATTCGGGGTGTTTCAGATTCCCGACGACACCATGGGAGCCACCGTCCGGCACGCACTGGCGGCCGGGTACCGGGCCTTCGACACCGCTCCGATGTACGGCAACGAACGCTCCCTCGGCCGCGCGCTGACCGATTCCGGTGTGGCCCGCGAGGAACTGTTCGTGACCACGAAGGTCTCCAACGAGGACCAGGGTTACCGGTCGACCCTCGACGCCGTCGAGAGCAGCGTTGCCCGCCTCGGCCTGGACTACGTGGACCTGTGCCTGATCCACTGGCCCGCCCCCGCTCGTGGCGCGTACCTCGACACGTGGCGGGCACTCGAACAACTCCACGCCGCCGGGCGGATCCGGGCGATCGGAGTCTCGAACTTCCAGGCCGATCACCTCGACCGGCTGCTCGACGTCGCCGCCGTGCGGCCGGTGGTGAACCAGATCGAAATACATCCCTTGCTGCCTCAGCAGCCTATGGTGGAACTCCATCGGAGCCTGGGCATCCACACCCAGGCGTGGGCACCGCTCGCCCGTGGCCGGCTGCAGGAGAATCCGGTCCTCACCGAACTCGCACGCCGGCACGACGTGTCCCTCGCTCAGCTCGTGCTGCGGTGGCATCTGCAGCGCGACATCGTGCCTCTGCCGAAATCGTCTTCACCGGAACGGATGCGCGCGAACATCGACGTGTTCGACTTCGCGCTCGACGCCGACGAGATCGCGCAGATCACGGCACTGGACCGGAACGAGCGAACAGGACCCCACCCCGACGACGTCCACTGAACCAGGAAGTCGGCCCACCCGTGGCGGATTCGGTCGTGGAGCCCGGAGGTGTCGCGGTCAACTGTCTTGCAGCTCGCCGACCTTGACGGGGTGCGCCCGGTCGGGCAGGTCCGCGTACGTGGTTCGCAGCGGGGCCTTGTTGATCTTCATTCCCGCGGTCCGAGGCAGTGGGTCGGCGAGGAATTCGACGTAACGTGGCGTCTTGTAGCGTGCGAGGCGTGTCCGGCAGTGGTTGACCACATCCTCTGCCGTCAACGCCCCGCTGGCACGTAGCAGCACGGCCGGTGTTTCACCGAACTCCTCGTCGGCCACGCCGATCACGGCCACCTCGAGTACGTTCTCGAGCTCCATGATCACCCGTTCCAGTTCTGCCGCATAGATGTTGATGCCGCCGGAGATGATCACGTCCTTGATCCGGCCCACCACGCGGAAGCGTCCGGCTTCGTCGCGTACCGCCACATCCCCGGTGCGGAGCCAGCCGTCCACGAAGTTGGCTCGCGTCTGCGCTTCGTCGCGCCAGTAGCCGCCGGCCAGTCCGGGACCCCGGATCCAGATCTCGCCGGGTTCGTCGGGAGCGCAGTCTTTTTCGTCGGCATTCTTGAGCACGAACTGGTTGAGAACCCCGCCCAGCCCGACGCTGTCCGGGTGATTGATCGCCATCTCGACGGTCGGGATCGACGCGTTCGACAGTGATTCGGTCAGACCGTACACCTGCCGGAGCCCGATGCCTTTCGCCGACCACGCCTCGATCAGTTCGACGGTGACCGGGTTACCCCCGGTGAACGCCACGGTCAGCGAGGACAGGTCGGCGTCGGCGAACTCGGGGTCGGCGGCCATCTGCTCGTAGAAGATCGTCGTGGCGCCCAGATGCGAGATCTTGCGGTCCCGAATGATCCCGAGCGCGACCTTCGGATCCCACTCCGGCAGGAACACCACGCTGCCACCCAGGACCAACGGTCCCAGGAACCCGTTGAGAAGGCCGGCGCCGAATGCCATGGAGCTGACGTTGAGGGAGCGGACCCGCATGAATCCGGGCTCCTGGAGGCACCACTCGAAGAACGCGCTCAACAGGGAATTATGGGTGAAGACAACACCCTTCGGTGACCCCGTCGATCCGGACGTCGACAGGATGGCCACGGGGTCGTCGCCCTCGGCTTCGAGCACTCGCGGGACGTCGGGTACGGGTGCGGTTGCCTGGGCGAACACGTCGAGATCGACCACCGGTTGGCCGGCGCCGAGATGCTCGATCGCGGGATCGAGTGCGGCCCGGAATTTGTCCGCCGCCACAACCAGTTTCGGCTCGAGCTGCGTCAACGCCTGTGTGATCTCGTGCTGCCCGTTGCGTTCGTTCAGCGGGCACAGGACGGCGCCGGCCTTGATCACGGCGAGCGCGACGATCGCCCAGTTGCACGACGGCCGTCCGACGATGGTGACGCGGTCTCCGGGGTTGACGTCGTGGGCGATGAGACCGTTGACCACCCGGTTCGAGGCGGCGTCGAGTTCGGCTCGTGTGAGTACCTCACCGCCGCATTCCACGACGGGTTCGTCGGGTTGGCGGACAGGCCAGGCGGAGACGGGGCCCAGGATGTTGCTGTCCATGGCAGTGTTCCTTCTGTCGAGGGGTTCTTGGTTGGGGCTCTCAGCTGCTGGGGATTGTCTTTCGGACGAGATCGGACTCGAATACGATGTCGGTCCGGTCGTGCTGGAACGCGGCCGACCGCAGGGTCTCCACCAGCAGGACATCTGTCTGCTCGACGACCGCCTCGACGATGCCGTCCTCGCGGTCCCACAGCAGCGGCAGTGCGGCGCCGACGATCCCGCGGAGTGCGGTCTCGTCCTCCGCGTCCGGCACGGACGGTCCGAGGACCACGAGCCGGGTGGCTCCGCCACGATCCTGCAGTGCGAAGAAGCCCGCGACGTCCCCGGTCTCCCGGTGAGTCGCTGCATACAGCGCGCGTGGGGTGTCACCGTCGACGAGCCGCCACGCCACCTGCTGCCGCTCACCTCCGACGGCGTTGCCGGTAGGGACGGCGCGGAAATGCACTGAGCCGGAGGGTAACCGGGACCGCAGATTGTCGTCCTTCGACGGAAGCACCAGAACGTCGCGAACGGCGCTCACCTGTGCTCCGAATCGGTTCGCCGTTCGCAGTGCGGCAGGGTGCGAGCCGTACGCACACGCCGCGACGGACCGACCTCCGGCGCCGAGTTGCTCGGGAGGGGACTGCCCGAGGGTCTCGAAGGCCGCGGTGATGACCCCGGTCGACCGGAAGTCGGGGTCCACCACCGCGTCGATGACGATCGGGCCGCGCTCGGATGGCGAGGTCAGGGTGATCACGGCGGCCAGGGCCGGGCCCTTCGCGCGGGGTGCGTTCCACCGCCGCAACCGGGTGTACACCTGCGCGGTCAGGAACGCACGCTCGTAGCTGGGATGGCGCAGGTCGGGGCCGAAGCTCATCTCCGCATCCGCCCGGGCCGCGCGGGCGATCAGGTCGAGTGCCTGCCCATCCGGGCCGCCGTCGTTCCAGTGCAGGGTGACGAGTTCCGGGTCCTCGAGCTCCCGGCCGTGCAGGCTCATCGTCATCCTCCCGCTCCGGCTCCACCGATCAGGCGGTTCACGACCCGGCGGAACAGGTGACTCGAAAGCTCGTTGCGGCCCAGGAGCATCGTGCCCGCGTCCAGGCTCGCGAGCGCTGCCTGTGAACTGTCGAGGATCGGGAAGTCCTCGTCGTGCAGGATCGCGATGAGGATGCTCCAGTTCTTGGCCCAGCGCTTGCGCCAGTGCTCGGGTTCGAGGCCGCTGTCTTCGACGCTCGGTGCGAGAATGCGCATCTCCATGAGCGACTGGTCGGGATCGGCACCGATGGGCCGGAACGTGAGCAACTCGAAGTGGGTCGCGTGCTTGAGCAGCATGGCGTTGGGGGCGAGGAAGCAACTCTCGATCGTGTGCGCCTCCATGTCCCTGGTCCATTCGACCTCTTGGCCGATGAACTGGTCGACGCTCTTGCGGCCGGTCAGGAACCAGAAGGATTTACCGAAGTCCTCCAGCGTGACTGCGTTCGTGTGCAGCATCTTTCCCGCGGTGTTCGGGTGCGCGTACTTGACGTGATAGTTGTCGAGGAAGCCGTCCTGCATGATCTTCCAGTTGACCGGCCGCTCGTACGGGTGCGGGTCGATGCTGACCAGCTTGTCGAGTTCGTATTCGGCCATGATGGCGTCCATGTCCGGACCCAGCCAGGCCGCGACGTCGATCTCCCGTTTCGCGTTGTCGATTGCCCAGATGAACCCGTGCCGCTCCTCGACGGGGATCTCGACGAGTCCGAACTTCGAGCGGTCGAAGTCGCCGAAGGTGTGGTCGAGGCTCACGGTCCGGAGCGCACCGTCGGGGCTGTACGACCACCGGTGGTAGGGGCAGGAAAAGAGACGGCACGTGCCCGATCCCTCGGTGACCAGTTGCGCGCCGCGGTGCCGGCAGGCGTTGACGAACGCCTTGACGCCACCGTCACGCTGACGGATCACCACCACCTTGTTGCGTGGCAGGTCCACGGTGACGAAGTCGTTTCGTTTCGCGAGTTCGGAGGAGTGCGCGACGATGAACGGCACCTCGCCGAAGATGCGATCACGCTCGAGTTCGGCCCGCAGGGGGTCGTGGTAGTCGACGGCCTCGAATCGCTCGATCTCCGCGAATTGATCCGTGACCTTGTCGTCGAGGTGATGGAGCAGCGCCCGGAGTGCGCGTGTGCGGCGGGACTGGATGTTGCGAGTCTGATTCTCGTCTACGAGGACCATGATTCCTCCTGTTCAGAGCGGGACTGATGGGTGCGCGCCGATGGCGGGTCGCGCTGTGAAAGGTGGCTGTGGCTCGAGTCACCCCGAAAACTAGTACCATTAGGCTAATCGGTCAAGAGTCGTGAAAAACCAACCAGCGAACCGCACCTGGCCGGTGGTGCGGCCGCCCTCGCGGATTCCCAGGGCTTCGCAAGGGCTCCCCGAGTTGTGGGGACCGTGACCGGAATCCGAGCCGGCGACCGTCGAACCTTGTGGAGCCATGTGGGATTCGAGCGGCGCAAGGGTGGCGGATACCGTCACGCACCGTGTCCGAACAGTCTTGACGCGAATTACTAACGGTGCTAGTTTTCGGGCAGGGAAGGCCGTCGGAGGAAGGGACGTGATCTCGACCCTGTCCGAATCGGGCGTAGTCGAATGCTGATCACCGGAATGAGGAGTACTCGTGGGCCGCAGGCCAATGATTCAGCGTGATACCGCAGTTCGGGCCGCGCTGGACATTGTCGACGCCGACGGCCCGGGCGCATTGAGCCTGGAGAAGATGGCTGCGAAACTCGGCATTCGAGCGCCCTCGCTGTACAACCACTTCAGCGACAAGGCGGAGATTCTCTCCGAGGTCGCCCGGTCGATCGTCCTGGAGACGTCGCGTGAACCGGACCCCGGCGCGGACGACGACTGGAAGCAGTGGCTGGTGGAGGCCTGCGTGCTGGTCCGCCAAGCGCTGCTCGCTCACCAGCGCGCCGTGCCGATCGTCGTGGAGTACTTTCCCCGCGGGCTGCTGGAGAAGTTGTATGCGGAGCACTGCCGCGTCCTGGGCGCGCACGGTGTGCCCGTCAACTTCCAGATGTTCATCCTCGAGTCGATCCACCGGATGACGATCGGCTCGGCCATGTGCGTGGCCACCGGCCGACCGGCGATGGCCCCCTTCGCGAAGCCGGAGCAATTCGACGCCGACCTGGCGAGCACGATGCAGAACAACTCGTGGTCCGACGAGCGGCTGTTCGTCGAGATGCTGAGGGTCTTCCTCGAGGGCGTCGAGACCGAGATCGCGCAGAGCGCATAGCTGGCGCGCGGCGGAGGGGCCTGGTCCTGTTCATCGTTACCATCGTCGAGAGCGCAGGAGGATCCGAATGAGTCAGTTGCTGAGAGTCCAGAACTTCAACGTTTCGCGTGACGGGTTCGGTGCCGGTGACGGCCAGAGCTTCGAGAGGCCGTTCGGTCACGCCGACCCTGGTGTCCTGTTCGCGTGGGCGGGTGCCACGGCGAGTTGGCACATGCGCACCGGCCCCGGCGGGAGCCGCGGCCTCGACGACTACTTGATCCGCGACTACGACCGCAATATCGGTGCCGAGATCATGGGCCGCAACAAGTTCAGTCCGCATCGCGGGCCGTGGGCGGATTACGAGTGGCGCGGCTGGTGGGGCGACGAACCCCCGTTCCACACCCCGGTATTCGTGCTGACCCACCACGTCCGTCCGTCGTTCACGCTCTCCGACACCACGTTCCACTTCGTCGACGCCGATCCGGCCACGGTCCTCGAGCAGGCGCGGGAGGCGGCGCAGGGTAAGGACGTCCGGCTCGGCGGCGGGGCCACCACAATCCGGGAGTTCCTCGACGCCGACCTCGTCGACACCCTGCACGTGGTGGTGTCACCGATCGAACTTGGGTCCGGGGCGCGACTGTGGGAATCTCCCGACGAGTTGCTCGACCGGTTCCACTGCGACGTCGTGCCCAGTCCGAGCGGCGTGACCCACCACCTGTTCTGGCGGAAGTGACACAGCCGTAGTTCGATGTGGCCGCGGGATGAGGGCCCTACTCGCGCCCTGCTGTCGCCGGCCGGCTGATTCCAGCGCCGACCTCACCGACCGGTACTTCGATCCCCTGCCTCGGTGAGCGCTCGTGTGATGCTCAGTGCGGTGGTGTGCACGGCGGGCCCGACGCGCCGGATGTCGACCTTGCCGATCCACCCGGACGCCGAGACGGCGGCCACCGGCGGACCGTCGTCGACGCGGACGGCGCTGGCGACGCACGCGACGCCGGGCGCCGACTCCTCGTGCTCGTACGCGATGCCGGTCGACGCGATCCGCCGCAACTGACGTACCAGCGCTCCGGGCGCGGTGATGGTGCGCGGACCCACCCGCGACAGCCCGGCGGCGACCACGGCCTCGAATGCCGCGGGCGGTGATCCCGCGAGCAGAGCCTTGCCCACCCCCGTCGCGTGTGCGGGGAGACGCCCACCCACGCCGGACGGCAGCCACGGCGCATCCCGCCCCGGGAGGATCTCGACGTACACCACCTCGGCCCCGTCGAGGATCGCCAGGTGCACCGTCTGCCGTGTCGCTTCCCGCAGGTCGGCGAGGAACGGCAGCGCCACCTCACGGACCGAACGTCGCCGCGACGCCCGTTCCCCGAGCTCGAACAGCCGCAGTCCGAGCCCTACCTTGACGCCGCTGCGCTCGAGAAACCCGACGCCCTCCATCTCCTTCACCAACCGCGACACCGTCGCCTTCGGGATCCCGGTGCGCCGGGTCAACTCGTTGACGCCCAGCGTCGTGTCGGTGGGACCGAACGCCGCGAGCAGATCCGATATCCGCCGGACCACCGACGTCGGCTCGTCACCCGCCGAAGAAGTGTTCCGTTCTACGGGACTCATTCGTTGAGTATCACCATCCAGCCCAGCACAGTACAAGCAGCAACGCGCGCAACGTCCCACTCGAACCAGCCCACAGCGAGGTCATCGATGCCCACCACTACCTCTACGGCCCTCCCGAATTCGTCGATCCAGGCCGCCGCGGAGCGGCTCACGGCCGCGACCGCACGACCCTGTGCGCCGGTGCGGGACCTGCTCGGGACCACCGACATCGGTGCGGCGTATGCCGTGCAGCAACTGCTGACCGACCGGCGTCTCGCCGCCGGGGGGACGGTCACCGGCCGCAAGATCGGGTTGACCTCGCCGGCCGTGCAGCAGCAGTTGGGGGTGGACCAACCGGACTTCGGGGTGCTGTTCGCGGACATGGACGTCACCGCCCTGTCCGAGGTGCCCAGCGGCCGGTTGCTGCAACCGAAGGCCGAGGCCGAGATCGCGTTCGTGCTCGGTGCCGACCTGATCGACGGCGACCTCGACGACGCCCAGATCCGCGGCGCCGTCGCCCGCGCCGCCGCCGCGCTGGAGATCGTCGACTCCCGCATCGCGGACTGGGACATCACCATCACCGACACCGTCGCCGACAACGGCTCCTCCGGGTTGTACGTCCTCGGCGAGAACTGGCTCACCCTGGACGAATTCGAACCCCGCGACGTCGTGATGCAGCTGTACTCGGGCGACGCACTCGTCTCCGAGGGCACCGGCGCCGCCTGCCTCGGCGACCCCCTACAGGCCCTGGCCTGGCTCGCCCGCACCGCCCGCGACTACGGGCAGCCGCTGCGCGCCGGGCAGGTCATCCTCTCCGGCGCCCTCGGCCCGATGGTCCCCACCCCACCCGGCACCACCGTCCGCGCCGAACTGTCCACCCTCGGCACCGTCACCGCCACCTTCTCGAAGGGTACCCACTCATGAGCGACACCCCCACGGTCACGGTCGCGATCATCGGCTCCGGCAACATCGGCACCGACCTGATGATCAAGGTCCTGCGCAACTCCGACATCCTCGAGATGGGCGCGATGGTAGGCATCGACCCGAACTCCGACGGCCTCGCCCGCGCCGCCCGCCTGAACGTCCCGACCACCGCCGACGGCGTCCAGGGTCTGATCGCCCTCGACACCTTCGCCGACATCGACATCGTCTTCGACGCCACCTCCGCCGGGGCCCACCGGGACAACGCCGCCGCCCTCGCCCCCTACGGGAAGAAGCTGGTCGACCTCACCCCAGCCGCGATCGGCCCGTACGTGGTGCCGCCGGTCAACCTCGAGCAGCACCTCGACGGGGACGTCGACAACGTCAACATGGTCACCTGCGGCGGGCAGGCCACCATCCCCATCGTCGCCGCCATCTCCGCCGTCACCCCGGTCGCCTACGCCGAGATCGTCGCGTCCATCGCGTCGAAGTCCGCAGGCCCCGGCACCCGGGCGAACATCGACGAGTTCACCGAAACCACGTCGCACGCCATCGAACAGGTCGGCGGCGCCGCCCGCGGTAAGGCGATCATCGTCCTCAATCCCGCCGAACCACCCCTGCTGATGCGCGACACCGTCCTCGCCCTCATCGGCGACGCCGACCACGACGCCATCCGCGCCTCGATCACCGAGATGGCCGCCCGCGTCGCCGAGTATGTGCCCGGGTACCGGCTCAAGCAGGACGTCCAGTTCACCCCGATCCCCGACGGCGAACCCGTCCACACCCTGCTCCCCGACGGCGCCGGACCGGTCACCACCAAGGTGTCGGTGTTCCTCGAGGTCGAGGGCGCCGCACACTACCTGCCCGCCTACGCCGGCAACCTCGACATCATGACCTCCGCCGCCCTGCGCACCGCGGAATCCATCGCCCGACGCATCCAGAACACGATCCCCGCGGAGGTCGCACCATGACCAAGCTCTACATCCAGGACGTCACCCTGCGTGACGGCATGCACGCCGTCCGGCACCGCATCACCCCCGACGACGTCGGCCGCATCGTCGCCGCCCTCGACGCCGCCGGGGTCGACGCCATCGAGGTCGCGCACGGCGACGGTCTCGCCGGCGGCTCCCTCAACTACGGGCCCGGCAGCCACACCGACTGGGAGTGGATCGAGGCCGCCGCCGACAACCTCACCCACGCCACCCTGACGACCCTGCTGCTGCCCGGTATCGGCACCATCGCCGAACTCGAACAGGCCCACAAGCTCGGGGTCCGCTCCATCCGGATCGCCACCCACTGCACCGAGGCCGACGTCGCCGCCCAGCACATCACCAAGGCCCGCGAACTCGGCATGGACGTCTCCGGGTTCCTGATGATGAGCCACATGACCCCCGCCGACAACCTCGCCAAGCAGGCGAAGTTGATGGAATCGTATGGGGCGCACTGCGTGTACGTCACCGACTCCGGCGGCCGGCTCACCATGAACGGTGTCCGCGACCGGGTCCGCGCCTACCGGAACATCCTCGACCCCGGCACCCAGATCGGGATCCACGCCCACGAAAACCTGTCGCTGTCCGTCGCGAACAGTGTCGTCGCCGTCGAAGAAGGCGTCACCCGCGTCGACGCCTCCCTCGCCGGGCACGGCGCCGGCGCAGGCAACTGCCCGATCGAAGCGTTCATCGCCGTCGCGAACCTCCACGACTGGCAGCACGGGTCCGACCTGTTCGCGCTGCAGGACGCCGCCGACGACCTCGTCCGGCCCCTCCAGGACCGGCCCGTGCGCGTGGACCGGGAAACCCTCACCCTCGGCTACGCCGGCGTCTACTCCAGCTTCCTCCGGCACGCCGAAACCGCGTCGAAGAACTACGGCATCGACGTCCGCACCCTCCTCCAGGAAGTCGGCAAACGCGGACTCGTCGGCGGACAGGAAGACATGATCACCGACATCGCCCTCGATGTGCTTCGCACCCGTGAGTACTTGTTAACCACGGGCGGTTAATAAGTACTCACGGGCGCGGAGCGCACGGCTGCGGAAGAGGTTCCCGGGCTGTTCGAAGTAGTTGTCGTCGTCTGCCCGATAGTCGAACCGGTCGGCGACTGCTCCCACCCCGAGCGGCGGGTCGGCGTAGCTGGGCTGGTCGGCAAACCGGCCGTGGGAGTTGGGTTCGATACTCGGGATGCCGCCCTGGTTGCCGTCCACTCGCATGGCGCCGTCGCGGTGGAAGGAATTGACGTGCGTCGCGCCTCTCGGGCTGTTGACCGGGATCTGGTGGTGGTTGACGCCGAGGCGGTAGCGGGCGGCGTCGCCGTACGAGAACAGTCGGCCTTGGAGCATGCGGTCCGGGGAGAATCCGATGCCGGGAACGATGTTCGCCGGGGAGAACGCCGCCTGTTCGACGTCGGCGTGGTAGTTCTCCGGGTTGCGGTTCAGTTCGAGTTCACCGACTTCGATGAGGGGGTAGTCCTTCTTCGACCACACCTTGGTGAGGTCGAAGGGATGGTAGCGGTAGGACTCGGCGTCGGCTTCGGGCATGATCTGGACGGAGAGTGTCCACTTCGGGAAGTTGCCCTCCTCGATTGCGTTGAAGAGGTCGCGCTGCGCCGACTCGCGGTCGCCGGCGACGACGACGGCGGCTTCTTCGTCGGTGAGGTTCTTGATGCCCTGCTGGGTGCGGAAGTGGAATTTCACCCACGAGCGTTCTCCGGCGTCGTTGACGAACGAGTAAGTGTGTGAGCCGAATCCGTGCATGTGCCGGTAACCGTCGGGGATGCCGCGGTCGGACATCACGATGGTGATCTGGTGCAGGGCCTCGGGGAGATTGGTCCAGAAGTCCCAGTTGTTCTGCGCCGAGCGAAGGTTGGACTTCGGGTCGCGCTTGACCGCGTGGTTGAGATCGGGGAACTTGAGGGGGTCGCGGAAGAAGAAGACGGGGGTGTTGTTGCCGACGACGTCCCAGTTGCCCTGTCCGGTGTAGAAGCGGACGGCGAATCCGCGGATGTCGCGTTCGGCGTCGGCGGCGCCGCGCTCGCCTGCGACGGTGGAGAATCGCAGGAAGATCTCGGTCTGTTTGCCGACTTCGGAGAAGACGTCGGCATTGGTGTGCGTGGTGATGTCGTGGGTGACGCGGAAGGTGCCGAAAGCGGCGGACCCCTTGGCGTGCATCCGGCGTTCGGGGATGACTTCGCGGTCGAAGTGCGCGAGTTTCTCGAGGAACCAGACGTCCTGTAAGAGCATCGGACCGCGCGCGCCGGCGGTGAGACTGTTCTGGTTGTCGGGTACCGGTGCACCGGCGACGGTGGTGAGTCCGTTGGGGTTGGTCATCGACTTCTCCTGTCTGTCACCCGGGGCTGGTCGGGTGAATGCGGTTCGGCGAGAGCATCCCTCAGAGCAGAGCGCGATGGTGTCTCAATTTGATAACCCGCGGCCGTTGAAAGTCACGTTCACCGGATCTTTCCGGACGGTCTGACCAGGTGGCGCAAACTCGTGTTCCGCAACCCCTCGGATGGGGGCTTCGCCCCCGTGAGTACTTGTTAACCACGGGCGGTTAAGTAATAAGTACTCACGGGCGCGGAGCGCACCGCCTGGATGTGACAGTCGTCTCACACTGAGACGGTCGAGACCTGGGTCACGCGGTTCAATCAATCGCACAACGTCCCCGCAGCCGGCACCCGGCCGGCTCTTGATCCAGGAGGCGCACATTGAGTAGGCAAAGCCTGACAAAGGCCCACGCGAAGATCACCGAACTGTCCTGGGATCCGACATTCGCAACCCCGGCCACCCGGTTCGGCACCGACTACACCTTCGAGAAGGCTCCGAAGAAGGACCCTCTCAAGCAGATCATGCGGTCCTACTTCCCGATGGAGGAGGAGAAGGACAACCGCGTGTACGGTGCCATGGACGGCGCCATCCGCGGCAACATGTTCCGCCAGGTGCAGCAACGGTGGCTCGAATGGCAGAAGCTGTTCCTGTCGATCATTCCGTTCCCCGAGATCTCGGCCGCCCGAGCGATGCCGATGGCCATCGACGCCGTGCCCAACCCGGAGATCCACAACGGTCTCGCGGTGCAGATGATCGACGAGGTTCGTCACTCGACGATTCAGATGAACCTCAAGAAGCTGTACATGAACAACTACATCGACCCGGCCGGGTTCGACATGACGGAGAAGGCGTTCGCGAACAACTACGCGGGCACCATCGGCCGGCAGTTCGGCGAAGGATTCATCACGGGTGACGCGATCACCTCGGCCAACATCTACCTGACAGTGGTCGCCGAGACCGCGTTCACGAACACCCTGTTCGTCGCCATGCCCGACGAGGCCGCCGCCAACGGTGACTACCTGCTGCCGACCGTCTTCCACTCGGTGCAGTCCGACGAGTCGCGGCACATCTCCAACGGTTACTCGATCCTGCTGATGGCCCTCGCCGACGAGCGGAATCGCCCACTGCTCGAACGCGACCTGCGGTACGCGTGGTGGAACAACCACTGCGTCGTCGACGCCGCAATCGGCACGTTCATCGAATACGGCACCAAGGACCGCCGCAAGGACCGGGAGAGCTACGCGGAGATGTGGCGTCGCTGGATCTACGACGACTACTACCGCAGCTACCTCATCCCGCTCGAGAAGTACGGCCTGACGATTCCGCACGACCTGGTCGAAGAGGCGTGGAAGCGCATCACGGACAAGGGCTACGTCCACGAGGTGGCCCGGTTCTTCGCCACCGGTTGGCCGGTCAACTACTGGCGTATCGATGCCATGACCGACAAGGACTTCGAGTGGTTCGAGCACAAGTACCCGGGCTGGTACTCGAAGTACGGCAAGTGGTGGGAGGAGTACAACCGGCTCGCCTACCCCGGTCGCAACAAGCCGATCGCATTCGAAGAGGTCGGGTACCAGTACCCGCACCGGTGCTGGACCTGCATGGTGCCCGCGCTCATCCGCGAAGACATGGTGGTCGAGAAGGTGGACGACCAGTGGCGGACCTACTGCTCGGAGACCTGCTACTGGACCGACGCCGTCGCGTTCCGTGAGGAATACCAGGGTAAGCCGACCCCGAACATGGGACGGCTCACCGGGTTCCGTGAATGGGAGACCCTGCACCACGGCAAGGACCTCGCCGACATCGTCTCCGATCTCGGGTACGTCCGCGACGACGGCAAGACCCTGGTCGGTCAGCCGCACCTCGATCTGGACAACCCGAAGAAGCTGTGGACCCTCGACGACGTGCGGGGCAACACCTTCCAGAGCCCGAACGTGCTGTTGAACCAGATGTCCGACGCCGAACGCGACGCTCACATCGCCGCATACCGCGCAGGCAGCACCGTTCCTGCCTGATCCAGGCTCGGTGGGTGGCGCCGCGGCCACTTCCGGCGCCACCCACCGCTTCACCATTCACTTCACAAGCCCAGGAGAATCCCCCGTGGCCGACAAGCACCGTATCAACTTCGAGCCCGTCGACATCGAGATGGAAGTCGGCGAAGACGAGTACATCCTCGACGCCGCATTCCGGCAAGGCATCCACCTGATGCACGGCTGCCGCGAGGGGCGGTGCTCGGCCTGCAAGTCGTTCGTCCTGGACGGCGACATTCAGATGGAGAACTACTCGACATTTGCGTGCAACGAATCCGAGGTCGACGAAGGGATGGTATTACTCTGCCGCTCAACCGCATACAGCGACTGCACGATCGAGCTGCTCAACTTCGATGAGGACGAACTCCTCGGCGGTGTCCCCATCCAGGATGTCCGCACCCGGGTGATCGGGATCGAGTCGATGACCAAGGACATCGTCTCGCTCCGATTGCAGCCCGTCGAACCCGCCGCCTACGAGTTCAGGCCCGGCCAGTACGCGGACCTGAAGATCCCGGGGACCGAGGAACATCGGTCCTTCTCGATGGCAACGACACAGTCGACACCCGGCCACATCGAATTCCTCATCAAGAAGTATCCGGGCGGAAAGTTCGCCGGACTGTTGGACAATGCCATCTCGGTCGGCGACGAGATCAGCTTGACCGGTCCCTACGGGTCGTTCACCCTCAAGGAAGGTCACGTCCTGCCGATCGTGTTGATCGGCGGCGGAGCCGGAATGGCCCCCGTCCTCTCACTCCTGCGGCACATGAGCGAGACGGGTAATACCCGCCCGGTGCACTTCTACTACGGTGCCCGGACGCCCGCCGACCTGTTCTACGTCGACGAGATTCTCCGACTCGGAAGCGGACTCACGGATTTCACGTTCGTGGCCTGCCTGTCGGAATCGATGGTCCCACAGCCGGCAGGGTCGATCGTCGTCGAAGAAGGCAATGTCACCGACGTCGTGAGCCGCCGCGAACCGGACATCGGCAAGACCGAGGTCTATCTCTGCGGACCACCACCGATGGTCGACGCGGCGCTCGCCCTGCTCGAGGCCACCGGCACCCCGAGCGATCAGATCTTCTACGACAAGTTCACCAGCCCCGCCTTCGAGTAGCCCACCAGGAATTCACAGCCCTCTTTCCCCGACAGAACTGAGAAACGAGATGACCGCAACCTCCGAGCCCAAGCAGCGGAGCTTTCCGAAGATCGAGTTCACCGACTCCGAAGCCGGTGCGCTGGAGTTCCCCAGCTCCCGCAGCCGTACTTTCAACTACTACACGCCGGCCAAGAAGCGGTCGACGATGTACGAGGACGTGACCGTCGACGTCCAACCCGACCCGGACCGCCACCTCTCCCAGGGGTGGATCTACGGATTCGGCAATGGACCGGGCGGATATCCGCAGGACTGGACCGTCGCGAAGTCGTCGAACTGGCATGCCTTCCTCGACCCGAACGAGGAGTGGGACCAGACGATCTTTCGCAACAACTCCAAGGTCGTCCACCAGGTCGAATTGTGCCTCTCCAACGCCAAGCGCGCCCGCGTCTACGACGCCTGGAACACCCCCTGGTTGACGTTCATCTCCCGCAATCTCGGTGCGTGGATGCATGCCGAGAACGGATTGGCGTTGCATGTCTTCACGTCCATCCAGCGGTCCGGGCCGACCAACATGATCAACACGGCCGTCGCGGTGAACGCCGCCCACAAGATGCGCTTCGCCCAGGACCTGGCGTTGTTCAACCTGGACCTGTCCGAGGCCACCGAGGATTTCGACGGCGACGCGCACAAGGCCGTCTGGCAGTCGGCGCCCGAGTGGCAGCCGACCAGGGAGGTCGTCGAGCGGCTCACCGCCGTTCCGGATTGGTGTGAGCTGCTGTTCGGCTCCAACATCGTCTTCGAACAGCTGGTCGGTTCGCTGTTCCGCACGGAACTGGTCATGCAGATCGCCGCAGGCAACGGCGACTACATCACCCCCACGATCGTGGGCACCGGTGAGCACGACTACGACCGCGACCTCGCGTACACCCGCAACCTGTTCCGGTTGCTCACCCGCGACGCCGAGCACGGTGAGTCGAACAAGGAACTGTTCGGCACGTGGCTGGCCACCTGGGTGCCCCGCTGCCTCGACGCCGCCCGCGCGCTGCAACCGATCTGGTCGCAGCCCGCCGACAAGGCCGTCACCTTCGCCGACAGCCTCGACGCCGCCACGGCGAAGTTCCGTTCCCTGCTCGAGGAGATCGGGCTCGACATTCCCAAGGAGTTGGACCAGTGAGCATGCAATTCGGATCGTCCACCGAGTTCTCCAACATGTGCGGCGTCACGTTGATGAACACCCCGATCGGCCGGGTCGTCGCGGAGGTGATGGGCGCGAAGGACGGTGTGGAACTGACCGAGTACCCGTCGATGATCCGCGTCGACGGCCAGAAGTTGCTCGACTTCGACTACGAGGAACTGACCGACGCCCTGGGGCAGGATTTCGACGGCTCGATCTTCGAGGAGATCAGCTCCACCCACTACGGGCGCATGGTCCACCTCGACGAGAAGACCCTGCTGTTCGCCAGCCCCGAGGATGCCGCCGAGTACATCGGATTCGACCTCACGGAGCACTAGCCCGCAGCTGTCCGGGGCCGCAGAGGTGGCCCCGGACACCCCCAGCCCACCCGGAACCAGGACCAAGCGAGGACGCGATGTATCAGAAGGACGGTCAGAAGTACTTCATCGTCGATGGGCACGTGCACATCTGGGACGGCCGCGAGTCGAACCAGAAGAACGTGCACGGCAAGCAGTTCATCGACTGCTTCTACGACTACCACAAGAACCTCAGCCCCGAAGAGGTCGTGTGGGACTACGACACCTACACGTACTACGGCAGCGAACGTTTCGAGCGCGACCTCTTCGTGGACGGATACGTCGACCACGCGATCTTCCAGGCCACCCTGCTGAGCGACTTCTACCACAACGGATTCGGGCAGACGGACGAAGCGCTGGCCCTGGTCGCCAAGAATCCCGGCAAGCTCACCTACAACCACGCCTACGACCCGCGTCACGAGGAAGCCGGTCTCGAACAGCTCCGCAGGGACGCGGACCGGATGCACCTGCAGGGCGTCAAGCTCTACACCGCCGAATGGCACGGCGACTCCCGCGGCTACAAACTCGACGATCCGTGGTCGCGGCGCTACCTCGAAGAGTGCATAACGCTGGGGATCAAGAACATTCACGTGCACAAGGGTCCGACGATCCGACCGCTGGACCGTGACGCGTTCGACGTCTCCGACGTCGACAAGGTCGCCACCGACTACCTGGACCTGCGATTCGTCGTCGAGCACGTGGGTCTGCCGCGGCTCGAGGACTTCTGCTGGATCGCCACCCAGGAGTCGAATGTGTACGGCGGTCTGGCAGTGGCGTTGCCGTTCATCCACACCCGGCCCCGCTATTTCGCCCAGATCATCGGCGAACTGCTCTACTGGATCGGCGAGGACAAGATCCTCTTCGGCAGCGACTACGCGCTGTGGACCCCGAAGTGGCTGATCGAGAGGTTCGTCGACTTCCAGATCCCCGAGGACATGCAGAGCGAGTACGCCCCGATCACCGTCCAGCAGAAGCAGAAGATTCTCGGCCTCAACGCGGCAGCGCTGTACGACATCGACGTTCCCGCCGACCTGCAACTGGCCGAACCGGCCGGGCAGGAAGGTGCAGAGGTCGCAGCCGGGGCGCGAGAGCCGGAATCCGTGCCGTCATGACCGCCGCCGTCGTCTGCACCGAACAGGACGTCCTGATGGCCCTGTCGACGGTCACCGACCCGGAACTGGACGAACCCATCACCGATCTCGGGTTCGTCCGGTCGGTCACCCTCGACGACGACGGGGTCACCGTGCACCTGCGGTTGCCCACCGCGTTCTGCTCGCCGAACTTCGCCTACCTCATGGCCTCCGATTCCCTCGACGCGCTGCGTCTGATCGAGGACATCGGTGAGGTGCGGGTGCTGCTCGACGACCATCACGACAGCGACAAGATCAACGCCGGCCTCGCCGCCGACGCCGGATACGTCGGGACGTTCGGTTCCGAGGCGGAGGACAGTCTGCACGAGTTGCGTCGAACGTTCCGGTCCAAGGCGCACGCCGCCGCGATGGAACGCTGCGTGGAGGCGCACCTGAAGACCACCGATCTGGGTGTGAACGAGATCTCCCGGCTCACCCTCAGCGACCTCGCTTCGGGAAAGTCCAAGGCCGCGCTGCTGCGCCGCCGGATCGGCATCGGGTTGAGCATCTGCCCGGCCAGCCGGGTGTTCGTCGACGACGACGGCAAGTGCATCCCCCCGGAGTCGGTGCCGCTGCGGCTGCGCTTCGCCAAGTCGGTGCGCATCTCGATGGAGGGCAACGCCCACTTCTGCCGCGGCCTGCTCGCCACCCGCTACGCCGACACCGAATCTGTCGGCGCTACACCGCGAATCACCAACCTCAGAACCAGGAGCCCGCGATGAAGGCCGTGCAAGTGGTGGGATACCACACCAAACTGCAGCTCACCGACATTCCCGAACCCACGGTCGAGGGCCCCCTCGACGTCGTCGTGCGCATCGGCGGCGCAGGCGTGTGCCGCACCGACCTGCACATCCTCGAGGGCCAGTGGGAGGAGAAATCCGGTGTCGCGCTGCCGTACACGATCGGCCACGAAAACGCCGGCTGGGTCCACGCCGTCGGCGATGCCGTCACCAATGTCGCGGTCGGCGACAAGGTGATCCTGCACCCCCTGATCACGTGCGGGCTGTGCCGGGCATGCCGATTCGGTGACGACGTCCACTGCGAGAACAGCCAGTTCCCCGGTATCGACGTCAACGGTGGCTACGCCGAGTACCTGCGCACCACCGCCCGCAGCGTCGTGAAGATCGACGACACGCTCGAACCGGCGGACGTCGCCGCACTCGCCGACGCCGGCCTGACCGCGTACCACGCGGTTGCCAAGGCCGCGAACACGACCCGGCCCGGGGACGTCTGCGTGGTGATCGGGGCCGGCGGCCTCGGCCACATCGGCATCCAGGTCCTCAAAGCCATCTCCGGCCTCACCGTCGTGGTGCTCGACCGCAACCCCGAAGCCGTCGAACTGGCCGTGAAGATCGGCGCCGACCACGGCATCGTCGCCGACGGCACCCACATCCAGCAGGTACTCGACCTGACCGGCGGGCATGGCGCCGAGGCTGTGGTCGACTTCGTCGGCGAAGGCGGCGCCACCCGGGAAGGCATCGCGATGCTGCGCCGCGCCGGGAACTATTACGTCGTCGGATACGGCGAGAACATCGACGTCCCGACCATCGATGTGATCTCCACCGAGATCAACTTCATCGGAAACCTCGTCGGCTCCTACAACGACCTCCAGGAGCTCATGACCCTTGCCGCCCAGGGCAAGGTCACGTTGCACACAACCCGGTACCGGCTCGAGGACTTCCAGCAAGCCCTCGACGATCTCGATGCCGGGCGGGTGCGCGGCCGGGCGATTCTCGTCCCATAGCACGCCGCATTCTCCGCACAAGAAAAGTAGGAAAGGACCATCAGCCATGGCAAAAGAGCTGCGGTACAACACGGACGCCCGAGCCCGACTCGAACACGGCGTCAACGCCCTCGCCGACGCGGTCAAGGTCACCCTCGGCCCCAAGGGGCGCAACGCGGTGCTCGAGAAACTCACCGGGCCGCCGACCATCACCAACGACGGCGTGACCATCGCGCGCGAGATCCAGCTCCGCGAACCGTTCGCGAACATGGGCGCCCAGCTGGTGAAGGAGGTGGCGATGAAGACCAACGGTGTCGTCGGCGACGGCACCACCACCGCAACCGTGCTCGCCCAGGCCATGGTCCGTGAGGGGCTGCGCTCCGTCGAGGCCGGAGCCAACCCCATGCGGGTCCGACGCGGCATCGAACGAGCCGTGTCCGTCGTCGTCGACTCCCTCCGCGAGCAGGCCTCGCAGATCGGGGGCCAGAGCGATCTGCAACGCATCGCGACGCTCGCCGCCAGCGACGACGACGTGATCGGACACGCCATCTCGAAGGCCGTCGACTACGTCGGCAAGTCCGGGGTCGTCACCACCGAGGAAAGCGACACCCTCGGGTTGTCGGTCGACATCGTCGACGGCATCGAGTTCGACCACGGTTACACCTCGGGATACATGGTCACCGACCCGGAGCGGATGGAAGCGGTCCACGCCGATCCGCTGATCCTGCTGACCAACAAGAAGATCACCCAGGTCCAGGAGATCATGCCGGCCGTCGAGGTCGCCAAGCGCGCCGACCGGCCGCTGGTGGTGCTCGCCGAGGAGGTCGACGGGCCGGCCCTGCAACTGCTCGTCGGCGGCAACATGCACAAGACGATGCAGTCGGTGGTCGTCCGGGCCCCCGGTTTCGGGCACCGTCGGGTCGCCGAACTCGAAGACCTCGCGGTGGCGCTCGGTGGGCACGTGATCGCCAAGGACACCGGGATCGAACTGTCCGAGGTCAGCGTCGAGCATCTCGGTTCGTGTGACCGGATCACGGTGACCGAGAACGAGACCACGATCGTCGGTGGCCACGGTGACCAGCGCCTACTCGACGCCCGCGTCGCCCAACTGGAGTCCCAGCTCGAGCGCGCCAAGATCGAGGCAGATCAGGAAAGCCTCGAACTGCGCATCGCCCGGCTCACCGGGCGGGTCGCCGTCATCCGCGTCGGCGGCGCGACCAGTGTCGAACTCAAGGAGCGGATGCTGCGCGTCGAGGATGCCCTGGCCGCCACCCGCGCGGCGGTGGAGGCGGGCATCGTCTCCGGCGGTGGCACCGCGCTGGCACAGTCACACCGGGCACTGGCCGACCTCGACCTGTCCGGAGACGAGGCCATCGGGTGCGACGTCGTACGGCGCGCCCTCGCCGAACCGCTGCGCTGGATCGCGATCAACGCCGGATTCGACGGCGACGACGTCGTCGAGGTGGTCGCCGGTCTCCCGCTCGGGCACGGATTCAACGCGCTCACCGGTGAATACGGAGACATGTTCGACGACGGGGTGATCGACCCGTTCAAGGTCACCCGCGCCGCACTCGAAAGTGCGGCCTCGATCGCGGCACTGCTGATCACCACCGAAACCGCTGTGGTGGAGGAGACCATCGGCAATCCCGGCGCCATCATGGCACCCGGCTTCGGCGATCTCGCCGAAGGCATGGTCCGCCCGTCGAACATCTACTGACGCAGCCGAGTGGGTCGCCGCCACGACCGTCTGACGAGGCGGTGACCCGCTCTCCCTGCTCGCGCAAAACCCACCCCTCCGGCGCCCGCATGCCCGAAAGAAAGTGAAGCATCGTGATTTTCATCGTGGTGAAATTCAAGGTCCTCGACAAGCATCAGAACGACTGGCTGCTCGTCACCAAGGAGTTCACCGACGCGACCCGATCCGAACCGGGCAATCTGTGGTTCGAGTGGCACCGCAGCGCCGACGACCCCGCCGAATTCATACTGATCGAGGCGTTCCGGGACGGGCAGGCCGGTTCCGACCACGTCGCCGCCGACCACTTCCGGAAGGGACTGGACGCGATGCGTCCCGCGCTGAGTGAGACACCGCGCATCATCCACACGGAGATACCGGGGGAGGACTGGTCGCGGATGGGAGAGCTGGAAGTCACGCAGGCCAAGGCATGACGGTCGTGACGGGCGGTCCCGTCGCGGATCTGGTCGCGGAATTGGGCGACGCCGTGATGACCGACGGCGACACCATGATCTCCTACACCCGCGATCAGGCGTTGCTCTGCCCGTCCGGGCTTCCGCTCGCCGTCGTCCGCGCCCGGACCGTCGACCATGTCGTCGCGACTCTGAAAACAGCGCACCGACATGGTATTCCGGTCGTGACGAGAGGTGCGGGCACCGGGCTGGCCGGCGGAGCCAACGCGATCGACGGCTGCATCGTGCTGAGTACCGAGAAACTCGACCGCATCCTCGCCGTCGACGAACAGTCCCGCACCGCCACGGTCGAGGCGGGAGTGATCAACGGTGACCTCGCGACCGCGGTGGGAGCGCGCGGACTGTGGTACGTCCCCGACCCCGGCAGTCGCGCCGTCTCCACGATCGGCGGGAACCTCGCAACCGACGCCGGCGGCGCCTGCTGTGCAAAATACGGGGTCACCGGCGACCACGTCGCCCGGATCAAGGCGGTCCTCGCCGATGGCCGGATCATCCACACCGGCGCCGTCACCCGCAAGAATGTGGCCGGTTTGAACCTGACTCGACTACTGGTCGGGTCCGAGGGGACCCTGGCGGTGATCGTCGAGGCGACCGTGCGGCTGCGCCGGACGCCGGTGCACACGGCCACCGTCGTCGCCGCCTTCCCCGATACCGTGCAAGCGGTCGACGCGGTGCTGGCGATTCAGGCGGTGGCCGACCCGAGCCTGGTCGAACTCATGGACCGCACCACCATCGCGGCCGTCAACGACATGACCCGCATGGGTCTCGACGAGACGGCCGGCGCGCTGCTGCTGATCCAGTGCGACGGTGACGCCGCCGAGGCGGAAGCCCAGCGCAGCGCGGACGCCTGCCGCGCCGCCGCGGCCACCGAGTTGTACGTGAGCACCGACGCCGCCGAAGGTGACGCCCTCATGCAGGCGCGCCGTGTGGCGCTGACCGCCCTGGAACGCCGCGGCAGCACCCTGCTCGACGACCTGGCCGTGCCGGTCCCCCGGCTACCGCACATGCTCGACGCCATCAGCCGGATCGCCGACCGCCACCGCCTGCTCATCGGCACGTTCGGGCACGCCGCCGACGGGAACCTCCACCCCACGATCGTGTTCGACGCGGCCGACCCCGACGCCGCCGACCGGGCCCATCGGGCCTTCGACGAGATGGTGACGCGATGTCTGGCGCTGGGCGGATCGATCACGGGTGAGCACGGCGTCGGCAGCCTCAAACGCCGCTACCTCGAACCCATGATCGGCTCGGTCGAGAGATCCCTCATGACAGGGATCAAGGCGGCCTTCGACCCGACCGGAATTCTGAACCCGGGCCGCGCGATATGACGACCACAACCCTGCGTGCCCGGTCGACGCGGGACGACGATCTCGTCCTGGAATTCGGCACACGGTGGGCGGTGTTCGGAGGGGGCAGCGCCGAAGACATCTTCGTGACCTTCGGGTGGACCGAGGCGCGGTACTTCCAACGACTGCAAGTCCTGGCCGGGCGCCGGTTCTCACCCCTCGACGCCTCACTCCGGCACGGTCTTCTCGCCGTCTGCGCCGAGCGGCTACAGCAGATCGATCATCCGCCCCACCTTGCGATGAAAGGCCCCGACCATGACAGCGCACCCCGGACGGCGGCGCGGCCGTCCCCGCACTGAACCCGGCGCTCCTCCGGTTCCGGGCACCCTCACATCGGCCGACCTCGCCAGCGTCCTCGAAGTACTGACCGGTACCCGGGCGGCGGTCGAACACCCCCCGTCGGACCTCACCAACCCCGTCTCATATTGAGACGCGTCTCACATCGAGACGACGTACGCTCAGGTTCATAGACCTGTGGAGAAACGGGGCGTAAACACGGCATGACCACCAAGGACCTGCAGAAGGCGCGGGAGCTGTTTCTCGCCGACAACGATCTCGACAGCTCCGTTCGTCAACCCATCTCGTACTCCTGGCAACGATCGAAGTCGCTCAAGGTGAGCCCTGATCAACTCGACCTCCCGTTCGTCCGGGAGCCGAATCTGGACTGTCCTCTCGTCGCGGCTGCCGAACCCGTGTTGCGACAGCTCGCGGACGGCCTGGTCGACGAACCGGTCAGCGTGATCCTGACGTCGGCTGACGGAGTGATCCTGACCAGGATCACCGCCAGCCGGCAACTCAATCGCACCCTCGACGACGTCCAACTGATACCCGGGTACAGCTACTCGGAAGAGTTCGCCGGCACCAACGGCATCGGCACGACCCTGGAAACCCGCCAGCCCACCCTCGTGACGGGCGCCGAACACTATGCCGACTGTCTCGGGCAACTGGCCTGCGCGGGTGTCCCGATCACCCATCCGATGTCCGGCACTCTCGTGGGGGCACTCGATCTCACCGGCTGGGTAGAGGACGGGGGCCCGCTGCTGGCCACCCTTGCCAAATCGGCCACGGCTCAGATCGAAGGCCGGCTGCTGGCGCAGGCCAGCGCCGACCAGACGTCGTTGCTCAACGCGTATCTCAAGGCGTGTCGCCGGTCGCCGCAGACCGGGGTGCTGGCGCTCGGAGACGACGTCGTCCTCGTCAACCGGCGACTTCGCGTGGCGCTGGACGCCCAGGATCAGGCCGCGTTACTCGAACACGCCGTCGACCTGAGCAGCGTGAATGCCACCTATCGGCATATCGTCGCCCTGCCCAGCGGCCAGACGGCCAGGTTGTCCTCGATCGAGGACTTCGGGCTCGGAGCCCGCAGGCCGATGGCCTTGTTCTATGTGCATCTCCACGATGTCCCCACGTCATCTCTAGCCCCTGAGCCGGCGAGCACCGCAGTGTTCCCCGGCATCACCGGCACGAGCGCGTCCTGGCGCCGCAGTTGCCAGCAGATCGCTCGATGCGCACGCGAGCAACAGTGGGTGGTCGTGTCGGGCGAGGCCGGAAGTGGCCGCGGAGCCGCTCTCAAAGCTGTTGCTGTCGAACATATTTCCATTCGAACCCGGATTTTCACGGCCGCCGAACTGTCCGACGACAGCGCCGTGCTGCCGGCCCTCGAACAGGAGCTCGACCAGGAACGATTCAGTGTCATCCTGCGTGACATCGACCTGCTCGGTGAGCCACAGCAGCGGGTGGTCGCCGACCTGATCCAGGGGCGCGAACACGCCGGATGGATCGGCGCGACCATCGGCGGAACCGGTCACAACACCGATCTCGATGCCCTGCTGCTGCCCCACTTCAGTCACACCGTCACGATGCCGGCCCTGCGCCATCGCATCGACGATCTGCACAGTCTGGTGCCGCATCTGCTACGACAACTCGGTCGCGGCGCGGAGCTGTCCCTGTCGCCTGCGGCAATGCGCCAACTCTGCAAATACAGCTGGCCCGGAAACGTCACCGAACTCCGGCAGGTCCTGCACGAGGTCGTCCAACGGCAGCGCTCCGGTGTCGTCGAAGTCGAGCAGCTGCCCCCGATGTGCCGTGCCCTGAGCCGGCACACCCTCACCCAGATCGAAGCCCTCGAACGCGACGCCATCGTGCGCAGCCTCGAAGAGAACCACGGCAACAAGAAAGCCGCAGCCACAGCTCTCGGCATCTCGCGTGCCACGATCTACCGCAAGATCAAGGAATTCGGCATCGACATCTGACGCGCCCTGCGTCGTCCCCCTTTCGTGTCAGGAAATGAGACACCCGCCGCGCCGCAGTCGGCGGAGCATGAGGTCAGACAGAAATTCCCACGCGGATCTCGACTCGTCGAGGAGCAACCCCTTTCGGGTACGGATCCGCGACCGGAGTGGACTAGGACGACCCATGAACACGAATCCGATTGGCGCAGTGACTCGCTCGGAACCGCACTGCAAGACCGCTCGCGTGTGGCTGGTCGCCGGGCTGGCGCACACGTCCGAACCCGTCGACCGTCCCGCCGTACGTGACGATCTCATGCGAACATGGGTTCCGGAGCCGGGCAGCGGTTACCGCACTCCCGACGGCAGGCGTCGCACGACGTGGGCGCAGCTGCACTCCCGGTTCGATCTCGTCGAGGTGACGCCATGACAACCTCCTGTGAGATCCGGCCGACCGCACACCATCCCCACGCGACACTGAGTGATCAACTCGCGTGGGAGGACGCCGCCGAGGACGCGCAGCGCTTGTCCCCGGACGACCGCACGACGTGTCCGTTGCACCGACGGTGGATCCACCAATGCGTCGCCTCGCCGGTCCACGTCAACGCAATCACCCGGCACCGGTGGTGCCGTCGATGCGCCGTGCCACTCACGGTGACCGTGGATGAGGTGGCACGGACGGTCACGATGGTCTGCCCCGCCTGCGGTGACGGTGGCAGCCCCGCCACCGCGCGTCTGGTGGTCGCCTGCCGTGCCAGTTTGGGCTTCGCCCCCGTGAGTACTTATTAACCACGGGCGGTTAATAAGTACTCACGGGCGCGAAGCGCACAGGGTCACCAGGTGCGCGGCGCGACGAGTTCGTCGTGGACGAACTGCACGAGTACCTCTTTCATCGCGGCGACGGTCATGTTCGGTGCGCCGGTGAGGACCTGGATGGCGGTCCCGTCGGTGAGTGCGGTCAGCCGCTGCGCGATCGTCTCCGGGTCGACGTCGGTGCGGAAGATTTCCTGCCGCTGTCCGCGCCGGACGATCTTGACGACGGTCTCGTGCCAGCGCGCGTAGTACGTGTTGTGGAAGGGGCGGAGTTCGGGCCGGAGCGTGGCCTCGGCCCAGAACTGCAACCAGATGGACCACTCGTCGCGCAGCGGCCCGACTCGGGGCAACTGCATGTCGATCAGGCGGAGCAGTCGTTCGTGGGCGTTGTCGATCGCCTTGAGTTCACGGCTCTGCCGGTCGAAGGCGTTGTCGATGGCGTGGCGGAGGGCCGCGGTCAGGACGTCGCTCTTGCCGGGGAAGTAGTAGTGCACCGCCCCGGTGCTGGTACCGACGACCTGGGCGATGTCGGAGATGCGGACCGAGTGGTATCCGCGCTCGGCGATCAGTTGAGCCGCAGCATCGAGTATCGCCGTTCGGCGCGCGTCCTCGGTGAGTTGAGCGGTCACTGTCCCTCCTTCGATTGTCATCTGACTGATCCATCAAATCATACGCCGCAAACTGACGCATCAGTCAGACGGTTGAATCCAGACCCAGAAATCGCCAGCGGCCGACCTGAATCCGCATAACTGCAGTTCAAGGCAAGCACCCACGCTGTATTCACATCTGAGCGTCGGATCAGTTTTGACGAAACCCTTGACATCTGTGGGCTGGATCACGGTATAACTGATGCATCAGTCAGACCCCGTGGTCGGAACGGTAGCGACGAGAGGCGAACGCTCGATGGAATGTGAGAACCCAGGTGGAGGCGCCGGGCAGGTGCTGCGCCCCGACGTCCATCGCGGGCGGGTGGCACTGATCACCGGTGGAGGCACCGGGATAGGACGCGCGATTGCACTGGACATGGCGCGGTGTGGAGCCGACGTCGTGATCAGCGGCCGCAGGCCCGAGCCCCTCGAGAAGACCGTCGCCGAGATCGAGGCACTGGGCGGACGGGCGCTCGCCGTGCCCGCGGACATTCGCGAAGAAGAGCAGGTGACCGCCCTGGTCGATCGGGCCCTGGAGCGGTTCGGACGCATCGACATTCTGGTCAACAACGCCGGCGGCCAGTTCGCGGCGCCGGCCGAGGACATCACGAGCAAGGGGTGGCGCGCCGTTCACCGTCTCGCCGTCGACGCCACGTGGGCGGTCACCCGGGAGGTCGCCGTCCGCGCGATGATTCCGCAGCGGTCGGGATGCATCTTCTTCATGGCGTTCTCCCCGCGCCGGGGGATCGCATCGATGGTCCACGCGACGTCGGCCCGCGCGGCCCTCGAAAACCTCGCCTCCGGACTGTCGCTGGAGTGGAGCCGGTACGGAATCCGGTCGATCTGCATCGCCCCCGGCACCATCGCGACGGAGGGCATGGAGGAGAACTACACGGAAGAGGCCCGCGCGCAGTGGACGTCCGCTGTGCCGCTCGGCCGCCTGGGCACGGCCGAGGACGTGTCCGGGGTCGTCACGTTCCTCGCCTCGCCCGCAGGCAGTTACGTCACCGGGACCACGCTGGTGATCGACGGCGGCGCCGACGCCTGGGGCACCGGCCACCCCGCTCCGAAGGTCGAGGAGACCCGATGAGCACGATTACGGGCCGCGACCTCACGACACTGTTCGACCCGCGGTCGGTCGCCGTCCTCGGTGCCAGCAACGACGAGACCAAGTACGGCAACTGGATCAGTGTCCAGGCGCTCCGGATGACGGGCCACCGGTCGGTCCACCTCGTCAACCGGCGCGGCGAGCGCATCCTCGGGCAGCCGTCGCTCCGGAGCCTGTCGGAACTCGACGAACGGGTCGACCTCGTCGTCATCACCGTTCCGGCACAGGGTTTCGAGGAGGCCGTCGACGACGCCCTCGCGGCGGGCGCCACCGCGATCGTCGGTGTCACCGCCGGCTTTGCCGAACTCGGCGCTGCCGGAAAGGCGGTGCAGGATCGGGTGGTGGCGCGGGTGCGGGCGGCCGGAGCGGTCCTGCTCGGGCCGAACTGCCTCGGTGTGCTGGATTCGAGCACCGCGCTGACGCTGGCGTCGAACCCGCTGCCCGCCGGGCGGGTCGCGCTGCTCTCGCAGAGCGGCAACATGGCACTCGAACTCAGCCAGTTCCTCGAGGCTCGCGGACACGGGTTCTCCCGGTTCGCCTCGCTGGGGAACCAGGCGGACCTCGGCGCCGCCGACCTCATCCGGTCGTGCGTCGAGCACGACGAGACCGACCTCATCGCCGTGTACTGCGAGGACTTCGGCGACGGGCGGGCGTTCGTCGATGCTGCCGCTCAGGCATCCCGCGCCGGAAAGCCGGTGCTGCTGCTGACGGTGGGCGGCAGCGAGGCCTCCATCCGCGGGGCGCAGTCCCACACGGGATCGCTGACGTCCGACAGCGCGGTCATCGACGCGGCCTGCCGCGCCGCCGGGGTGTACCGGGTGTCGAGCCCGCGGCAGCTGGCGGACGTCGCCGCGACACTCCTCGGGTACGGACCGGCGGCGGTGCGCCGGGTCGGTGTCGTCGCCGACGGCGGCGGGCACGCGGGTGTCGCGTCCGACGTGGTGGAGGCGGCCGGACTCACGGTTCCGGAATTCCCCGCCGACATCAGCGGCGCCCTGCGCGACCTGTTGCCGCCGTCCGCCGGAGTGACCAATCCGGTCGACCTCGCGGGCGCCGGGGAACAGGACATCACCTCGTTCGTCTCCGTCCTCGACACCATCCTGCAGAGCCCGGCGGTCGATTCCGTGCTTCTCACCGGATATTTCGGCGGCTACGGCAGTTACGGCGAGAACCTGGCGCGCAAGGAGATCGAGACCGCCCGTGCGATGGCGGAAACGGCCCGTGCCCACGGCAAACCGGTCGTCGTGCACACGATGCATCCCGACAGCGCCGCGGCGACGGTGCTCGCCGACAGCGGGGTCCCCGTCTTCCGCGCGGTGGAGGACGCCGCCGGGGCGCTCGGCGTCATCGCCGAAACCACTGCGCCGAAACATCAGTCGAGTACGGACAGCCCGCCGTCCGCGCCGGTGACCAGCGACGCGTACTGGGATTCGCGTGAACTGTTCCGCGGCGCCGGCGTCGAATTCCCCGCAGCACGTCTGGTGCGGAATTGCGCCGAGGCCGTCGCGGCGGCCGAGACCGTCGGATTCCCGGTGGTCCTGAAAGCGATGGGCCTGCTGCACAAGTCCGACTCCGGCGGGGTCGCCCTGGGTCTGGGATCGGCGGAACAACTCGCCGACGCGTTCACCCGCATGGACGCCTCCCTCGGAGCGTCCGCCTACTGCGTCGAGGCGATGGCCGACCTGAGTGAGGGCGTCGAACTCATCGTCGGGGTCCAGACGGACCCGCGGTTCGGTCCCGTCGCCATGGTGGGTCTCGGCGGCATCTTCACCGAGGTCCTCGCCGACGTGTCCTTCGCGCTGGCGCCGGTCGACGCGGAGACCGCCCGCGGTCTGCTCGACAACTTGCGGGCGTCCGCCCTGCTCCGAGGGGTGCGCGGCAGGCCGCCGATCGACATCGACGCCGCCGCGGACGCCATCGCCGCGATCACGGCCGTGGCCACCGCACACCCCGAGATCGCGGAACTCGAGATCAACCCCCTGCTCGTCACCCCGAAGCAAGCTCTCGGACTCGACGCGCGCATCGTCCTGAACTCATCGAACACCAACTGACACAAGGAAGTTCTGAACCATGGAATTCGCATACAGCCCCCGCCTCGCCGACCTCAAGGAGCGCGCCCGCGCCCTGACCGACACGATCATGCAGTTCGAGGACGAGTGCGAACGCAACAACGGAATCTCCGACGAATCCCACGCCACCATCAAGGCGGCCGTCCTCGCATCCGGACTGCAGGCGATCAACACCCCCGTCGAATACGGCGGAGCCGGACTGACGGTGCTCGAGCAGGCCGTCGTGCAGGACGAACTCGGCAAGCTCACCAATGCGCTGTGGGACACGGTGTGGCGGCCGGCGAACCCGCTGACCCACGCGACCCCCGAACAGCGGGAGCGCTACCTGATCCCCGGTGCCCGCGGCGACCGCCGCGACGCCGTCGCCATCTCCGAGGCCAACGCCGGTTCGGACTTCTCCGCGGCGAGCACCACCGCGACCCCCGACGGCAACGGCGGCTACATCATCAACGGCGAGAAGTGGTTCGTCACGGTCGGTGACGTCGCCGACTACCTCATCGTGCTGGCCAACGTCGAACCCGATCACGCCGCGACGATCTTCCTGATCGACGTCGACACTCCGGGCGTGAAGATCAAGCACATCCCCCGCTACACGCACACATTCGTCTACGAGCACCCCGAGTTCACGTTCGAGAACGTGCGCGTCGGCGCGGACGCCGTGCTCGGCGGCATCGGGCAGGGCCACGACCTCACCCGTGACTGGTTCACGGAGGAGCGGCTGATGATCGGCGCACGCACGATCGGTGCGGCCGAGCGGGCGCTGACCCTGGCCGTCGACTGGGCGCGGGAGCGGGTGCAGGGCGGCGAGCCGCTGATCAACCGTCAGCTGATCCAGGGCATGATCGCCGATTCCGTCGTGGACATCACCACCAACCGGGCGCTCACCCACCAGGTGGCGTGGGAGTTCGACCAGGCCGACCCGAACGATGCCGATCTGCGAAAGACCTTGCACGCCAAGGCTGCGACCGTGAAGCTCGCCGCATCCGAGGCATCCAACCGGGTGGTCGACCGCGCCGTCCAGATCTTCGGCGGCCGCGGCTACATCCGCGACTACCCCGTCGAGCGGCTGTGGCGCGAACTGCGCGTCGACCGCATCTGGGAGGGCACGTCGGAGATCCAGCGCCTGGTCATCGCGAACGAGGCCAACAAGCGGGGTCTCGAGAACCTGCTGTCCTTCCGCTACGAGGCCGGGGAGAAGTAACACGATGCCGACCGAGAACACCGGAACCGTCGACGTGCGCCGGGACGGCGACGTCGCCGTCGTCACCCTGCGGCGCGAACAGAAGCGGAACGCGCTGTCCACGCACATGGAAGCCGCACTGCTCGCCGCGCTGGGCTCACCCGAGGTGAAGTCCAGTCGGGCCGTGGTCGTCACCGGGGGCGACTCGGTGTTCTCGGCCGGCGCGGACGTCACCGAACTGCGGGAGATGACGCCGGAGGCGATCGCCGAGTACTACCGGACCTCCGGGTCGGTGTACGAGGCGCTCGCGGCGCTCCCCCAGCCCACGGTGTCCGCGATCACCGGCTACTGCCTCGGCGGCGGCCTCGAACTGGCCCTCGCCACCGACATCCGGGTCGCCGATCCGGCCGCGGTCTTCGGGTTCCCGGAGATCGGCATCGGGATCCTCCCCAGCTCCGGCGGCGTCACCCGCATCACCCGCATCGTCGGTGCCGGCCGTGCCCGCGACCTCGTCCTGCGCGGTCGGCGCTTCGATCACGCGGACGCCGAACGCTGGGGCGTCGTCAGCGAGATCGCCCCTCCCGCGGAGCACGTGAAGCAGGCATTGAGCATCGCGCACGAACTCGCGGCGTATTCGCCTCTGGCGCTGAGCATCACCAAGCAGGTGCTGGACGTCAGCGCGGACGCCCCGCACCACGCGTCGCTGCTGCTCGAGCAGCTCGCCTACTCGGCGCTGAACAAGACAACCCCTTAGCGGTACCGGCCGAGTGCGGCCGACTCGACCGCCACCCCGAGGGTGACGGCACCAATCTACGTAGTGGAGACGACATGAGTTCCTTCGACGTGATGGACAGACCCGCCAAACGCGGGTTCCACACCAAGCTCCTGATCGCGTGCTGTGGCGGACCATTCCTGGACGGGTACGTCATGAGCATCATCGGCGTGGCCCTGCTCGGCGTGCACGAGCAGCTACACCCGACGACGGCCGAGGCAGGGTTGATCGGTGCGGCCTCGCTGATCGGTATCTTCTTCGGCGCCACCGTGTTCGGCTTCCTCACCGACCGGGTCGGCAGGGAGAAGATGTACGCCCTCGACCTGGTGGTGCTGGTCGTCGCGTGCGTGCTGTCGGTGTTCGTCCAGTTGCCGTGGCAGCTGATCGTGCTGCGGTTCGTCATCGGCGCGGCCATCGGTGCCGACTACCCCATCGCCACCTCGCTCCTCACCGAGTTCACCCCCACCAGGAAACGCGGCGCGATGGTCGGGATGTCTGCCGTCGCATGGTCGGCGGGCGCCGTGGCCGCCTACGTGGTCGGGGCGCTCGTCGTCGGGATCTCCGGCGGCAACGACCACTGGCGTCTGCTGCTCGCGTCGAGTGCGGTCCTCGGTCTGATCGTGATCCTCGTGCGGCGCGGAATCCCGGAGTCGCCGCGGTGGCTCCTGAAGAACGGCCGGGTCGCGGACGCCGAGGCCGTGGTCGAGCAGATCTACGGCGAAAAGCTGGATCTGAGCACCGTCACCGTCGAAGACACCGCCGACAAGCCGAAGGCGGACATCAAGATCTACTTCCGGGGCCAGTACCTCGCCCGGCTGATCATGTGCAGTGCACTGTATCTGGCGGTCGTCACCCCGCTGTACGCGCTGCTGACGTTCCTGCCCACGATCCTGTCCGGGTTCTCGATCTCCGGTGACGGTTCCGCGGGACTGATCGTCGAGACCGTCATCATCGGTCTCATCGTCGCCGGATCCATTCCCGCGCTGTTCCTGGTCGAGAAGTGGGGCAGGCGCCCGATCGCGGTGATTCCGTTGGCGCTGATGGTGATTCCGCTCGCCGGGTTGTGGTTGTGGGCGGACGGGCCGCTCTGGTTCATCGTCGCCGCGTTCTGCGCGTACGCGTTCATCTCCGGCGGCCCGAGCATCCTGGTGTGGATCTACCCGAACGAACTCTTCCCCACGGAGTTCCGGGCCACGGCCGTGGGCATCGCCACCGCCGTCAGCCGGTTCGGCGCCGCGACCGGCACCTACCTGTTGCCGCTGAGCATCGCCTCGCTGGGCACCGGCACCACGATGCTGTTCGGGGCGGTCCTGACGGCGGTCGCGTTCGTGATCTGCTTCTTCATGTCGCCCGAAACCAAGGGCAAGTCGCTGGAGGAGGTGTCGTCCGTGTCCGCGGCGCCGGTGACGGGGACGAGCGCTCCGCGGCTGGAGAAGCTGGAGGAGGCGTCCGCGCCGAGAACCTGAGAGATCGCCTTCCTCCGCCCCTGCCGACCTTCGCTCCCGTCGGCAGGGGCGGACCCCTGTGCGGCCACGTCCCGCTGCCTGGGAGAAGGGGCTCCCCACCGACGCAGTGCTGCGTTACTCTCTCGGCTAGAACACGTTCTATTCGACTGAGGAGTCGCATCATGGCACCGTCCGCAGAAGACATCCGCAAGACCGTCGAGAGGTACATCGAGGCGGTGGCCACAGGGACCGCCGCCGACGTCGTCGCGTTGTACGCCGAGGGCGCCACCGTGGAGGACCCGGTGGGCACCGAGCCGCGGACCTCGGCGGAATCGCTGCGCGAGTTCTACGGGGTGATCGAACCGCTGAAGCAGACCGGCGAACTCCTGACGCTGAAGATCGCCGGCAACTCGGCGGCGTTCCACTTCTCCCTCGTCACCGACCTCGGTGAGCAGAAGCTCGAGATCGCGCCGATCGACGTCATGACCTTCGACGACGACGGCAAGATCACGTCGATGCGGGCGTTCTGGTCGCAGGAGGACATGATCACCAGCTGACCGACGGCCGGGCCGGCAACCACACCGCAATACGGCCCGGCCGATCCGCAACTGTGCCTACGATGGCGGGGTGGCCACCGACGACGCCGGGCCGGCTGCACGGCGTGCCCGACGCAGACGAGTCGTTCGAGCCGGTACGCGCCCCGGGCGCGCACCGCGTAGCTGGCTGGCGGTGCTCGGAGCCCTGACCGCGGCGGTGACCGTGGCATGCTCCTCCGGTTCCGGGGGCAACCCCGAGCCGATCGACCTCGATCGGGCCACCGACCAGGGACAACTTCCGTGGACCGAGGTGCTGCTCCCGCCGCAGACGCCGACGACGGTCCCGTTCGGCCCGCCCGGAACCGACCTGCCGGCCGAGCCCCGGGCCGCCGGTATCCGGGTGATCGGTGACCGCGCCGGACTCTACGGCGGAAGCCCCGACCGGGTGCTCTGCGACCGGCAGCGTCTCGTCGACGACCTGGAGGGGGATCCGGCGAGGTTGGAGGCCTGGTCGAGTGTGTTCCAGGTCGATGACGTGCGCAATTACGTCCGGACCCTCACCCCCGTCCTGCTCCGTGCGGACACCCGCGTCACCAATCACGGCTTCGACGACGGCCACGCGACGGCATTCCAGTCGGTGCTCCAGGCCGGGACCATCGTGCTGATCGACGACCACGGCGTTCCCCGTGTCCGGTGCATGCGCGGCAGCCCGCTGCTGTCCCCGGTGGTGAACCAGGACGCGAAACTCGAGGGCGATCCGTGGCCGACGTTCCAGCAGGACCGGCTGTACGTCGTGCAGCCCTCCAACCTGGCGATGACCGAAGTGGCCGTGGTCGACCTGATGACCGGCGGATTGTCGTCGGTGCCGATCGGCTCCGGTCCGCAGCAGCCCGCGGAGCGCCCGAATCCGGTAGCCCCCGTGGAAGCCCAGGCGCCGGTGGTCGATTCGCCGCCCGCCGTGGTGCAGCAGGCCGCTCCCCGGCCCGCGCCGGTCCCCTCCCCGGAACCCGCGCCGCCGCCTCCGCCGCCACCACCTCCCCCGCCGCCGGAGCCCGTCGCCGTGCCGCCGCCCGCACCCGAGCCGCCGGTGTACAACCCGCCGCCTGCTCCCGCGCCGGTGCCCGTTCCGCCGCAACAGATTCAGGTGCAGATACCGGGTCTGCCGCCGATCGTCATCCCGATTCCGAACTGACGAGTTCGCCTACAGGGTGACGAGCGCGGCGTTGATCACGATCGCCGGGGTGAAGAGCGTCCAGTCGTTGATGATGTGCGCGCCGGTCGACACCCACAGATTCTTGGTGCGGATGTACGCGAGCGTGAGGATCAGTCGAGCGCCGCCGATGACGATGAACGCCTGAGCGACGTTCCAGTCGTAGGTTTGCAGATGGGCGGCGCCGAACCAGACCGCGCTGATCAGCCAGGCGAGGACGATCGCGGTCGTGCGGGACAGCTTCGCCTTGGCGTACAGGAAATCAGCAACGCGAGGAACGGGACGATGGTGAAGACTTCCTCGCCCACCAATTGGATCCCGGTTCCCACGTAGAACGCGGCCGTGTCGAGCACGCCATCCTTGCCCGCATCCTCGACGGCCTTGTTGGACGCCACCCCGAACAGGGCCTGCACGACCAGCGCCAGTGCGAACGTGACCGCCAGGTTCAGCAGCGCGAACCCGATCATCGTCAGGACGTCGCGGCCGCGCACCCTGCGGAACAGCGCGGTCCAGTGCTCCCGCGTCACCATCGCCAGCACGACGAGCGGGATGCCGACGAACAGGATCCGCGGAATCAGCGCCACCAGATTGCCGGGTTGCGGGATGAGGACCAGGGCCGCGAAACCGACGGCGACGGACACCCACAGCAGGATCCACTGCCGCGCCGACAGCGTGGTGGGCGTCCCGTTGTAGAACGGGAAGTCGGCGTCGTCGCGGCGCTCGATCTGGGGGCCGAAGCGGTCGCCGGGCGACGCCGGTTCGTAGACGGGGACGGAACTGGATCCGGAAGCACCACTCATAGATTCGCCCCTCTGCGGTGGGTGGACGCGAGAGGCAATTTTCTCAGCAACCGCCCGCCGGTGCCACCCGGCGCGCCCGCACCGACCCGCAACGGACGGTGAACGATCGGAAACTTATCTATACCTGTGGTGAATTCGAACCACTTGTATTGACAAGTTGAGCGCCCAGGGGCCAAGGTGGAATTCATGACACAAAAACGACGCTACGACGTGGTGGTGGTCGGCGCCGGAATCCTCGGTCTCGCGCACGCCTACCACGCGCTCGACCGCGGCCTGTCGGTAGCGGTGATCGATCATGCCGACCGAGTCGCGGGCGCATCCGTCCAGAACTTCGGCCACGTCTGCATCACCGCCCAGTCGGGTGTCGCCCGCGAGTACGCGCTGGCCGGCCGGGAGCACTGGCTCGATCTGTCGCGCAAGGCGGGGTTCTGGATCTCCGAGTCCGGAACGTATTGTGTGGCAAGGCGCGACGACGAAATGGCCGTCATGACCGAGTTCGCGGACAGGCGCGGACCTGTCGAGGTGGAACTGCTGCCGCGCGAGCGGACCCTTGCCGCGCTCCCCGTCTCCGGCGATCGCGTCGTCGGCGGCATGTATCTGGCCGGCGACCTCCAGGTGGACCCGCGGGAAGCGGCCCCCGCCGTCGCGCGGTGGCTCGCGGCGTCCGGCGTCGACTTCTTCTGGCGCACCGCCGCAGCGGGATTCGGCCCCGAGGTGGTCCACACCTCGCGGGGCGATCTGCATGCGGGGACGGTCTTCGTCACCGTCAACCACGACATCGACCGCCTGTTCCCGGAGCAGGCCGAGCGCCGGGGGCTCCTGCGGTGCCGGCTCCACATGCTGCGCGCAAGGATGCCGTTGCCCGCACCGTTGCCCGGGCCCCTGTTCACCGGCTGGTCGCTCGTGCGGTACAGCGGTTTCGCGGGCCTGCCCGCGACGGCGGCACTCGCGGCGCGGTTGCGCGACGAGCACCCCGACTACGCCGACCTCGACCTCCACCAGATGTACACCCCGCAGCCCGACGGCTCGATCCTGCTGGGAGACACCCACAACCGTGATGTCTCGGCGGAGTCGTTCCAGTCGGAGCAGGGGTTCGAGGTGCTGATCCGCGAGGCCGCCGCCCTGTTCGGCGTCCCGGACGTCACCGTCACCGAGCGCTGGCAGGGCGTGTACAGCTCGGCCCCCGACGCGGAGTTCCTGATCGAGGAGCCCCTCGACGGGGTGCACCTCGTCACCGTCACCACCGGCATCGGCATGACGACCGGCATGGGTCTGGCGAAGGACCGGATCGACCACGTCTTCGGCCGCGAAGCCGAATCAGCGCACTGAACACGTTATCCCACAAACACATTCATCGAAACCCGAGAGGAACACGACAATGGGAACACAGCACCGTGACATCAGCCTCGTCGTCTTCGACATGGCGGGCACCACCGTGGAGGACAGCGGGCTGGTGCAGCAGTCCTTCCTCGCCGCGGACGCGCACGCCGGGCTGTCGAAGACGGACGACGACCGGCAGCGGATGCTCGAGTACGTCTCCGACACCATGGGCCAGTCCAAGATCGTCGTCTTCCGCCACCTCAGCGGAGGAAACGAGGAGCAGGCGCAGGCCGCGAACAAGGAATTCGAACGCTGCTACGCGCAACTCGTCGACGACGGCCGGTGCAGCGCCGTTCCCGGCGCCGAGGAACTCCTCGGCTCGCTGCGGGAGCAGGGCATCAAGACGGCGCTCACCACCGGGTTCGCCCACGAGACGCAGATGTCGATCATCCGCGCGCTCGGCTGGGAGGACGTCGCCGACGTCGTGCTCTGCCCCGGTGACGGCGTCCGCGGCCGCCCCTTCCCCGACATGCCGCTGACCGCGCTGATGCGCGCCGGCGCCCCGTCCGTGCAGTCCATGGTGGTGCTCGGCGACACCACGTCGGACATCACCACCGGCCTGCGCGCCGGAGCCCGCGCCTCCGTCGGCGTGCTCACCGGCGCCCACGACGCCACCCAGCTGTCCGAGGCCGGGGCCACCCACGTCCTCGACAGCGTCGCGGACCTGCCCGGTCTGCTCGACCGGCTGCGCAGCGCCTGATCCTCCCCTGATCCACCCCGCTTCCACCCCGCTTCCACCCCGCTTCCGCGACGAACGGGACGCTCGTTGCGTCAGATCGAACGAGCGTCCCGTTCGTCGCACGGGAATCGCATGTCGGGGCCGACGATCAGGAGCCGTTACCGTCGCCCGGCGGGACCCGCGGGTCGACGGTCCGAGCGTTCACGATGCTGAAGGCGACGAGGTCGGGCCGGTACCGGTCGTCGGCGTACTCGAAGATGTCGCCGTGCTGATCCCGCGAGGTCCGGCGTTCCCGCAGCAAGGGGCTGCCGGGGGCGATGCCGAGATGTTCGGCCTCGGCCTCGGCGGCGGCGACGGCGTCGAGCACGTGCTCCATCGATTCGAACCGGACGCCGCGGGAGGTGAGGTAGTCGGTGATCGACCCGGAGTCGATGTCGAACTCGAACAGCAGGGAGCCGACGCGGTCGGTGAACGTGCTCCGCTCGAGCATCGTCGGTTCGCCGTCGAGCAGTCGGACGCGGAGAACCTCGACGACGAAGTCGTCCGGCCCCGCTCCCAACGCGGCGGCGGCGGGCTCGGACACCCGGCGGCGGGCGATCTCGAGCGTGCGGCTCCCCGCGGTGCGTCCGGTGCGGTGCGCCCACTGGGTAAACGGCGTGAACGTGTCCAGCGTCTGTGTGATGTCGTGGCTGCGGACCACGGCCGGCTTGCCCTGGGACAGCTGGATGAGCCCCTCGTTCTTCAACGTCGCGAGGGCCTGGCGCACCGGGCCGCGCGACACCTCGAATTCTGCGCACAGCATGCTCTCGCTCGGCAGAGACTCTCCCACCGCGTACTGCCGCTGCATGATGCGCTGCCGGAGTTGGACCGCGACGAACTCATGGCGGGAGCGTGCCTCCACCATTGCGCATCACTCCACTTCCCCGGTCGGTCGACGGTTACCACTGCGAATCAAGTGCATTCTAGTGGCGTCGCCGTTACGGTACACTGCGAGAACGCGTTCCAGCCGGTGGAGGGATTCGGAGCATGGCGACGTCGACGGAGCGATCGGTCACGGTCGACGGATTCCGTTGGCAGATCAGCGAACTGGGTGACGGTCCGCCCGTGATCCTGTGCCACGGGTTCCCGGGCCTCGGCTGCAGCTTTCGGCACCAGATGCTGGCCCTCGCGGCGTCCGGGTACCGCGCGATCGCCCCGGACATGCCCGGCTACGGCGGCACCGACGTGCCCCGCGACATCGACGACTACACCAACGAGCGGGTGTCGGACGCACTGATCGGCCTGATCGATGCCCTCGGACTCGACCGTGCCGTGTTCGTCGGCCACGACTTCGGCGCTCCGGTGGCCTGGACCGTCGCGCTGCGTCACCGCGAACGCGTGTCCGGGCTGGTGCTGCTGTCCGTTCCCTACATGCCCGATCGGTTCCCACTCCGACCTTCGGAACTCTATGCGTCGCTGGCGCGCAAGCACTTCCTGCACATCCACTACTTCCAGGAACCCGGTGTCGCCGACCGCGAACTCGACGGCGACCCCCGCGGCTTCCTGCAGCGACTGTTCTACGCATTGTCGGGCGACTACCGCTACCTGGACATCTGGCAGCACCCGTCGGAAGGCAACGGGTACCTGGACGTGCTGCCCGACGCCCCACCCCTGCCGTGGTCGTGGCTGACGGAGGACGAGTTCGAGCACTACGTGGAGGTCTTCACCCGGACGGGATTCACCGGCGGCCTGAACTGGTACCGGGCGTACGACGCCAACTGGGAACGTGCCGCGAGAGTCGGGGTGGCCCAGATCGAGGTGCCGACGTTGTTCGTGGCCGGTGCGAACGATCCCGTCGTCGCGATGAGCGGTGCGCAGGCACTCGACCGGATGCGCGACACCGTACCCGACCTGCGCGGCGTGCACCTCCTCGACGGCGCCGGCCACTTCGTCCAGCTGGAACGGGCCGAAGAGGTGAACGAGCTGCTGCTCACTTTCGTCGCAGGCTGAACAGGCGCCGCCGCGTCCGTGCGGGCAGTTCGCCGGACTCCCCGAACCCACCGGACCGCTTGCGCAGCAACGCCTTCGATGCGGCGTCGAGTGCGTCGCGGTCGAATCCCTCGGGCGGTTCCCCCGACGCGACGAGAGCCCGCACCAGCGCCGCCTGCCGATCGGCCAGCCCTGTCACGGCCAGCTCCATTCGGCGCCCCGGGTGATCCGCTCGAAACCGGCCGCGTCCGCTATCGCATCCAGTTCGCCGAACAACTCCGAGGCGGGCGGATAGTTCCCGTCGCGCTCGAGCATCATCGCGGGGGCGCCCCCGGATGCCCACTCCCGGACCAGGTCCAGCACCTCGACGGGCACCGGGTCGGTGTGGGTGTCGTGGTACGCGCCGTCCCGTTCGGATCCGCCTGCGACGTGGCAGTAGGCCACACGTTCGAGGGGGAGCCGCCGGAGTTCCTCGGCGGCGTCGCGCCCGCGGTTGCGGGCGTTCGCGTAGACGTTCGCGACGTCCAGCAGCAGGTGGACCCCGGTGCGTTCGACCAGTTCGGCGAGGAACTCGCCCTCGGAGTACTCGTCGTCCGGCCAGTCGAACAGGGCCGCGATGTTCTCCACCGCCAGGGGCACCGGCACACACTCCTGCGTGCGCCGGACGTTGCGCACCAACACGTCCAGGGCCTCCGCCGAGCGCGGCACCGGCAGCAGATGCCCGGCCTCGAGACCGCCCGCCCGCACGAACGCGACGTGCTCGCTGACGAGCGGCGCACCGAGCGCGTCGGCGCACCGAGCAAGGTGCTCGATCCGGTGCTGCTGGACGGGCTCGGCGCCACCCAGCGACAGTGAAATGCCGTGCGGGACGACGGGAACCCCCAGCGATCGCAGCTCGTCCGGAACGCGGACCCTGCGTCGGCGAGCGGGCAGCGATTCGGCGATCACCTCGCAGAACCGCAGGCCGTCCAGTCGGTCGATGATCCCGCAGATCTCCGGTCGCCAGCCGATGCCGAGGCCCGGCTCGATCAGGGCGGTCATCCCCCGCACCCGCCTCCGCCGCCGCAGCCACCGCCACCGCCGCAGGAGGAGGAGGAGCTGTCGCCGCCGCCACTGTCGCCGCCGCTGCTGCTGCTGTCGGAGATGCCGGCCGCGCTCGCGAACCCCGGTGAGAACAGGGCGACGGCACCCATCCCGAACAGTGCCGTCGACAACGCGATCGGCGTCGGACCGTATGCGGTCGGGGACGGGCGCATCCGCGGCGACAGGTACGAGTGTTCGCGGCGCAGTCGCTGCAATTCCGCCGTTCCCTGGCGTGTCCTGCGACCGGTCCGTCGAACCAGCTCACGTGAGGCCGAGAGCAGCACCACCGCGACCAGTAGGAATCCGATCGGCTTGCCCGCGGCGAACCCGGCGACGAGGCGTGCGACGCCGATGGCCGCGACGACGAGGATCGGGATGGTCGCCCGGCGGTTCCACGCCTTCTGCTCGGCTCCGGTGAGGAGTCCCTGCGCGACGAGGGTGGTCCGCAACTCGTCGAGTGGGGCCCGCAACCGGCCTGGGAGCCGAAGGTTGCCGAGGGCGCCGCGCCCGGAGGCGAGTTCGTCGTAGACGGCGCGCGTGAACCACCCGAGGGCGTTGTCGGGGACTCCCCACGCCCGCAGGATCGTGCCGTCGTCGGAGATGATGCCGACTCCCCGCAACAGCGTCAGGGATGCGGCGATGGCGCGATCGTCGCTGGTCAGCATGCCAGTCTGCACTGGGTCGAGGCGAAAACCGGCGGTCGGGGCGGGAGGGTTGCCGTGGGAACGGAGGAACAGAGCCAGCCCGACCGAGAGCACGGCGGCGGCGATGTAGATCACCAGGAAGGTCTCGCTCGGTATCCCCCACGTAGCGGATTCGTTGTACATCACACACCACCTTTCAACCACGTTGTCCGACAGTCGATCTCAGTATCAGTACGATTGTCCCACATGCACCCGCCGGAAGCCGATCGTCATCGTTCCGTTATCGGGATCCTGGGAATTCGCCGTGGTCGAGTTGTGGGAGCATCGTCTGCATGACGTCACCGGGTGCCGCACTGTCGTATGCCGAACTGCTCGATGCTGTTGCCGAATCGCACCGGACGGTGGAGGCCGAGCTGGCGGGGTTGACCGACGATCAGGCGCGGGGACCGTCGCTGCTGCCGGGGTGGAGCCGGGGGCACGTCGTCACGCACCTCGCGAGGAACGCCGATGCGCTCAACCGATTCGCCGTGGGGGTGCTCAGCGGGGAGGCCGCGCCCGAGATGTACCCCGGCGGTCCGGCCGCGCGGGCCGCGGCGATCGAGGAGGGGGCCGGGCGTCCGGCGGAATTGCTGGTGGCCGATTTCCGCTTCGCGGGACGGCGGGTGATCGAGTCGCTGCGCGGGATCACGGAAGATCTGTACGAGACGCCGGTGAACTGGCGTCAGCGGGTGCCGGCGCGTCAGGTGCCGGTGCTGCGATGGCGTGAACTCGAGATCCACCACGTGGACCTCGGCCTCGACTACACGGCGGCCGACTGGCCGGAACTTTTCGTGGAGCACACCTTGGAATCGGAGCTGCCCGAGCTGGCCGTCCGATATCCGGAGGTCCGGGCGCCGGAACTTCCGCGCACCGAACTGCTGGCGTGGGTCGTCGGACGCCCCACGCGGGAGGGCCTGCCGCCCGTCCCCGCGTGGCCGTTCTGACCGTCAGGCGTATTCGACGCTCTCGAACGTGTCGACGTCGTCGAGCGCGTCCCAGATGATCGCGTAGCGCTTGTGGGTCATCTCGTCGGCATCGACGAGGAGCGCGTCGAACAGGGACTTCGGGTTCTCCTGCCACTGCTGCACCAGGGCCGCGACCGCCTGCGGCGTGAACAGACCGGACCGCGCTGCCGCCTCGATCCACTCGTCGAAGTCGCCGCCGTGAATCCGCTCGACCGCGTCGCGATCGACCTCGCCGTCACCGAGATCGAGAGTGAACATCGTCGCGAAGACGTCGCCGTCGACCGCGACGACGGTGTCGCTGTGCATACGCTGTTCGGTGTTCATCGTGGGGATACCTCCTGGGAGTCAGCTCGCGGGAGCCGACTCGCGTTTGCGATCTCTGCTGATGAGAAGAACTGTAGGGCGACTGATTGTGAGCAGCTTAAAGCCTTTCTGTGAGATCAATCTGTGATGTATCTCACGCAGGTTTCTCCGCTGTCAGCGCACCCGCAGCACGACTTCTGTGGGGTGCGCGTCACGCGGCGTCTCCACCGCGGTACGCACGGCTTTTGCGACGGTCGACGGCTGCAGGTACTTCTCCGGCCGGTACTCGTCGCCCTCGCCGGCCACGATGGCACGCTGCATATCGGTGTCGATCCGGCCGGGGTGAACAGATGTGACGCGCAGTAACGGCTCCTCGAGCCGCAGCGCGTCCCCGAACGCGCGGAGAGCGAATTTGCTCGCCGCATACGACGCCCAGCCGGCGTTCGCGCGGATGCCGGCACCCGAGTTGATCAGCACCACGTGGCCGGCTGCGGCGCGCAGCGCGGGCAGCAGTAGTCGCGTCAGTTCGGCCACCGCGATCACGTTCGCCTCGAGCGTGTGCCGCCACTGTTCGACGGTCGACTCCGCGACGGTCGCGAGGTCGGCGACACCGGCGTTGTGGACGAGGACGTCGAGCCGGTCGATCGGTGCGCACGCCGCCGCCACCGCGTCGTAGTCGGTCAGCTCGACCGGCCAGGGGGTGGCGCCCGGAAATTCTGCGAGGATGCCGGTCAGCGACCCGGCCGACCGGGCGCCGAGCAGGAGGTCGTGGGTCGGTGCGAGTTCGCGGGCGATGGCGGCTCCGAGGCCACGGCTGGCGCCGGTGATCAGGGCTGTGGGCATGCGCACGAGGCTATCGCCCGGTGAGTACTTCTTAACCGCCGGCGGTTAACAAGTACTCACAGGGCGGACCAGTGATGCCACCTCAGGTCGTGGATCGCGATCACCGGTCCGTCCGGGCGGCGGTCGACGTATTGCGGATACTTCGCGGCCAGGACGTCGAGCGCGGCGGTGCCCTCGTCGGAGTCCGGGTCGAGGATCCGGGCCCGGCCGTCGACCCGCACCCACCACAGGTGGTCCCAGTTCTCGTCGTAGTGATCCACCAGCAGCGTGACGGCGGGATTGGCCGAGATGTTCTTCAGGCGCCGCAAGGCCGTGGTGCGTTTGGGTTTGTGATCGACGCAGGAATAGATGGCGTCGGAGTCGAGCGCGAAGACGAGCGGGACGAGGTGCGGCACCCCGTCCGCCCCGACCGTGGCGAGCCGGGCGACGCGGGCGGCCGCGAATCGTGCGACGGCGTCCATCACGGTTCCATCAGGTAGTCGCCGCTCACCGGTTCGGGGAGCGCGGGGATGCCCAGCGGGCGCTTGAAGTACGCCCACGGGAACCACAGCGTCCCGACCTTCTGCCAGCCGTCGGCCTCGAGCTTCTCGCGGCCGACCAGCGCCGACGCCCGGGTGTGCTCCCACTGTTCGTCGGATTTGCGGACGGTGTGGAACAGGGTGCCGAATCCGATGGAGTGCCAGCCGTACGAGCCGGCGCGGTTGAGGATGCGCATCTCGTTGAACGCGGTCAGTGGGGTGAGCCGGCGGGTGCGGTCGTCCGGGTCCGGGTCGGGGGCGTCGCCGATCCGTTTGCCGAAGCGTTGTTGCGCCGCCTGCCGCGACATGCCGAGGGCGGCGCCGATTGTGTCCCAGCTGTGGCCGGCGGAGCGTGCGGCGGAGATCGCGGAGACCAGCAGTTCGTCGACCGACTCCCGCGCCTGCGACGTGAGCCGGACGAGGGCCAGGTAGGCGGCGGGGTCGTGGTCGAGCCCCCGGTCGATCTGGGGGTCTGCCCTGGCGATCGCGTCCGACAGCAGCTGGGTGAGCGTGGCATCCGACATCTGTCAAGTATTGGTTGACGAGATATGCACTGTCAACAAAATGTTGACTAGCCGGTGACGAGGGTGATGCCGAGGGCGAGCATCAGCGCGGCGATTCCGGCGTCGAGCACCCGCCACGCGTTCGGGCGGGCGAACACGCGATGCAGGAACTGGGCGCCGTAGCCGAGTGCGAGGAACCAGGTGACGCTCGCGGTGGCGGCGCCGAGACCGAACAGCCACCGCCCCGAATCGCCCTGGTTGTTGGCCACCGAGCCGAGCATCAGCACCGTGTCGAGGTAGACGTGCGGGTTGAGCCACGTGAGCGCGAGGCAGGTGAGGATCGACGTCGCGAGGGTCGCCGATCCGACTTCCTTCGTGGCGTCCAGCGTTCCGGGGCGCAGAGCGCGACGGGCGGCGAGCACGGCATAGGAGACGAGGAATGCCGCTCCCGCCCAGCGGATCACGGTGATGGCGGCGGGAGCGTGTGCGAGTACGGCCCCGATTCCGCTGATCCCGACGGCGATGAGCGCGACGTCGGACACCGCGCACAGCACGACCACCGGCAGAACGTGCCTGCGGACGATCCCCTGTCGCAGGACGAACGCATTCTGCGCGCCGATCGCGACGATCAGCGACAGGCCGGTGCCGAAGCCGGCCGCCGCCGTGAGCAGGGCAGGGGTGAGGTGCATGGGAACCACGCTACGAACCCCACCGTCATCAATCCAGCTAATTATCCTTCATTGCCATTAGTATCGCTTCATATGGATCTGGACCTGTCCGCCCTGCGCACCTTCGCCGCCGTGATCGACGAAGGCACCTTCGACGCCGCGGCCCGGGTACTGCACATCACGCCGTCCGCGGTGAGCCAGCGGATCAAGGCGCTAGAGCAGCAGGTGGGACGCGTCCTGGTGCAGCGGGCCAAGCCGGTCCGGGCCACCGACTCCGGACACGTCGTGCTCACGCTCGCCCGCCAGATGGCGCACCTCGAGCGTGAGGCCATGTCTTCCCTCAATCCCGACGAGGCGGCGACGAGCACGCTGCCGCTCGTCGTCAACGCGGATTCGCTGTCCACGTGGATGATTCCGGCTCTCGCCCGGCTGGCGCCGGAGTACCGGGCGCTGTTCCACCTGCACCGGGAGGACGAATTCCACTCGACCACCCTGCTGCGGGACGGCACGGTGATGGCCGCGGTGACGTCCGTCCCGGAGGCGGTGCAGGGATGCACCGTAGAGAAGCTGGGGTCGATGCGGTACCGCGCGCTGTGCAGCCGCGACTACGCCGACCGCTGGCTTCCCGACGGCCCGACCGCGGACGCCCTCGCGGTGGCACCGATGCTCGACTTCGATCGCAAGGACGAACTGCAGGCCCGGTTCCTGCGCGGATTCACCCGGCGCCGGTTGCAGCCGCCGCGGCATTTCGTGCCCGGGTCCTCGGCGTTCTCCGACGCCGTCCGCTTCGGACTGGGCTGGGGACTGCTGCCGGAGTTGCACACCGGCGACGACCACGGTCTCGTGGAGCTCGACCCGTCCCGTCCGATCGACGTTCCGCTGTACTGGCAGCGGTGGAAGCTGGATTCGCCCATCCTCGCGGCGCTCACGACCGCGGTTCGGGACGGGGCGCGCGAAGCGTTGCGGTGACGTCCGGGTGGGCGCAACACTGGAGTTATGGACGCCGACAGCCCGATGGACCCGGTGCAGGCCCTGCGAGAGACAGCGTTCTGGCTCGAACGGTCGCGGGCGGAGACGCACCGCGTGAAGGCGTACCGGCGGGCGGCCGACGTGGTCGCCGAACTGTCCGACGAGCAGCGGGACGTCCGCGGGCGTACCGACAGCTGGAAGGACCTGCCGGGCATCGGACCGAAGACGGCGACGGTGATCCGGGAGGCGCTCGACGGGGTGCCCGTCTATCTGGCGGAACTGCGGGAGAATGCGGAGCCGATCGGCGGCGGCGCGCTGCGTCAGGCGCTCAAGGGCGATCTGCACACCCATTCGGACTGGTCCGACGGCGGCAGCCCGATCGACGAGATGATGCGCAGCGCGGCCCTCATCGGCCACGAATACTGCGCTCTGACAGACCATTCCCCACGGCTGACCGTCGCGAACGGGCTGTCGGCGGAGCGGCTGCGGTCTCAGCTGGAGGTGATCGCCGAGCTGAACGAGGAACTCGCGCCGTTCCGCATCCTCACCGGCATCGAGGTCGACATCCTCGAGGACGGGTCGCTCGATCAGGATCCGGACCTGCTCGACGAACTCGACATCGTCGTCGCCAGCGTGCACTCCAAGTTGCGGGCGGAGCGCGGGGCGATGACCCGGAGGATGGTCAGAGCCGTCGAGAATCCGCTGGTGGACGTGCTGGGTCACTGCACGGGCCGGCTCGTCGAGGGCGGGCGCGGGACCAGGCCGGAGTCGACGTTCGACGCCGAGCAGGTGTTCACGGCCTGCCGCGACCACGGCACCGCCGTCGAGATCAACAGCCGTCCCGAGCGCCGCGACCCCCCGAGCCGGCTCATCGATCTGGCCATGGACCTGGGGTGCCTGTTCTCCATCGACACCGACGCGCACGCCCCGGGCCAACTCGCCTGGCAGGGTTACGGATGCGAGCGCGCGATGCGGTGCGGGGTCGACGCCGACCGCGTCGTGAACACGTGGTCCGCCGACGACCTGCTGGAGTGGGCCAAGTGACGCCTGTGAGTGGTTAACGAGTGCAGGGACTCGTCAACCACGCACGGGCCGAAGGCCCATCGTGAGCATCCCGCTCCCTGCCCCCGCGATTTCGCCTGCGGCGGGTGCCAATTCGGCTCGGGCGCGTTCGATCAGCCGAGCGTCGCCGACGGCGGCCGCGGCGTGTTCGATCAACGACCACAGCGCCTCGACGAGCAGATCTCGTGGCGGATCGGGGATCCGGCGCAGCGCGGCCGCCGCGTCGTCCGGGCGACCGTCCGCCAGCAGGAGGTGGGGCCGCGCCCACGGCTCGTACGGCCCCCACTCGGTGCCGGCGTCGAACGTCGCCGGCAGGCCCCGCGACACCCGCAGGCACAGCAGCGCCAGCGGCAGGATCCCGTGCTCGAGGCCGGGCATCCCGCTGTCGTCGAGGAGCTTCGCCGCCGCCCGGTAGCCGGACTCGGCGTCCGCGTCGGACGCACCCGTCGCCGCCGCGCGCATCGCCCGGTACCACGTCGTGAACACGGCGACGAGCGGTCGCTCGTGCCGCTCGGCGAGGTCGTCGGCGGCGGCGGCGTGCTCGTCGGCGCCTGCGAAGTCGCCGAGCGCCCCGAGCGCCTGTAGCCGAACGAGATGCCCGAGTACCTCGAAGTTCACGAACCCGTGTCGCACCGACAGCGTGATCAGTTCCCGGCCGATCGCGTCCCGCTCGGGGGCGAGGCCCGAGCGGTGGAACGTGTGCATGAAGACGCCGTTGAGCGCGGACGCGAGCAGCGCCGGGTCGTCGAGTGCGCGGGCGATCGCCTCGGACTCCCGGGCGGCCCGCAACCCGCGGTCGCCCGCTGTCCCGCGGGACTCCAGGGCGATCGTGGCCAGCAACCGAGCACGGGCGGTGTCGTGGTCACCGGGCGACAGCCGTGCGAGCGTGCGTTCGGCTGCGGCGACGATCAGCGCCGCCTGCCCCGGGTCGTCGGAGCGCGTCCAGATGGCGGGGACGTCGTAGGCCCCGATCACGCGGGCGGTGAGTTCGGGGTCGCCCAGTCGTTCGGCGGCGACGATCGTCGCGAGCCGTTGCTCCCGGGCCGCCGCGAGACCGCTGCCGCCGGCCACGGCGAGGCTGCGCAGCAGCCCGACCGTCGATTCAAGTCGCGCCCGGGCACCGGACGCCACCGTGCGGTCGTAGGCGGCGGCCGCGCGCTCCCACATCCGGTCGGGGTCGAGTTCGAGGCGGTCGTCGCGGCGCAGGATGTCGGTCTCGAGGGACGTCAGCTGCGGGCTCGGGTCGATTCCCAGCTCCTCGGCGAGCAGCTCCCGCGCCCGGCGCAACACGGCCAGTGCCTCACCCTGGCGGCCGGAGCGGTAGAGGGCGAGGGCCAGCAGCCGCCACGCCCTTTCCCGCCAAGGGTGTTCGGCCACAAAGGCATCGAGGTCCGGTACGGCCTCGGCTGCGAGCCCGGCGGCCAGCCGGGCCTCCGCCCGCCGCTCCACCGCGGACAGTCGCAACTCCTCGAGCCGCGTCCTGTCGGCGTGGGCCCACGACTCTCCGGCGAACTCCGCGTACGACGGGCCGCGCCACCACCCCAGCGCTTCCTCCAACAGTTCGAGGGCCCGCCCCGGTGCGGCGGTCGCGGCCTCGGCGACCGCGTGCTCGAACCGCCACGCGTCCACGGACTCCGGGCCGGCCCGGAGCGCGTACCCGGGACCGTCGGTGACGAGCAGCCTCGCGGCGGTGCGGGCCGCGCGCTGCGGCTCGAGGGCGCGTCGCAGTGCGGAGACGAACGTGCGGACCGCGCCCTTCGCTCCGGCGGGCGGGTCGACCCAGAGGTCGTCGACGATGACGCCGACCGGGACGACCCGTCCGCGGGCGACGATCAGGCGGGCGAGCACCGCCCGGTGACGTGGTCCCTTCAGCTCGACGGGGCCGCCCGTCTCGTCCCACGCGACCACCGGCCCGAGCACACCGAACGTAGGAGTCACTCCGCCACGGTATAGCGCTCATCGAATGCTCATCGACCGCCCCGAGACTGGACGAGAACCACCCCGAGCACGGAAGGCCACCACCCATGACCCCTGTCATCCCCGGATTCGACTACCAGCGCGTGACCGTCGCCGACGACGTGGACCTGCACGTCGCGGTCGGCGGTTCCGGCAGCCCGATCGTCCTGCTGCACGGTTTCCCCCCAGACGCACCTGATGTGGCGGCACGTCGCCACCGACCTGGCCGCCGAGCACACCGTCATCTGCCCGGACCTGCGCGGCTACGGCGCCAGCGGCAAACCCGCCGAGACGGACGGCACCGTCTACTCGAAGCGGACGATGGCCGCCGACGTCGTCGCGCTCGCGAAGGAACTGGGCCACGACCGGTTCGCGCTGGCCGGGCACGACCGCGGCGCGCTGGTCGCCATCCGCGCCGGACTCGACCACCCCGATGCGATCAGCCATCTCGCATCGCTCGACGTGCTGCCCACGTTGGACATGTGGGACATCCTGCACGGCGCGGACGCCGCGGTCGCGTTCCACCTGTACCTGATGGCGCAGCCGCCCGGACTGCCGGAGCAGATGATCGGCGCGAGCGCCGACGCGTTCTTCGGCCACTTCCTCGACGCCTGGACCGCTGATCCCGACGCGATGCCCGCCGACGTGCGCGCGGAGTACCTGCGGGCGTCCCGCGACGCCGTGCCGTCGATCGTCGCCGACTACCGGGCGTCTGCGGGCATCGACGTCGAGCACGACCGGGCGGACCGGGCTGCCGGGAACCACTTGCGGATGCCCGTCACCGTCGTCCAGCAGGACTGGGGCAGCGTGCTCGGCTACGACGCCGCGGGCCTCTGGCGGGCCTGGGCACCCGACCTGGTGCACGACACCCTCGCCGCGGGTCACTTCATGGCGGAGGAAGCGCCCGGGGACATCGTCGACGCGCTGCGTGCGCTTCTGAAGAGGTAGCCCCCGAAACGGGTTGTGCGGCAGCATTATAGATGCAGTGAGCGTGGCGGCGTAGAATCGCCGGGGAGCCTGGTCGGTCGTCATGTCCGACACTTCGGCACGATCGGGAGGTATTCATGCGCACCGACGGTGATTCCTGGGACATTGTCAGCAGCGTGGGGCTCACGGCCCTGGGGGTGGCGACGTTCCGGGCGCTGGAAACCGTTCGTCCCGATGCCCTGATCCGCGACGACTACGCGTCGTGGTTCGTGGAGGCCGCGGGCGAACCGCATTTCACCGGGCTGCTGGCCGACCCGTCCTCGCTGGGAGACACACCGTTCTCCGGGTTCATGGGGTTCCGGACGCGGTTCTTCGACGAATTCTTCCTCACGGCCGCGGCGGACGGAGTGTCGCAGGCGGTGATCCTCGCAGCCGGGTTGGATGCGCGGGCGTATCGCCTCGACTGGCCGGCGGGTACGACGGTGTTCGAGGTCGATCAGCCGAAGGTGCTGGAGTTCAAGGGGGAAGTGCTGTCCGAGCACGATGCGCGGCCGAAGGCCGATCGCCGCGCGGTGCCGGTCGATCTCCGGGACGATTGGCCGGCCGCCCTCGACGCCGCAGGCCTCGACCGCGGCAAGCCCACCGCGTGGTCGGCCGAGGGACTGTTGGCGTACCTGCCGGGCGCGGCACACGACGCCTTGTTCGAGCGGATCGACGAACTGTCGAGCCCGGGCAGCCACATCGCTGTGGACAACTTCGCGCCGGGCGCCGACGCGAAGCGTTTCGACGAGATCAGGAAGAAGTATTTCGACAAGGACCCGTTCGGCGACCTCGACATCACCCAGTTGTTCTACGGCGACGAGCGCGCCGACCCGGAGCACTGGTTGACCGAGCACGGCTGGTCGGTGCGGAGTTATTCTCCGTTCGCGCTGGCCGAGTCGTACGGTCGGCCCGCCCCCGAACTCCCGGAGGAACTCGCGGACCTGGCCGACCGCGCGACCTACCTGACGGCGGTGAAGACCGGCGGCTGAGTCAGCCCCGCTCCGCGGCGAGTTCCTCGAACAGCGTCGGGTCGTGGGCGGAGAAGACCCGGACCCGCGGGGCCACCTGATTGTTCAGTTCCCGGAGCCGGCGGTGATTGGCGCGGATCTTCGAACGGTCCACCGCGATCAGCTCTTCCATCACCCGCAGCGCGCGACCGGCGGTTCCCGGCGACACCTGCCCGCGGGCGGCGACGGTGCTGCGGTGGTAGAACGCGTCGCCCGCGTGCAGCAGCCAGCCGCGGTCGCCGGTGTCGACGGCCACCGCTGCATGACCGCGGGTGTGCCCGGGCATCGGGACGAGCACGATGCGGTCGCCGACCCCGTCGATCGGGTGGGCGCCGGAGAAGCCGAGCACGGATTCGCCCGGCCCCGAATAGGTGTGCGTCCTCGGCCGCGGGGTGAGCTGGGCGGGACGGTACCGCACCTTCTCGCGGAACGACGAACGTTCCTCCGACGCAGCCTCTTCCGCGGCGGTGGTGTGCAGGGTGGCATTCGGGAAGTCGGCGACCCCGCCGATGTGGTCGAAGTCGAGGTGCGTCGCGACGATGTGAGTCACGTCCGAGGGATCCAGCCCCAGCTTGCCGAGTTGGCGGATCGCCGTCTCCGACTCGCGGAACCGGGCGCCGGTCAGCTTCGCGTACTTGCCGACGCGACCGGTGGGGTCGGCGACATCCGCCAGTCCGAAACCGGAGTCGACGAGCACGATGCCCGCGTCGGTCTCGCATGCCAGCACATGGCACACCAACCGCCCGATGAGCGCCGAGGAGAACGAGCCGCAATTGAGGTGGTGTACCCGCATGGGCGTTCACGCTAGCCGAGTCGGCGTTCGCGGGCGCCCGATTACACCGCGACCGGGGACGACGCCTGCGCCCAGAACCGTTTCGGTATCCGCCCGGCGGTCCGGGCGCGGCGTCCGGCCGTGACCGCCCCGGCCATCGCCGCCGCCATCAGCGGCGGGTCCGACGCCCGCGTCACCGCGGAGGCGAGCAGGATGGCGTCGCAGCCGAGTTCCATCGCCAGCGCCGCATCGCTCGCGGTGCCGATCCCGGCGTCGAGAATGACCGGGATGTCCGTGCGCGCGACGATCATCTCGATGTTGCGGGGATTGGAGATGCCGAGCCCGGTGCCGATCGGCGACCCGAGGGGCATCACGGCGGCGCACCCGGCGTCGACCAGGCGCTGCGCGAGCACCGGGTCGTCGTTGGTGTACGGCAGCACGACGAAGCCGTCGTCGACGAGTTGTTCTGCTGCCGAGACGAGTTCGACCCCGTCGGGCAGGAGCGTGCGCTCGTCGGCGATCACCTCGAGCTTGATCCAGTTGGTGCCCAGTGCCTCCCGGGCCAACTGCGCCGTCAGCACCGCCTCCGCGGCGCCGCGGCAGCCGGCGGTGTTCGGTAACAATGCGATGCCCAGCCGATCCAGCAGTTCGAGCAGACCGGTTCTCCCCACGGCATCCACCCGGCGCATCGCGACCGTGGTCAGTTCGGTGCCGGAGGCGATCAGCGCCTCTTCGAGAACGGCCAGGTTGGCCGCACCCCCGGTACCCATCACCAGCCGCGACGAGAAGTCCCGGCCCGCGATCGTGAGTGCGTCGGTGTGATTGCGCATAGGTACCTCTCCGATCGGGTTGAGTACCCGAACCCTACGGTCGAACCGTCTCCGACGTCAGAGCCACTTGTGTGCTGCGTCATAGGTCCAGATTGGACCCCTGCGCCGCCGTTCTTCTGGATCTTCTGGACCCGTACCAGATGCCGCAGAGTTGTCGGTCAGATGAGCTGAGCGGCACACGCCGCGACGTCACGATCGGAGCAGACATGAACACGATGGTCGCCGGCAGGAACCGCACCGCGAGGTCGAGGGAGGAGCAGCGCCTGGCCGCGGAACTGGAGGATGCCCGGCGCCGCATCATCGAACTCATGGCGCAGCTCGCCGAAACAGTCCGCAGCCGTGACGCTTTGAGTGACCGGATGCAGGTGATGGCGTGGAATGCCCGGTGGGGTCGCGAACCCGTCGGATTCGGCGGGCTCTGATCCGGGGCGCTACAGCCACGTGGTCGGGCGGATCAGATTCGCGAGATCCACCAGCGTGTACCGGTGCCTGCGCTCGGGCGCCTTGCGGGCGAGCGCCCGGAGCGCCGCCTCCGCCCCGGTGCGCAGACCGCGCTCGGTGAACGGCACCCCGAGGATCCTGGTCGCCTCGGGGACACCGCCGGCATGTAGCCAGTCGACGGCCACGCCGAGAACGAGCACGCGAGTCTGGAGTGCGCGTCGCTCGTCGTGGGCGAGCAGTTCGACTCTTCGGGCCGCCTCCTGCAGATCCCGTTCGCTCACCTCCGCGAGGGGTCGATCGTGGACGAGCATCAGCACACTCGTCAACCGCGCCTCGGCGTAGTGCCGGGACGTCGGCGGCACCTCGTCGAGCGCCTGCACCGCGTTGACCCGGTCGTCGCGGTGCTCGAGTTGCCGTGCCAGCCCGAACGCGGCACTGACGGCGCCGTGATCGGTGCGCCACACCGTGCGGTAGTACTTCTCGGCGGTCCCGCGCCACCGCCCGAGGTTCTCGGCGGCGCGGTATTCGCACCACATCTCGGACGTCGCCGCGAGCGCGAGTTTCGGGGCCTCCTCGCCCGGTAGCGCCGTCAGGACCGAATCGAAGCGAGTGAACGCCTCCTCGAAGTCGCCGCCCACGAGAGCGCACAGCCCGGTGTGCCAGTCGACGCGCCACGTGTCCTCGAGTTCGTGGTCGAGGGATTCGAGGATGGTGGCGGCATCACGCGGCTGCCCGAGGTCGAGGTGCGCGCGCACCTCGGCGAGCGGGATCTCGATGCTCGTGGACTCCACGCCCTCCTTCGCCGCCACCTCCTTGGCCCGGTGCAGCGAATCGAGGAGTTCCCGCGGCCTGCTGTGCACGACGGACAGCAGCGGGGCCGCCGGATCGTCCGGATCCACCAACGGAATCGGCAGTGCCCGAACGATGCTCATCGCGCTGATGCGTTCGTCCCGGCGATGCCCGTCGACGTACACGTCGGTACGGCTGATCGTGAGGTCGGTCCCGAACGTCGTGCGCTGGGGGCTGAAACGGTGGGACAGTCCCGGCTGCGGGTTTCCGGTCCGCTGTGCCCGTGCCTCCCGCAGCACACCCTCGAGCTGCGTCGACATCTCGTCGGCCGACGCGAAACGCTTGGCCGGGTCGGGGTGGATGGCCCGCAGCAGCAGCCGCTGGTAGAACTCGTATTCCGCCAGCAGCGGCGCCGCCTCCGGAGTCGGCAGGCCGTCGACGTAACAGCCCCCGGCAGTAGGCATGTCGAGGGTCAGCACGGCGAGCGTGCGCCCCACGGTGTAGATGTCCGACGCGACGGTGGGTCCCGTGGAGGCGATCTCGGGGGCTTGGTAACCCTGTGTGCCGTAGATGTATCCGTGATCGCCGATCCTGGCGACCGCGCCCATGTCGATGAGCTTGAGCTGGTCGTAGTCGTCGCCGATCATGATGTTCTCGGGCTTGAGGTCGTTGTACACCAACCCCATCGAGTGCAGGTATCCGAGCGCAGGCGTGACCTCGAGGAGGTAGCGGATGGCATGCTCCACCGGCAGCCTCGGCTTCGGGTCGTCGGGCGCCGCCTCCTCCTTCAGTTCGGTGAGCACGTCCCGCAGGGTCCGGCCCCGGACGTACTCCATGACGATGTAGCCGACGGGATTGCCGTCCACCCCGGGGTGTTCCACGAAGTTGTAGATCTTGACGATGCTCGGGTGCGTCACCTCGGCGAGGAACCGGCGCTCGGCGAGCGCCACTTCCTGGGCCTGCGGGTCGCCGGAGTGCAGCAGGCCCTTGAGGACGACCCAGCGGTCGCTGACGTTGTGGTCGAGCGCGAGGTAGATCCAGCCGACGCCGCCGTGGGCGAGGCACCCGAGGACCTCGTACTGGCCCGCCACCAACTCGCCCGCCTCGAGTTGCGGGGCGAACGAGAACACGGTCCCGCAGTGCGTGCACACCCCCTCCGTGTCACCCGGCCGCGCCGCGGTGGACCGTCCGACGGGCCGCTTGCACCGGTCGCAGAACCGTTTGTGCTCGGCGAGAACGGGATTGGTCAGGAGCATCGACAGATCGGAGGTGTGGGCGGCGTCCGGCTCGGTGCGGGACGAGGGGACCTCGTCCTCGTCGTCGTCCGCGAACGGGTCGAACCGCACTCCGCGTGTGGATTCCGGTTCGTCCATCGGCGTTCGCCTGGTCTCGTCGCTCACGGTCGGTGACACCTCAGTCCCGGTAGGTGGCGGTCGGCGGTCCGGTGACGGGCCCGAGCACCGTCAGCCAGCTGTCGTAGAGCCTCATCCACGTTCCGTCTGCGCGCATCCGATCCAGCGTCCCGTTCACGAAGCGCACCAGATCCTCGTTGCCCTTGTTGACCCCGATACCGTACGGCTCCGACTGCAGCGGCGGGCCGACGATCTCCAGATTCGGATCCTGCTCGGCGAGCCCGGCCAGGATGGAGTCGTCGGTGCTCGCGGCGTCGGCCCGACGCTGCTGCAGCGTCACGAGGCAGTCGTCCCAGTCGGGCACCGTCACGATCGTGGCCGCGGGCTGCACCCGGCGAACCGTGTCCAGTGAGGTGGTGTCGGCGACGGTGCAGACGCGCTTGCCCGCCAGATCCTCCGGGCCGGAGATGCCGGAGACCTTCGGCACCAGCAGTCGCTGGTACGCCTGGAAGTACACGGTGGAGAAGGCGACGCGCTCGGACCGTTCGCACGTGATCGTCGTGCTCTTGACCACGAGATCCACGGCCTTCTTCTCGAGGGCGTCGAAACGGTCGCCGGACGTGAGCAGGCGGTATTCGATCCTGCTGGGGTCGCCGAACAGGTCCCGCGCCATCTCACCCGCGACGTCGACGTCGAATCCCATCAGCATGCCGGTGGTCGGGTCCCGGAAACTGAACAGGTTGGTGTTCTGGTCGATCCCGACGACGAGCCTGCCGCGTGCGGTGATCTCGGCCAGCGCGCTTCCCGGAGCCCGGACGTCCGGCGCGGTGACCGGGCGGAGGCTCGCGAGCGCGCCGCAGGAGTCGGGTGCGGGTGGTTCCGCGGGCACGTCGCCGGTGGGCGGATGGATCTGGAGCCCGTTCGTCAACGGCTGTTCGGAGTAGTCGCCGCTGGCGATGGGAGTGAGGGGTTGCGGGGCTGCGCAGCCGGCCGCGAGAACGGTGGCCGCGGCAGCTGACAGGACGAGGGCGCGCGGGCACGTCCGCCGTCTCGGTCGCCTCACCCGCGTCATCAGTGGTACTCGTTCAGTCTGGGCCAGATCCCCCCACCGACGGCGAACCCGCAGAGCACGCCGATCACCATGCTACCCACCGCGAGCAGCGACAACGAGCGAAAGGACTCGGTCATTCCGTCGAGTTCCTCGCCGCGGAAGCTGTCGATACCGTGCTGCAGCGCCTCGTCGAGGGCCGCGAACGTCGCGGGAGACGCGGAGTCCGCGGGGCCGATCGCGACGGCCGTCGCCCCCGGGTAGTCCCCCACCTCCAGCCTCTGCTCCAGCATCTCGTGCGCGTGCCGCCAGTCGCCGAGTGCCGTCACCGCCTCGTCGATCGGCTGCGTGGCTCCCGGTTCGTGAGAGCCGCCCTGCAGCCCCGCGAGCACGTCGGCCAGCGCGGCGGAGCGGCGGGCGTAGTCGATCTCGGACTGTTCGTCCGAGCCGCGCTGCAGCAGCGCGAGGGTCTCGTCCGCCCGGGCCTGCTGAGCGAGGATCCTCGCCTGGGTGATCGTCGCGAGTGGTTGCGCCCCTTCGGTTCTCGCCCGATCGGTGGCCGCGGTGGAGACCAGGGTGGCGCCGGCCAGCCAGACCAGGAGGGTGGCGGCGAGCAGGGACGCGACGACGAGGCCGGGGTTGATGCGGCGTTTGCTCTTGCGCGCCAGGTACACCTGCGCGAGGAGGAGCGCGACGAGTAGGGCGACGGTGGCGGCGAACGCGACTCTGGGGAGCCGCCCGGTGAGGACCTGGGTGTCGGCGACGGCTCTCGACTGCTCCGAGTACAGACGCTCGGCGGCGGGCAGGATCGTGTCCTGCATCATCGAGGACGCGTCGCTGAGGTAGGCGACGCCGACCGGGTTGCCCGAGCGATTGTTGGCGCGGGCCGTCGCGACCAGCGTCGTGTACGCGGCGAGGTTCCGGGACACCTCGGACAACTGGGCGAGGGCGGCGGCGTCGGTCGAGTCGACCCCGTTCGACGCGGTGACCAGCGCATTCGACGCGTCCCCGATCGCCTGGTTGTACCGATTGCGGACGGCGATCGGCTCGACGCCGCCCGAGATGAACGACGTGGCCGCCGCGGCGTCGGCGATGGACAGCGAACTGTAGAGCCGTTCGGCCGCGTACGTGAGGGGTTCGGTGTGCGTCCGCAGCGTCTCGATGCGTTGTTGCCGGGCGCCGATCGCCGCCGACGTGACCGCCCCGGTCGCCAGCGCCACGGTGACGAGCACGATTCCCAGCACGGACAGTCGTCCCGGGGTCGAGACGAGGAATTCCCGCCACGGCCGGCGCCGGGAGTCGGGCTCGACGAGCAGCGACTCGTCGAGCGAGTGTTCTTCGGTGACGACGTCGTCTCCGCGGTGGAACACGGTGTCCTCCTCCGCCGAGGTCTTCTGCAAGTGTGCCCCGATTCGCGGCGGGTCGTGCCGGAAAAAGCCGATGTGGCATCGGGGGCACAAAAGAGGGGCAGGGACCGCCGGTGCGGTCCCTGCCCCTCTTCGACAAGGCGTGTGTCAGTATTGTTCGCGCGTCACGACTCCGACGAGTTGTTCCGCTTCGGCACCCGTGGCAGCCGATTCCGCGGGCGGGGTGACGGTGTCGAGGCGTTCGGCGCTGGTGCGGCTGCGCCGGCGGAACTCGTAGCCGATCAGGATGAAGGCCAGAGTCACCACACTCAGCCAGAACTGCGAACGGGTGGTCGGGAGCACGGCCATGGCGGCGATGACGGTCCCCATCAGCGCGATGGTCGCGTAGCTGAGCCAGGGGAACAGCCACATCTTCAGGGTGAGGGACCCGGGATCCTGCGCCTCCAGCTTCCGGCGGAGCGCGACCTGGGAGATCGCGATCATGAGGTAGACGAACAGCGCCACGGCGCCGTACGAGTTGACCAGGAACGAGAACACGAGATCCGGGGAGACGAACGCCGCGATCACCGAGGCGTATCCGATCACCGTCCCGGCGAGGATGGCGCGCCGGGGCACACCGCCACCCGACAGGCGGGTGAACATGTGCGGGGCGTCGCCGTTGCGGGTGAGGGCGAAGAGCATCCGCGAGGACGTGTACAGGGCGGAGTTCAGGCAGGACAGCACCGCGGTGAGGATGACGACGTTCATGATCGTGGCCACGCCGGGAATGTGCAGGGCGGACAGGGCCGCCGCGTAGGGGCTGACTCCGACGGCTTCGGCGCTCCACGGCACCACGGCGACGACCACGAAGATGGACCCGACGTAGAACGTGATGATCCGGACCACGATGGAGCGCATCGCCCGGGCGACGGCCTTCTTGGGTTCCGCGGACTCGGCGGCCGCGATGGTCACGATCTCGGCGCCGGTGAAGAACGCGACGCAGGGAACGACCGCGGCGAGCACCGCGCCCCAGCCGAGCGGAGCGAATCCGCCGTGATCGACGAGGTTCGCCACCCCGGGGGTCGAGTCCGGCCACAGTCCGGTGATCCACAGGGCACCCAGACCGAGGAAGAGGACGATCGCGAGCACCTTGATCGACGAGAACCAGTACTCGAACTCACCGAACGACCGTGCCGACACCAGATTGGTACAGGTCAGGATGACGAGCAGGCCGAGGCTGAGGATCCACAGCGGTGCGGACGGCAGGTAGAGCTGGAGTATTCGGCCACCGGCGATGGCCTCGACGGCGACGACGATGACGAAGAAGTACCAGTACATCCAGCCGACGGAGAATCCGGCGCGATTGCCGAGCGCTTCCCTGGCGTACACGTAGAACGATCCGACCACCGGCTTGGCCACGGCCATCTCCGCCAGCATCCGCATGATCAGGAGCGTGATGACCCCCGCGATGAGAAACGACACGATCGCCGCCGGGCCCGCGCTCTCGATGACGACACCGCTGCCGACGAACAATCCGGCACCGATCACGCCGCCCAGGGCGATGAGGTTCATGTGCCGTTTCTTCAGGCCCTTCCCGAGTCCGGACTCCTGGCCCTTTCCTTGGTCGGAGTCCTGGGATTGGGCCGGGGGTGGTGTTGCAGTCACGTTTTCCTCCACTGTGCGCTGACCGGAAACGTCAGGTCGCCATCGCGATCCGGGTCGGATCACCGGCGGTTGGAACGGAGAACAGTGCCGGCGGAGATGAGGGGAGACGATCCACCGCGAACTGAACTGTTGATGTGATGCACAACACTGTATGGAGGGTGCGGTGGGGTGCACAGTGCCAGTTCCGGAGCGCCTCTGAGGTCCAGATTGTGAGGTTTGACGGTTGCTGCCGTTATCCCAGTTCGTAGACGTGGCCGAGCACGCCCGTGACCAGGGTGAACGAGCCGCCGTCGGCGACGAACGGCAGCCCCCGCAGCGCCAGTTCGATCTGCTCAAGAAACTTGTCGTCGAAACCCTGCCGGAAGTCGCCGGTCGTGGTGGGGTGTCAGGGTGTCCACCACCGCCGTGCCGATGCGGCCGGTGCCTCCGACGACGAGAACCTTCACGAGGTGACCTCCTGTCCGTGCACGGCGGCGACCGGTGTCGCCCGGTGAGCCGGTGTGCGGGTGGGTGCGGCGGGTTCGACCGCTGATCCGGAGTCGGCGAGCGCGGCGTCGAGTTGTTCGGTGTGAAACCCGCTGCGGACGGCCCACACGTAACTGACCAGGGCCAGCGCGATCACGACCGGCAGGTCCCAGGAGTCGGCGAGCGGCGGCTCGTCGAGGGGACCGAATTCGCCGTAGTAGGACACCAGCAGCGTCGCGAGGAGGGTGGCGATCAGCCAGACACCGGCGTCGAGGTGACGGCGGCCGGCCGGGGTGCTCACCACGCGCAGCGCGAGCACGAAGGCCAGCAGTGCCGCGGTCATCGCCGCGAAGTAGACGGGGAACGACCAGCTGCCTGCCCGCTGCACCTCGGTGGTGTTCATGAACCATCCGCCGCGGGAACTGATGTAGATCCACACGACCAGGAACACCGCCGAGATGGACCACCCGGCGGGCCTGCGCACCCAGCCGTGGTTCACCGCCGTGTAGGCGCCGTAGATGCTCACCCCGGCGAACGCGATGACCAGGAGCTGCGCGAGGGACGCGAAGCCGGCGGCGTAGACGATGAACAGGCCTGCCGCGTAGCCGGCGGGCGCCCAGAACCCCATGGCGGGCAGCCGCCAGGTGCGGTCCGCGTGGGGTGCGGTCCTGCGGAGCGCCGGTGCGATCGCGCTGCCCATCAGGTAGCTCAGCACCAGGCAGACCGACACCACCGACACCAGCTGGTACCAGCTCGGGAACGGGAGCATGAAGAGCGCGCTGACCACGATCGCGACCACGAGCGACACCCACGGGATGCCGTACCGGTTCACCTTGGCGAGGCCCTTCGGGGCGTACTTGTCGATGCCGAACGCGAACGACGCCCGCGCGGCGCTGCCGAGGGTGACCCAGCCGTTGCCCGCCGGGGAGATGGCGGCGTCGATCAGCAGGACGGTGGCGAAGGCGCCGAATCCGGCCGCACCGAGGGCCTGGAACAGCGGGGCCGACGCCCAGTCGCTGGTCCGCAGACCCGCCCAGTCACCGACGGAGATCCCGGCGTCGGACCAGTCGAGTGCGCCGAGGAAGCCGATCTGCAGGCCGATGTACACGACCATCGGGATGAGGATGGAGAGCACGATCGCCAAGGGGATGTCGCGCTTGGGGTTTCGCGCTTCCCCGCCGTAGTCGAGCACCTGCCGGGAGCCGAGGTACCCGAACGCGATCCCGCCGATCGCGAGAGCGTGCACGATGCCGCCCGCCCCCGTGGGCAGGAAGCCGCCGCCGACGGTGAGGTTGCTCGAGTTGAACGCGAAGAACAGCAGGATGAACGTCAGGCACGGGACGACGAGCTTCCAGATCGTCACATACGTGTTGACCTTCGCCAGCAGCTTCACGCCGAACAGGTTGAGTACGAAGAAGATTGCGAGAATGCCGATGCCGCAGAGTATTCCGTTCGGCCAGGCGAGGATGGTGGTGCCCTGCTCCACCTTCACCAGACCGAGATGGGGGAAGCGGCCACCGAGATAGGTCAGGACGGCCTGCGCTTCGATGGCGGGCAGGCAGACGGTGCCGATCCAGTATCCCCAGCCGGTGATCCACCCGGCGAACGCACCGTGGGCGAGCGCCGGATAGCGCACGATCCCACCCGATCTCGGGAACATGGTGCCCAGTTCGATCCAGGTCAGCGACACGACGATGAACAGGCCCGCGCCGAGGACCCACGACAGGATGGCGGCCGGGCCTGCGACCGACGCCGACGACAGCACCGCGAACAACCAGCCGGAGCCGATCTGCGTGCTCACCCCCAGCAACGTCAGCTGCCAGAGCCCGAGGCTTCTCTTCAGTTTGTGATCGGGCGCGTCCGGGGACCCGGGCGCCGAAGGTGAATCCGGTGATGTGCTCATGTGAATCCTCCTTGGGGATTCAGGTGCCCGCTCTCATGTGTGAGGTTTCGGCGGGCGCCGGGGACCATCGTGTCCGGGGGTCGACCTCCTCGGCAGAAGAGATCGACCCCGCCCCGGTGGGTTGCTGAAAAGTGTTCGGGGTCAGTGTCCGCCGAAGATGAGGTCGTGCCAGCCCTTGTGCGCCTCTCCGGTGATGTCGGACATGACGTGCTTGACGTTGGTGTACTCGTCGAACGAGTAGGTGGACATGTCCTTGCCGAATCCGGAGGCCTTGTAGCCGCCGTGCGGCATCTCGCTGATGATCGGGATGTGGTCGTTGACCCACACACACCCGGCCTGGATTTCCCGGGTGGCCCGCTGCGCCCGGTACACGTTCTGCGTCCAGGCGGATGCGGCGAGGCCGTAGGGGGTGTCGTTGGCGAGGGCGATGGCCTCGTCGTCGGTGTCGAACGGCAGTACGACCAGGACGGGGCCGAAGATCTCCTGCTGGACGATCTCGGAGTCCTGCGCCGCGTCGACGATCAGCGTCGGCTCGTAGTACGCGCCCGTGTCCGGGGTGTGCTCCGGGATACGGCCGCCGCGAACCACTTTCGCGCCGGCGTCGCGGGCCCGGTCGACCATCGCGGCGACCTGGTCGCGCTGCTTCAGCGAGATCAGCGAACCCATGTCGGTGTCGGTGTCGTCGGCGGGGCCGACCTTCACCTCGTCCATCAGTTCGGCGACCCGCCGGACGAAGTTCTCGTAGAGCGGACGCTGGACGTAGGCGCGGGTGGCGGCGGTGCAGTCCTGGCCCGCGTTGATCAGCGAACCGGCGACGGCGCCGCGGGCGGCCGCCTCGAGGTCCGCGTCGTCGAACACCACGAACGGTGCCTTGCCGCCGAGCTCGAGATGGACCCGTTTGACGCTCCCTGCCGCGGCCGCGGCGACCTGCTTGCCGACCGGCGTCGACCCGGTGAACGAGACCATGTCCACGTCGGGATGCTCGATCAGAGCCTGTCCGGCGATCCGCCCGGCCCCGGTGAGGATGTTGACGACGCCGTCCGGCACGCCGGCCTCCTTCGCGGTCTCGGCGAAGAGCAACGACGTCAGCGGGGTGAGCTCGGAGGGCTTGAGGACGATGGTGTTGCCGGCGGCGACCGCGGGCAGGATCTTCCAGGCCGCCATCTGCAGCGGGTAGTTCCACGGCGAGATCGACCCGACGACGCCGATCGCCTCACGGCGGATCGACGAGGTGTGATCGCCGGAGTACTCCCCGCTCGCCTTGCCCTCCAGATTGCGGGCGGTGGTGGCGAAGAACGTGACGTTGTCGATCACCCCGGGGATGTCGAAACCGTCGGCCAGCTTGATCGCCTTGCCGCCGTTGCGGCTCTCCAGGGCGGTCAGCTCCGTGCTGCGGGACCGCAGGACCTCGGCCCAGCGCAGCATGATGTCCGAGCGTTCGGCGGGCGTGGTGCGGGACCAGCCCGGGAACGCGGCGCGAGCGGCCGCGACGGCGGCGTCGACGTCCCCGGTGGTCGCGGCCAGGCCGGTGGTGATCGGCTCACCGGTGGACGGGTCGATGATCGTCAGCTCCGTGTCGGAGCTGCCGTGCCGGCGTTCCCCGGCGATGAACTGCAGCTTCTCGTGGGTGGTCATCAATTCTCCAGATCGAGTTGGTCGAGTAGTTGCCGGGCGTTCTCGCCCTCGGACTCCGGGCCCCACAGGTCGCCCAGGGTGTAGCCGCGCGGGAACGGGTCGTCCGCGTCGAGAACGTACTGGTTGAACCCGGTGATCCAGCCGCGGCCGCTGACCGACGGCAGCACCGCCCGGTGCGGTCCGACGTCGGTGATGTCGGTGAGTGTGCCGGTGAATGTGGTGCCGAGCAGGCTCTCGTGGACGAACTGCTCCCCGAGCGCCAGTTCGCCGCGCGCGTGCTTGGCGGCCATCCGACCGCACGTGCCGGTGCCGCACGGCGACCGGTCCAGCGCGCCGGTCCACGTACTCGGGTCGTCGAGGTCGACGGTGCCGTTGGGCAGGACGACGGTGTTGCGCCCGGAGACCCCCGGGGTCGGGGACGGGCCGTGGATCATCGTCAATGCGACGTGGTCGATGTCCGGGTTGAACGGGTGCCGGACCGCGACATCGCGTTGCGCGACGGTGCGCAGCACGGCCCCGGCGCGGGCCAGGTCCTTCGCGGCGCCGGGCACCAGTTCGACACCGAGGTCGGCGGCCTTGGCCTGGACGAAGAACTGCCCGCCGAAGACGATGTCGACCGGGACGGTGCCGTATTCGGGCAGCTCGAGCGGATGGTCGATGGCGACGGCGAACGCGGGGACGTTGTCGAAGGTGACCCGCACGACCCTGCCGCCGGCGATGTCGGCGCGCACGTGGACGACACCGACGGCGGTGTCGACCTTCAGCTTCGTCACCGGCTCCTGCACCGGCAGGGTGCTGGTCTCCAGGAGCGCGGTGACGGCGCAGATGAGGTTGCTCCCGGACATCGGCCGGAATCCCCCTTGTTCGAGCACCACCATGCCGAAGTCGCTGTCCGGGTTGACCGGGGGCAGCACCAGGACGGCGCACAGTCCGGGATAGCCGCGCGGCTCGTGCAGCATCAGCAACCTCAGATCGTCGAGGTGCTCACGGCAGTACTGCAGCCGGTCGGCCATGGTGGCGCCTTTGACGTGCAGGTGGCTGCCGATGAGCACCCGTCCGGGCTCGCCGGCGGCGTGGACGTCGACGGCGTTGATGGTCTGCCTGGGGATCACGGTCTCGTCCTTCGGTTCTAGTTCTCGACGACGCTGACGCCGGCCGCGACGAGGAGGCGGCGGAACTCGTCCCGGAACTCCGGTGCCAACGGCAGCACCGGGCGGCGGGTCGGGCCCGCGTCCTGGCCGACGAGCTCGAGGCCGGTCTTGATAGCGCAAGCGTAGTTGTGCGATTCGAGGAATTCGCAGATCGGGAAGATCTTCGTCCACAGTTCCCGGGCGGCAACCAGATCGCCGCGGACGGCGAGGGCGTCGTAGAAGTCCGCGCACAGCTGCGGGATGACGCTCGCGGTCCCCCACACCGACGCCTTCGCGCCTGCGGCGAGACCGGCGAACGAGAGAGTGTCCCAGCCGTTGAGGGCGGTGATGTCCGCGGCGTGATGGTTCAGCACGGACGCGAACTTCGCCGCGTCTCCGCCGGTGTCCTTGTAGGAGTTGACGCGGGTCTTGCGTGCCAGTTCGGCGAACTGCGCCGGCGCCAGGTCCACCCCGGTGGCGGACGGGAGGTTGTAGTACATGATGTCGATGTCGACCGCGTCGGACACCGCGCTGTAGTGGGTCAGCAGTTCGTCCCAGGACGGGGTGTCGTAGAACGGCGGGACGATCATCACCGCGGCCGCGCCGGCGTCGGCGGCGTGCTTGCTCAGCTCGACGGTCTCGGCGGTGCTCAGTGCGCCGGTGCCGGCGACGACGGGGACCCGGCCCGCCGCGGCCTCGATGTACAGCTCGGTCGCCTGCTTGCGTTCGGCGGTGGACAGGGTCGTGAACTCACCGGTGCTACCGCCGGGGACGAGGCCGTTGATGCCGCCGCCGATGATGTGCTCGGCCTGACGCTTGATGCCGTCGGGGTCGACGGCCGATCCGTCGGCGGTCAACGGGGTGACGACCGCGGCGAGGATTCCGCTGAACTGCGTGCTCATGAATTGTCTCCTTGTGTGTCAGGGGTGGTCGGAGTCGCCGATGATCGAGACGACTTCTTCTGCGCTGCTTCGGATGTGCCGGGTCACTTCGGCCCGGATGATGTCGGGGTCCCCCAGCTCGATGACGTCGACCAGCCGGGCGTGCATGGCGAGGTCGCGGTCGGGGTCGTAACGGGTGGCCTGGTCGACCGTCATGGCCATGCGGATCTGCGCCGCCACGAGAGGCCAGATCTTGATCAGCATCTCGTTGCCCGACGCCAGCCACAGCGTGCGGTGGAACTCGAGGTGCGTCAGGTCGGACGCCACGACGTCGCCGGAGGCGATCGCCGTCCGGTGGTCGTCGAGGGCCTGCCGCAGGGTGTCGAGTCCGCCGCGGGTGGGGTCGGCGGCCAGCCGTTGCGCCGCCGTGGTCTCCAGCGAGACACGGACCTCGGCGAGATCGAGCAACGCGTGCGGGCTGGTCTGCGCCACTCGAATCCCCTTGTACGGCTCCTGGATCAGGGTTCCCTCGTGGATCAGTACATGTACTGCTTCCCGCAGGGTGGGCCTGCTGACGCCGAGGACGGCGGCGAGTTCGACTTCCTTGATCCGCTGGCCGGGTTGCAGCTCCCCCGTCAGGAGGGCCCGGCGGATCGAGTCGGCCACTTCTTCCCGGCGCGTGCCGCTGCTGATCGGCTGCAGACCGTGGACGACGCCGGTGGCCGGTTGTGCGATCGTCATGGCGTGAGTTTCTTTCTCGGAAGGCGCCTGCCGAGACGGCCGATCAGGCGCGGCGCAGGGCGCGCCGGGACAGGAAGCGGTTGGGCGAAATCGAGGTGGCGATCTCCGGAACACGGTGATTGACAATGGTTTCGGTGATGATCTCGGCGGTGCCCGGCGCCAGGGTCAGGCCCAGCATGCCGTGCCCGGAAGCGATGTAGGCGTTGTCGAGGTTCCCGAACTTGCCGACGATCGGCAGGCCGTCCGGGGTCATCGGACGCAGTCCCGCCCACGGCGCCGCCGCTCCGGGCGGGTTGTCCCAGCCGTCGAAGTTCTCGGCGGCCGCACGCTGGATGGCGGCGACGCGGGTCTGGTTCACGCTCTCCTCGAAGCCGCCGAACTCCATGGTTCCGGCGAGCCGGATCATGCCGTCGAGCGGGGTGACCGCCACGCGGGCGTCCTCGAGCGTCAGGGAGGTGTTCAGCGTGATCGGCGCCGGACTGTAATCGACGCTGTAGCCCTTGCCCGGACGGATCGGCATCGGGGCGCCGAGTTCCTTCGACAGCGGACCGCTCCACACGCCCGCCGCCAGCAGCAGCGCGTCGCCGTCGATCTGCTCGCCCGTGTCGGTGACGACACCGGTCACGGTGGATCCCCGGCGCAGGAACCGTCCGACCTTGGTGTTCTCCCGGATCTGCACCCCGAGTTCCTCACAGCGCTTGACCAGCGCACGGGTGAGGGAGTCGGGTTCGAGCTGGCGGTCGTCGGCGAAGAACAGGCCGTGCTTGATCCGGTGGTTCAGCGCCGGCTCGGTTTCCTGGACGCCGTCGCTGTCGAGGTGGGTCGGGTGCATGCCGAAGCCCTCGAAGATCTGCAGGGATCCGCAGTGCTCCTCGTAGCGCTCCCGGGTCTCGAACGCCAGCAGCACACCGGCCTTGTGCATCTCGAATTCGATGCCGTCCTTGGTGTATTCGTCGAGCAGGTCGTTCGCATCGGACGCGAGCCGCAAGTGTGTCTCCAGCCCGAAACGGAAGTCCCGGGCGTTACAGTGCCGCGCCATCGTCAGCATGAACTTGAGGAAATCCGGTGCCACGGAGGGCTTCACATAGAGCGGACTGTCGGGCTTGAGCATCCACCGCAGCCCCTGCAGGATCACGCCCGGCGCCGGGACCGGCCCGCTCTCGGCAAGCGCGATCTTCGCGGCATTCCCGTGCGTGGCCGCCGACCCCGCGGTCCGGGCTTCCAGTACGACGACCTCGCAACCCGCCTTGGCGAGACGGTACGCACTCGCCAATGCGACGACACCACCTCCGACAACAACGATTCGCATGATGTCTTCAGCCTCCTGACAGCGCCGACCGGCGCTTCGATGCAACCGGTGGGTCGCGAAAAGTGTGAGATGCAGTTTGTCAGACAATCTGCGCTTGTGATGGGCAACACTAAGCACTCCGCCGACCCGCTGTCAACGGCTGGGGAAAATTGGCGTCCGTCCCGTGATCGAACGGGGCTTCCCTGCATCCATATGGGTCCCAGGTCCGGGATTGTCAGGCAATATGCATAATGGGTTTCAAGGAAGTCCTCACTCGACAAGGCGGATCATGGCGAAGTCACAGGCCACGGCTGACGGCACGGCGGCAGTCGCACCGAGCACTGCCTCGGCGCTGCTGCCGGTCGCCTCGACCACCCGCCGCGACGGCGTCATCGCCGAGATCAAGCGCGCGATCGTGCTCGGCGCCCTGCAGCCCGGCGAGAAGCTCACCGAGGCCCAGCTGTCGTCTTCGCTGAGCGTGAGCAGGCCCACCGTCCGTGAAGCCCTCAACCAGCTGGCCCAGGAGGGGCTGCTCGTGCAGGAGCCGTACCGCGGCCTGCGGGTGGCGTCTCTCGACGCCAAGGCCCTTCTCGACATCGCCGAGGCGCGCGTCGCGATCGACATGCAGGCGATGACGGCGATCCTCGCCGACGGCTCCGGCCGCCGCCTCGAGATGGTGATGGACAGCTGGCGCGAGTACGCGCGCCTCGCCTTCGACCCCGACCCGCTCGTCCAGCACGACGCCCACCTGCGATTCCACCGCAGCATCTGGGCAGCGTCGGAGAACTACCTGCTGCTGAAGCTGTGGCCGGTCACCGAGGCTCACATCACGATCGCGCTTGCGCAGGACCAGTTCACCCGGTCGGACCCCCAGCGTGCCTTCGAGGTCCACGAGCGGCTGGTCGACGCCATTCGCACGCGCAACCTCGACAAGATCCGGGCGGCTTTCGTCGCGCACACCATCGACAGCGCCGAAGAACTCGTCGCACTGATGGCGGCCGCCGAGGGCTCGGACTGAGCTTCGGGGCCCTTCGGAAGGCTGCGGCCGCCGAGATAACCCGAAATTTACACACCGCCGCCTGACGCGCACCGGCGCAGGCACGACCGGACAATCCCCAGCTCAGCAGCCCGCGGGCCCCTCTGCGCGCGACGGTTTTGTTTCGTCCGGGTGACGCCGAGTGGCCGAAGTCTCGAAAACCTTCTTCGACCTCTTGCGCTCCGTCTGATTGTTTGACAATCTTACGTAGAAGGAAATGCGGCGTGGATCACACTTTCGCCGACTTCCGCACCAGCCGAGCGATGGAGACACACGCGCTTCACTCGAATCGCCTCCCCGAACTCGGAATTCGGACAGTGCCGCCGCACCCCACGGCGCCTGCACCCTGCACACGAAGAGGGCAGTCATGCAAAAAAGCACCAAGAGAGTTCTCGGCGTCGCCGGCATCTGCGTCGTCGCCGCGGCATCCGGCTACGTCGGGGCCGGCCTGAGCAGCGGATCGGAGTCCGGCGGTGTCGGAGGTCCGCAGGGTTCGTTCATCGACGACATCAAGGATCGGGGGGAACTGCGGGTAGGTGTGGCAATCGCCGCGCCGATGACCGTCCAGGGCGCCGACGGAACGCTCGGGGGACCGAACCTCATCCCACTGCGGGCGCTGGCGGACCAACTCGGGGTGGAACTGAAGCCGGTGGCCGCCGAATGGAAGAACATCGTCGCGGGACTGCAGGCCGATCGCTACGACTTCGCCGCCAACCTCGACTACACCGTCGAACGGTCGCTGGCCATTCAGTTCACCGATCCGGTCTACGAGTACCAGGCGGTGTACGTGGTGAAGGCCGACTCGCCGCACACCACCGCCGAACAGATCAGGGCGGACGGGGGTGCCGTCGCGACCGCGCAGGGCTCCGCTCCTGAAAAGGCACTTCAGGAAACAGGATTGACCGTCATGCCGGTGGACAACTATTCCAACGCGCTCTCCGCCCTCCAGGCCGGTCGCGTGATCGCGGAGTTCGCCGATCTGCCGACCGCCGAGGCCCAGACTCTCGCCGATCCCAGCCTGAAGATCGTGGTGCCCAATCCGCCGATCTATTCCGCGTCGGCCGCGTACGGGATTCCCGCCGACACCGACACGCGGTCGCTGCAGATCATCAACATCGCCATCGAGCGTGCGCGCGAGAGCGGACAACTCGCCCGCGCCTACGCCGACGTCGACTACCACGAGATCGACGATCTCGGCGACCTGGTCAAGAAGTAGGGGTGGCAGCCATGAACTACGAATTCGATTGGAACGTAGTCTTCGACGCGTTTCCCCTGATGCTCGAGGGCCTGGTCGTCACGCTCGAACTCACGGTCATCACCATCGCGATCAGCATGGTCCTCGCCGTGCCCGTCGCGGTCGCGCGGATGTCGGAGATCGAACTGGTCCGCTGGGGGGCGCAGGCCTACATAGAGGTGTTCCGGTGCACCCCGATGCTCGTCCAGCTCTTCTGGATCTTCTACGCACTCCCCGCCCTCACTGGCCTGACGATCTCCGGATTCACCTCGGCGATCATCGCCCTGTCGGCGAACCTGACCGCATTCATGGCCGAGGCCTACCGAAGCGGATTCCAGGCAGTGCCCGTCGAGCAGGTCGAAGCCGGCAAGATGCTGCGCCTGACACGACTGCAGCAGCTGCGCTACATCATTGTGCCCCAAGCGATTCGGCAGCAGACGCCGGTCATCCTCTCGCTGAATATCTCGATCTTCAAGGATTCGGCCCTGGTGTCGACGATCGCGGTCGCCGACCTGATGTTCGTCGCCAACACGATCTCGTCCGAAACGTACCGTTCGCTGGAAGTCTTCACCCTCGCCGCGGTGATCTACTTCGCGGTCGCGTTCCCGGTCTCCCTGGCCACCAGCAATCTCGAACGACGCATGCAGCAGAACTCGGCACGCGGGGCAAGGGGCAGCCAGAGCTTCCTCAGCCGCATGATTCCCGGGCGACGGGTGGCGACGGCATGACGACCGACCACCGCACACCCACCGATCGCACGAACCGAACCAGAGGCCAGCGATGAAAACCCTCGAATCCACCGCACCGTTCCACACCGAAATCGGCGGCGTCCTCGTCTCCGCCCGCGGCCTGCAGAAGAGCTTCCACGGCCGCACCATCATGCGCAACGTCGACTTCGACATGCACGCCGGCGACATCACCGTCATCATCGGCAAGAGCGGATCCGGCAAGAGCACCATGCTGCGCGCGCTCGCCGGTCTCACCGAACCCGACGAGGGAACCATCGACTTCGACGGCGTCCGCGTCTTCGAGGACCAGCAGCGCACCGAGGCGTGGGCGGACAAGAGCTTTCACGTCGGCATGGTGTTCCAGACGTACACCCTCTGGCCGCACATGAACGTCCTCGACAATCTCACCCTCGCGCCCCGCAAGCGGCTCGGCATGTCCGGCTCGGAGGCACGGGACCGTGCCGAGTCCGCGCTCGCGGAGGTCGGGATGAAGCAGCACATCCTGAGCCGGTGCACCCAGCTGTCCGGCGGTGAACGCCAGCGCGTCGCCATCGCCCGTGCGTTGATGATGAAGCCGCGACTGCTGCTGTGCGACGAGATCACGTCGGCGCTCGACCCGCCGGTGGCCGCGGAGGTCCTCGAGGTGCTGCGGCGCCTGAAGGCCGAGGAGGGCATCGCCATTGCACTGGTCACCCACGACATGGCCTTCGCGTCGAAGGCGGCCGACCGCCTGGTGTTCTTCCAGGACGGCGAGATCGCCGTGAACACCACACCGGAACTCGCGTTCACCAGGTCCGACAACGAAGAGCTGAACAAGTTCATCGACGCCGTCCGGTTCTGACCGCACCACCCCCCGACACTCCGATCGAACGGGAGCAGCAAGGCCATGAGTCCAACCCAGACCATTCGTAGATTCGACGACCACGTCGTGATCGTCACCGGCGCAGGCGGCGGCATCGGTGCCGCGATCAGCGCCCGGTTCGCGGAGGAGGGCGCCCGCGTACTCGTGTGCGACGCCGCCGACGCGGCCGCCAAGTCCGTCGCCGAACAACTCACCGGGCGGGGTCTGCTCGCCGAGGCCCGGGTCTTCGACGTCACCGATCCCGAGGCGTGCGCGGCACTCGCCGCGGACGTCGTCGACAGCCACGGCCGGATCGACGTCCTGGCGAACAACGCGGGCATCAACCGCCGCGGCGACCTTCTGTCGCTGACCGAGGACGACTGGTCCGCCACGTTCGCCGTGAACGTCGACGCCCTCTTCCACCTGTGCCGTGCGGTCCTGCCGACGATGATCGAGGCAGGCAGGGGCGCCATCGTCAACACCGCGTCCCAGTGGGGCCTGCACCCGGCCCCGGGGCACGTCGCCTACAACGTCTCCAAGGCCGCGGTGGTCTCCTTCACCCAGAACCTCGCCCGCGACTACGCCCCGCACAACATCCGGGTCAACGCCGTGTGCCCCGGCGAGATTCGCACCCCGATGCTCGAGGCAGGCCTGGCTCGTAAGGGCCTGACGGTCGCCGACCTCGACGCGAAGGTCCCGTTCGGGAGGATCGGGCGACCGGAGGAGGTCGCCGCGCTCGTGGCGTTCCTCGCGTCGGACGAGGCCCCGTTCCTCTGCGGTGCGGCCGTGGAAATCACCGGCGCGCAGGCTGTCTCGTGAGCGCGCTCGCGGCAGGTCCGCTCGCCGGAAAGGCTGTCCTGGTGACCGGTGCGTCCCGGGGTATCGGTGCGGCCACCGCCCGCGTGATCCACCGGGACGGTGGCACCGTCGTCGTGCACTACGCGTCGAATGCGCACGCGGCGAAGAACCTTGCCGAGGAACTCGGCGGCACCCGGGTGCACCTGGTCCAGGGAGATCTCACCGACCCCGCCGCCACCCGCGACGTGTGGGAGGAGGCGGTGCGTGTGTGCGGGCGGATCGACGTGCTGGTCAACAACGCCGGTGCCTGGATCGCGTCCCCGATCGAGGACGAGTCCGAGTGGAACGAGGGGTGGACTCGCAACCTCGCCTTGAACCTCACCGCGCCCGCCGATCTGACCCGGTACGCGATCATGCACTTCCGTGAACACGGCGGCGGCGCCGTGGTCACCGTCGCCAGCCGCTCCTCCCATCGCGGTGACGACGCCGACCATCTGGCGTACGGTGCCGCGAAGGGCGCGATCCTGGCGCTCACCCGAGGTGTCGCCCGCGGGTTCGCCGGCGACGACATCCTCGCGTACGCGGTGGCACCGGGCTGGGTGGCCACCGATCTCGCCGACGACGCGGTGGCCGGCGCCGCCGCCGCGCTACCCCTCGGCGAGGTCACACCGCCGGAGGACGTGGCCGAGACGATCGCGTTCCTCGCGTCCGGTCGTGCCCGTCACGCGACCGGGGCCACCGTCGACATCACGGGAGCCGACTACGTTCGCTGACGGTCCGGACGCGGACCGGGTTCACAGCGGCGCGGTGATCGGCGCCTCGGGTGCCTCCGTGACGTTCGTGTGCCCGGTCTCGAGGTACTCGGTGACGGCCTGGTCGACGACGGCGTTGCCGCCCTGGATCCCGGCGCCGTGATCTCCGCCCCCGACGGTGACGAGGTTCGCCCCCATGTCCTGGGCGAGTCGAACTCCGCCCTGATAGGGCGTCTGCGGGTCCCGCAGGCCCTGCAGGACGAGCGGCGCCGTCGCCAGCCCCCGGTTGGTCAACGCGGGCGGCGCGACGACGGGCGGCGCTCCGGCGCAGAACGTTCCGGAGCTGTAGCCGTACCCGATGAGGTCGAAGAGGTCGCCGGTGACGAACGTGGAGAACAGCCAGCCGGGGATGCGGTCCGGCCGGGCCACGACGGTGTTCTCGTTGCACAGCACGAGCGTCTGCATCGTCTGCGACTGGAGCAGTCGCGCGTACTCCTGCTCCGTCAGGTCGTTCAGCCCGGCGCCCTCGGGGATCGCGCCGGGCCCGTCGCGGACCATCCGGGCCAGGAGTGGCCAGTTGTTCCGGGCGGGAAGCAGTTGCCGTGTCATCACGTAGATGCTCGACGACGTCTGGGTGTGCGACGGATGTGCGATGCCCCGGATGAAGGCCTCGAACTGGACCCGGGCAGGCCCGGTCAGATCGACCCCGCCGCGGTAGGCGTCGGCGAGCGATTCCAGGCCGGGCGGTACGTCACCGACCTGGGCGGGCGGCGGCGCGAGCGTCGGGTTGCCGCCCGCCTCCTCGACGATCCGGTCCGACCACCGCTGGTAGACCTTCAGCGGAGTGTCGCCGAGCCCGTACGTGTCGTCGTGGGCGGCGACCCAGTCCATGAGGTCGTAGAAGCGTTCCTTGTAACCGTCGTTCTGCTGCCACAGCACGTCGTTCCACAGCCACTTCTGGTCGACCGCGGAATCGAGGACCATCCGGCCGGTGTGCTGCGGGAACAGCGTCGCGTAGGTGGAACCGAGGATGGTGCCGTAGGACAGGCCGTAGATGTCGATGACGTCCTCACCGAGTGCGGCCCGGACCTGCTCCCAGTCCCGCGCGGTGTTCTCGGTCGTCAGGTGCGCCGTGGTGCCCGGTGCCGCGGACTCGCACGCGGCACGCGTTGCGGCGCCGCCGAAGCCGAGGCCCATCGCCGTCGTCTGCTCGGGGGACAGGGCGCAGTCGACGGCGCCGGCGTACGGGAGGCCGCGCGGTTGCACACCGATCACGTCCCACTGGGCGCGGACCGCGTCGGGCAGCACGTCGACGAACATGCTGTTCGAGCCGATCGCGTCGCCGCCCGGCCCACCGGGATTGGTGAACAGCACGCCTCGCCGCGCGGCGGGATCCTCGGCGCGGTGGCGCGTGACGAGGACGTCGATCGTGCCGGCGGCCGGATCCGCATAGTTGCGGGGCACGGTGACCGATCCGCACTGCTCGGACGCCGGATCGAGTTCGTATTCGGCCGGGCAGGGCCCCCAGTCGAGTTCGTCGCTCGGCGCCGGCTGCGCGGCGGCGAGCGGTGTGACCCCCGCCGCGAAGACGACGCCGATACCGACGGCCAGGGCCGCTCGTCCGAAGATCCCCCGCATACTCCCGCTGCCCCCTCGTCGTGTGGCGATCGTTCCGCGGCCAGTCTCTCAGATCTCGTCCACTGCAGCGGCATGTGCGACCGCGTCCGTGCGTCAGCCGGCGCCGAGACCGACCACGGCGACCATCAGTGGCAGCAGGACGATGATCAGGATGCCGCCGATGATGTCGAACGTGATGCCGCTTCGGATCATCGTGGTGATCCGTACCGCTCCGGAGCCGTAGACCACGGCGTTCTGCGGCGTCGACACCGGCAGCATGAAGCCGAACGACGCGGCGAACGTGGCCGCGAGGGCCGGGACGAACGGGTTGACCCCGGCCGCGATCGCCACCGGAATCACGATCGGCACCACGACCGCCGCGGACGCCGTGTTGCTCGTCGTCTCCGACACGGCGATGGCGAGTAGCACGGCGAAGATCGTGATGGCGACGACGCTCGTCAGGCCCAGCGAATCGGCGACGGAGGTGCCGATCGTCTCGGCGAGACCGGTGTCGGCGAGCAGCGACCCGAAGATGATGCCGGTGCCGAACAGGACGATCGTGCCCCAGTCGATCTGCGCCGCGTCCCGCCAGCGCAGGGTGAACTCGCGTTGTTCCCAGTCGGTCGGCAGCAGGAACAGCAGCGCCGCCCCGAACACCGCCACCATGCCTTCGTCGAGGCGGTCGCTGATCGTCGCGTAGAGGTCGGAGTCGTTGCCGGCGATCACCGCGACGACGCCGGGCAGGATCCACAGCGTCACCGTCACCCCGAACGCGATGAGCGTGTTCTTCTCGGCACGGGACAGGGGGCCCATTTCGGCGCGCTGCTCCTCCAGGTAGTCGGAGACGCCTTCGATGCGCCGGATCTCCGGCTTGTTGAGGCGCAGCAGGATGAAGGTGAGCGCAATGAACATCACCAGGCAGATCGGGACGGCCATGGTCATCCACTGCCCGAAGGTGATCCGCTCCCCGGTGGCCTCCTCGATGAGCCCCCGTCCGATGAGGTTCGGGGGGCTCCCGACCGGCGTCAGCAGGCCGCCCACGCTGGCGCCGTACGCGAGCATCAGCATGATCGCGGCGCCGACGCGGAGCCGCAACGGGTCGAAGTCCGGAGCGACCACGCCGCGGTGCTGCATCACCTTGGCGATGACGCCGAGGATGCCCATGGCCGTGGGCAGCAGCATGGCCACCGTCGCGGTGTTGGACACGAACGCCGACAGCCCGCACGTGATGACGCCGAACGCGACGATGACCCCGATGGTGGACTGGCCGACCCGCGGCAGCGTCAGGATCCGGAACGCGAACCGCCGCGCCACGCCGTGCTCGAGCATCGCCTGGGCGAGGATGAACGCGCCGATGAACGTGAAGATCGTCGACGACCCGAACGCCGAGAGGACCTCGTCGGCAGGCGCCACCCCCAGAAACACCACGACGGCCACACCGAGTAGCCCGCCGATCGGGATCGGCACCGCCTCGGAGACCCACAGCACGATGACGCCGAGCAGGACGCCTGCCAGCGTCTGCTGGTTCGGCGGAATGTCGAGGGGTAGGGCGAGAAATCCGATGGTGATCAGCGGCGCGAGAAAGAGCCCGATCGTGCGGCGGCCCTTCTCGAATCGCTCCTCCGCGGGCGAGAGGTGCTGTTCGCCGAGGCTGCGGTACGTCGAGTGTCCGAGCAACGCCTTGTCGACGTCGGTTCGGTCGCCCTGGTTGTCGGTGGTCATGGCGCCTCCCGCGGCGACGTGGATCGGTACCGAAGTAGTAGTACCCGTCGGGAAGGGCGTTATGCGCTGGTCCCTCCCTCGCCCCCGGATCTGGCTCTGGGCGGGTGCTGTTTCCGAGTCGTAAGGTGAGGTGACTCACCAAATGAGTGATGTGGATCACACCTGCTCGGTGCCCGCCTTGCACCCGTCCGGCGACGGACGGCCGCAGACAGCCGGCGCGCTCGATCAACGCCCTCTGGAGGAAATGTGGACAGTACCGTTCCCGAACACACCGACAGTTCCGGTCTCGGAAAAGGCCTGAAACGCCGGCACATGAACCTGATCGCCCTCGGTGGCGTGATCGGTGCCGGCCTGTTCGTGGGCAGCGGCGTCGTCATCGGCGGTGCGGGACCTGCCGCGATCATCTCCTTCCTGCTCGCGGGCATCATCACGTTGCTGATCATGCGGATGCTGGCGGAGATGGCGGTGGCCAGGCCGGTGGTCGGATCGTTCTACGTCTACGCTCGCCAGGCGCTGGGCCGTCGGGCCGGGTTCGCGACGGGGTGGATGTACTGGTACTTCTTCGTCATCGTTGTTGCGGTCGAGGCCATCGCCGGCGGCCGGATCCTGCAACTGTGGATCCCGATGGTGCCGCTGTGGATGCTGAGCCTGGGGCTGATGCTGCTGCTGACGGCCACCAACATGGTGTCCGCCCGCTCCTACGGCGAGTTCGAGTACTGGTTCTCCTCGATCAAGGTGGTCGCGATCGTCCTGTTCCTCGGGATGGGCGCCCTCTGGATCACCGGGCTGTGGCCCGATTCGACGCCGGGGCTCGGCAACCTCGTCAGTCACGGCGGATTCACCCCGCTGGGCTGGGGAGCGGTGCTCGCCGCGGTCGTCCCCTGCGTCGCCTTCTACACCGGGGCCGAGATCGTGACGATCGCCGCCGCCGAGTCGGAGGAACCGAAACGTGCTGTCGCCCGGGCCATGCGGTCGATCGTGGCGCGGATCGTGACGTTCTACGTCGGGTCGATTCTCGTGGTCGTCACGATCCAGCCGTGGGACACCGAGAGCGTCGGTGTCAGTCCGTACGCGTCGGTGCTCGAGGTGCTCGGCATTCCCGGCGTCGCCACGATCATGAACTTCATCGTCCTCACCGCGGTACTCTCCTGCCTGAACTCCGCGCTGTACACCACGTCACGAATGTTGTTCGCCCTCACCCGGAACGGCGATGCGCCCAAGTTCTTCACCAAGCTCTCCCGCAACGGGGTGCCGCGTCGCGCGATTCTGCTCGGCACGACCATCGGCTACATCTCGGTCGCCTGCACGTACGTGTGGGGCGACATCGTGTTCAACTTCCTCGTCAACTCCTACGGCGCCGTCGCGCTGTTCGTGTACCTGTTGATCGCCGTCTCCCAGGTGGTGCTCCGCCGGCGGCTCGAGCGCGAAGATCCCGCGGCACTGCAACTCCGGATGTGGCTGTTCCCCTGGCTCAGCTACGCCACCATCGCGCTGATGGCCACGGTCATCCTCGCGATGGCCTTCCTCCCGAGCACCCGCTCGCAGTTCCTCATGAGCGGTCTGACGTTGATCGCCATCCTGATCAGCTACGAGGTGCGCAGGCGGCTCGGCAAGGCCGGTGTCGACGACGAATCGCTCTCCGCCGCTCCCCCGGTCGGTTCGGCGGACGAGTCCGTCTCGCAGGCCGAGAAGCGCATCGAGTCGGTGGAGACGTTCGGCGGCTCGGACATCGAACTGGCCGCGGCGGCGCAACAGGAGCCGAATTCCCATCGCCACCACCGGAGGCAGTCGTGAACACCCATGCGGTGACCTGATCGAACGCGCAGCAGCCGATGACCAGATCGCGGAGACGAACCCCGGCCGGCCCGCTCCTGCGGCGCCGGGCGGCGCTCGTCGCGGCAGTGTCTCTGTGTGTGGTGGGTGTGGCGTGCGCGGCCCCCTCGGCGCTGCCCCCACCCCTCGCCGGCGACTATTCGCAGTACTCGCTCCCGGACGGTTCCGAGATCCTGCCGTCCACGGCTGTCGTACCGCCGCTCCCACCGGATCCCTCCTCCTGCGGTGCGCTGTCGAGTCTGCGGCCCGACCCCGGTCTGCGGCCGGAGACGGCGCCGCCGGGGTCGGCGCTGGCCGCGATCGTCGCGCGGGGACGGCTGATCGTCGGAACCGACCAGAACACGAACCTGTTCAGCTTCCGGGACCCGTCGACCGGCACGCTGTCGGGGTTCGACGTGGACCTGGCGCGGGAGATCGCCCGCGACCTCTTCGGCGACCCGGACAAGGTGGAATTCCGTCTGCTGACGTCGGCCGGCCGCTTCGATGCACTGGAAAGAAACGACGTGGACCTGGTGGTTCACGCCACGTCCATCACGTGCGAGCGCGCCACCCGGGTCGGATTCTCGTCCGTGTACTTCGAGGCGTTCCAGCGACTACTCGTACCGGAGGGATCCGGCATCACCTCTCCCGCGGACCTGGCCGGCAAACGTGTGTGCACCTTCATCGACACCACGTCCCTCGCCACGATCCAACGGGTGGCACCCGAAGCCACGATCGTGGCCGTCCCTGACTGGGACGATTGCCTGACCACGTTGCAACTGGGCCAGGCAGACGCAGCGACCACCGACAACTCCATCCTCGCCGGCCTCGCAGCGCAGGATCCGAACCTCGAGATCGTCGGCCCGAATCTGGAACTGGAGCCGTACGGCGTCGTCGCGAACAAGAACAACGACGCTCTGGTCCGCTTCGTGAACGGAACCCTGGAACGGATGCGCGAGGACGGGACGTGGAATCGCCTGTACGACCGGTGGCTGGGCCTGCTGGGGCCGACGGCGGGTCCACCGGCGCCGAGTTACCGGGACTGACGGGTCACGGGCCGGCCCTGCGCGGCAGGACCGGCCCGCACTCGTCGATCAGCCCAGCAGTTCGGGGATCTTCGCGGCGCTCTCCAGGATGTGCGTGTGAGGCTCCGGGCGCAGCGTCGCGGCGTCGTGGGCGCCGGTCAGAACGCCGACCACGTACCGCGCCCCGGCGTTCGTGCCCGCGCGCAGATCGTTGGGGGTGTCGCCGCCGACCAGGACCTCGTCGACGCTCTGCACGCCCGCCAGTTCCATCGCACGGAAGATGAGATACGGCGACGGCCTGCTCATCCGCACCTGGTCGCTGGTGATCACGCCGTCGATGTCGCGCCCGATCTCCCAGCCGACCTGCTCGAGCAGCGGCTGTGCGATCTCGCGCGAGTATCCGGTCTGGAGAACGACCTTGACGCCGCGCTGCCGCAGGGTGCCGAACGCGTCGTGGACTCCCGGCAGTGCGGTCGGAGGTGTCTTCCGATACGCCCCGAGAAGCATTGCGGTGAACTCGGATTCGACGGAGTCGAGAACGGCCGTGTCGGCCGGGGCTCCGCTCTCGCGCAGCAGTCCCTCGATGGCCTGCCGCTTGCCGGTGCCCTTCCAGCGGTCGAAACGGTCGTCCGGAATCGGTCCGCCGAGGTAGTTCTCGACGGTCTCGCGCAACGCCACGTACACGGCGCCGCCCTCGTCGACGCTCGTGCCGGCAATGTCCAGGGTGACCAGCGAAACCCGGGGTTCGGTCATGGGGGTGACTCCTTCACAGTTGAGCCACTCACAGGCGCGCCTGTCAGTGGGCGATCATCGACAGCACGTCGGCGATGACGTCGCTGTTGGTTCCGTGCGTCAGATCGAGCGTCCGGCAACGGTCGTAGTACGGGCTCAGATCCAGCCCGACGCCCAGGCCGTAGACCTCGACCGCGCGTTCGTCCTCGTGCCGTTCGACCACGACCTGGAGGTGGTGGTCCAGGTAGAACTCGTCGTTGGCCAGCGCGGTGGCGCCGTCCAGTGGGCTGCCGTCCGAGATCACGAACAGCAGCCTCCTGCCCGGGCCGCGGTCGCGCATCCGTGAGCACGCCCAGTCGACGGCCTCGCCGTCCACGCCCTCCTTGAACAGGTCGTCCTTGAGCAGTCCCGCGATGGCGGGACGCGCGCGGCGCCAGGTGGTCTCGGCGTCCTTGAACACCAGCTGCCGGACTTCGTTGAGACGTCCCGGATCGTCCGGACGGCCGGACCGGAGCCAGTCCCTGCGGGCCCGGCCGCCGTTCCACGCGGTGGTGGTGAAGCCGAGGATCTCGCACCGGGCGTCGGCCAGTTCCAGCGCCCGCGCGAACACGTCGACCAGAACGGCGACCGGTTGGCTGAACTTCTTCATCGAACCGGAGCAGTCGATGAGGAAGGTCACCGTCGCGTCGTTCCTTGGTTCGGTGCGTTCGGCGCGGAAGAGTCTGCGTTCGGTGGGCGAGGTGACGAGCTGGGCGAGCCGGCGACCGTCGATGTAGCCCTCGTCGCGGCCGCCCTCCCAGCCGTCGCGGGTAGGTTCGGACAGCAGGAACTTCAGCTGCCGTCCCAGCTTTCGGACGTTGAGACGTTTGTCTTCGATGCCGGCGTCGAGGCACCGGCGGAAGTCCCGGAGCAGTTCGGGCCGGACGAGGGACGTGATCTGCCGGGTCTCGTCGTAGGCGCGGGTGAACACGCGGTACCCGTCCCCGCCGTCACCCAGTGCGCGGCTGTGCCCCGATGCGGCCGTCGCGAACGCGTCGTTCTCGTCCGGCTCGAAGTCGAAGAGCAGGGAGAACGTCGCGGCACGGTCGCGCCTCGTGTCGCCCGATTCGTCCGCGTCCGCGGCCTGCTCCAGTCGACGGCCGATCACGTCGGCGATCGCCCGCGCTTGCACCGCGAAATCCGATTGCGAGTGCCGGGTTCGGCGTAGCTGCGGAAGCTGGTCACCGAGAACGGAGGCGAGGCCGAACCGGGTCGATTCGATCAGATCCTGCGTGGTCTCGGGTATCGGCTCGGCGGTGATCCGTGCCCGGCACATCTGTATCACCGTGAACAGCAGCATGCCGTGCACGGTCTCCGTCAGGCCGGACGCCACGAACTCCTGCGACCACCGCGAAAATCGGTGGGCGAGATTCGCGCGCACCCCGTCCCACGCGCCGGCGGCCAGCGATTCGACGCGGAACTGTTCGAGGGTTTCGAAGATCAGCCGACTCGGCGTGTCCTCCGGGCACAGGCTGCGGTGCAGGGTGGGATCGGTGTGGAGTAGTCGCAGCGCCATGCCGTCGCCCGCACCGCGGAAGGAGGCGACGTCGGCGCGGTCGAACGACGGGTGCAGGTGCGGGGCGGGCATCGGCACACGCCGATGTCCGCGATGGAGTTCCGTTCCGCGGAAATGCAACTCACCCTGACCGGTCAGAGCGCGGATGCTGCCGGCGCAGAGTTCACGAACCTCCTGCCGACGACGGACCGATTCGGGGCACACGGGCAGTTCTGCCATCATTGCCCGCTCAGGCCGTGCTCGCCGCGAGCATCGCCGACCACTCGGGTTCCTCGTCGAAGCATCGCTGGAAGTACTCGGCGACGATGGGCCGCTCGGCCTCGTCGCACTTGTTGACGAACGACAACCGGAACGCCAGCGCCGGGTCGTGGAAGATCTCGAGGTTCTCGGCCCAGGTGATCACCGTGCGCGGCGACATGAGCGTCGACAGGTCGCCGAGACGAAAACCGTTGCGGGTCAGGTTCGCCACGGCCACCATCGACGCGATCAGCGACCGCCCCACGGACGGCACCCGCGCGGACACGATCTCGATCTCCTGTTCCGCGGGCAGATGATCGAGCGTCGCGACGATGTTCCAGCGGTCGATCTGCGCGTGATTGAGCCGCTGCGCACCGTGATACATCCCGTTGAGGTTGCCCAGGCCGACCGTGTTGGCGGTGGCGAACAACCGGAACGCCGGATGCGGAGACAGCACCCGGTTCTGGTCGAGCAGGGTGAGTTTGCCGTCGCGCTCGAGGAGGCGCTGGATGACGAACATGACGTCGGGCCGGCCGGCGTCGTACTCGTCGAGGATGAGCGCGACGGGACGCTGGAGCGCCCAGGGCAGGATGCCTTCCTGGAATTCGGTGACCTGCTTGCCGTCTCGCAGGACGACCGCGTCCCTGCCGATCAGGTCCAGTCGGCTGAGGTGGCCGTCGAGGTTGACTCGCACGCACGGCCAGTTCAGCCTCGCCGCGACCTGCTCGATGTGCGTGGATTTGCCGGTGCCGTGCAGTCCCTGCACCAGCACCCGGCGGTTGCGGTCGAACCCGGCGAGCAGGGCGGTGGTCACCGCGTGATCGAACAGGTACGCGGGGTCGACGTCGGGGACGTGGTCGACCGGTTCCCGGAAGGCCCGCACCGTCAGGTCGGTGTCGAGTCCGAACAGCTCACGCGCGGAGAGCACGTGGCTGGGTGCCGCAGTGGTCATTTCGGGCATGCGCCCTCCTTCAGTTCATGTCTGCCGTTCCGTCGTCCTGGACCTCGTTCTCGATCTCACCGATGGCGTCGGCCGCCCGCCGCAACGCGGGAAGCAGCTTGAGCGCCTTGTCGGGGGTGAGTCGCATGACCGGGGCCTGGACCGCGATGCAGAGATTGGAATTGCCTGTGGCGCAAGGGACGAGAACCGCGGCGCACACGAGACCGGGTAGGAACTCCTCGTCGTCGATGGCGTAGCCGTCGCGGCGGACCTGCTTGAGTTCGGTCTCGATGAGCTCGATGTCGGTGACCGTCTTGTTGGTGTACCGCTCGAGCGGCATCCGCCCGAGGAGTCGCCGGCGCTGGGCGGGGCTGAGTTGCGACAGGATCATCTTTCCGCTCGCCGAGCAGTGCGCGGGCACCCGCGACCCCGCATGGAGTGTAAACCGAAGGGGTTCGGAGGTTTCCACACGGTCGAGGTACACGACTTCGCTGCCCGACAGGGTGGTGACGTTGCAGCTCTCGCCGAGTTCGGCGACGAGGTTGCGGAGGATGGCGTGCCGCGCGCCGTGGTGGGTGTCGTTGAGCAGCAGGTTCTCGGCGAAGCGGCGCAGGCGCACGCCGGTGCCGTAGTGCCTGCCGTTGTTCTGCCGGGTGAGGAGTCCGGCTCCCTCGAGTTGCTGCAGCATGCGGTGCAGGGTCGGCTTGGCCATGCCCGTCTCCTCGACGAGACCCTGCAACGTGAACAGCTGGTCCTTGGACGCGATCATCTCGAGCAGCGCGAACAGGCGGAGCGTCGGTGTGTCTCCGGGTAGCTCCGTCGTCGGGTGTCCGTTCGACTCGTCGATCCGGTGAATCTCACCCACGGTTCCTCCTAGGCAGAACGGCGACGCATTCGCATCGGGTATCGAAAAATCATACATCTGGTTCCGGTTTTAGGAACATTCATTGACGAAGCGTGTGACGTGGCCTACTGTCACTGCAGATCACAAAATCACGAACGAAACGTTCCGATTTTTGACATTCTCGGCCGGTTCCGGCGCGCCCCTGAAGGAGGATCACACATGACCAAGAAGAAGAACGGTGCCGATCGCACCGCTGTTTCCGGCGTACAGAAGATGACACCGTCGGAGGCGTTCGTCGAGACGATGGTCGCGAACGGCGTAACCGACATGTTCGGCATCATGGGATCGGCCTTCATGGACGCGATGGACATCTTCGCTCCCGCCGGCATCCGGCTCGTCCCGGTCGTGCACGAGCAGGGCGCCGGACACATGGCCGACGGATACGCCCGGGTCAGCGGACGTCACGGCATGGTCATCGGGCAGAACGGTCCCGGCATCAGCAACTGCGTCACGGCGATCGCCGCCGCGTTCTGGGCGCACAGCCCCGTCGTCATCGTCACCCCCGAGGCCGGCACCATGGGTACGGGCCTGGGCGGCTTCCAGGAAGCCAACCAGCTGCCGATGTTCCAGGAATTCACGAAGTACCAGGGCCACGTCAACAACCCCAAGCGGATGGCCGAGTTCACCGGCCGCTGCTTCGACCGCGCGATGTCCGAGATGGGCCCGACGCAGCTCAACATCCCCCGCGACTTCTTCTACGGCGAGATCGAGACGGAGATCCCGCAGCCCACTCGCCTCGACCGTGGCCCCGGCGGGGAGCAGAGCCTGAACGAGGCGGCGGAACTGCTGGCGCAGGCCAAGTTCCCGGTCATCGTCTCCGGCGGCGGCGTGGTGATGGCCGACGGCGTCGACGAGTGCAAGGCGCTCGCCGAGCGTCTCGGTGCCCCCGTCGTCAACAGCTACCTGCACAACGACTCGTTCCCCGCCAGCCACCCGCTGTGGACCGGACCGCTCGGCTACCAGGGCTCGAAGGCCGCGATGAAGCTGATCAGCCAGGCCGACGTCGTGCTCGCCCTCGGCACCCGCCTCGGCCCCTTCGGCACCCTCCCGCAGCACGGCATGGACTACTGGCCGAAGAACGCCAAGATCATCCAGATCGACGCCGACCACAAGATGCTCGGCCTGGTCAAGAAGGTCTCCGTCGGAATCTGCGGCGATGCGAAGGCCGCTGCCGTCGCGCTCACCGAGCGGCTCGAGGGCAAGGCCCTCGCGTGTGATGCCAACCGCGAGGAGCGCAGCAAGAAGATCGAAGCCGAGAAGGCAGCGTGGGAGAAGGAACTCGACGAGTGGACCCACGAGCGCGACCCGTTCAGCCTCGACATGATCGCCGAACAGGAAGGCGAGGACGGCAATTGGCTGCACCCGCGTCAGGTGCTGCGTGAGCTGGAGAAGGCGATGCCGGAGGACGTGATGGTCTCCACCGACATCGGCAACATCAACTCCGTCGCCAACAGCTACCTCCGCTTCGAGAAGCCGCGCAGCTTCCTCGCCCCGATGAGCTTCGGCAACTGCGGTTACGCACTGCCGACCGTCATCGGCGCGAAGGCCGCGGCACCGGAACGGCCCGCCATCGCCTACGCAGGCGACGGCGCCTGGGGTATGAGCCTGGGCGAGGTCATGACGGCCGTCCGGCACGACATCCCTGTCACGGCCGTCGTGTTCCACAACCGGCAGTGGGGCGCGGAGAAGAAGAACCAGGTCGACTTCTACAACCGCCGCTTCGTCGCCGGTGAACTCGAGAGCGAATCCTTCGCCGGAATCGCGCAGGCGATGGGTGCCGAGGGCATCGTCGTCGACAAACTCGAAGAGGTCGGTCCCGCGCTGCAGCGCGCGGTCGCCGCACAGATGAACGAGGGCAAGACCACGGTCATCGAGATCATGTGCACCCGCGAACTCGGCGACCCCTTCCGCCGCGACGCGCTGTCGAAGCCGGTTCGCCTGCTCGACAAGTACAAGGACTACGTGTAGTTCCACTACGGCGACTACGGGTAAATCCAACCGCTGCCAGCACGTGGCCTCCGGCGATCACGCCGGGGGCCACGTCCCGTGCGGTCCTGGTACCGACGATTCGACGCCGTCTGGACCTGTCGCTTCGCCGCCGCGACCCCCACACTTCTGACGGAGACCACGACGAACGGAAGCGGAGCAACAGGGTATGGCGGCAACGGTGTGGGATCTGTCGCTGCCCGCGCTCCTCTTCGCGCTCGGCATCGTGGTGGCCGGCGGCGTCGTCCGCGGCTTCGGGGGCTTCGGTGGCGCCATGGTGTGGGTCGCCGGACTCGTCGTCCTGCTGCCGCCGACGTCCGTGATACCCACCGTGTTCGTCCTCGAGGTCGTCGCCAGCGCCGCGATGCTGCCGCAGGTGTGGCGACAGGTGCACTGGAAGTCGTTGCGCTGGTTGTTCGCAGGCACCCTGATCGGAATGCCGCTCGGCATGTGGGCGCTCACGCAACTGTCCGGTGACCTGGTGCGCGTACTGCTCGGTGTCGCCATCATCGGATCCGCCGTCGCCATGGCCGCCGTCCCCGACCGGCAGTCGCTGCCGGGCCCCGGGGTCACCGCCGCGACGGGAATGGCATCCGGACTCCTCAACGGCGGCTTCGCCCTCGGCGGCCCGCCCGCCGTCCTCATGTACTTCTCCGCGTCCACCCACGTGGCCGCCGGACGCGCCTCGCTCGTCGTGTTCTTCCTCGTCATCGACGCCTTCGGCGCGGCAGGCTCGGCCGCCGGCGGCCTCCTCACGGTGCCCGTCCTCGCGCAGATCGCCCTGTTCACACCGCTCTGCATGTTCGGCGCCGCCGCGGGGAAGTGGATGTTCGACCGCACCACCGCCCACCAGGTCCGCCAGCGCGTGCTGTGGTTGCTCGGCTTCCTCGGCGCCGCCGTCCTCGTGCAGGTGGCGTTGCGGTAGACCGAGGCCCCGCTCTCGGTAGACCGAGGCGGGGCCACAGCAGCTTTGGTGTCAGGTCGCGGATGTGTGCGACATGGCGGCGTTGTCAGGGTGTGAGCTGCCGTCCCGGTCCTCCGTGTAGATGTCCCGGCGGCGGATTGCGAGCGTGCACAGCGTGCTGACAGCGCCCACCGCAACGATGTATCCCATGATCAGTGAGAGTCCTCCGCTCGCCGAGCCGAGGAGTGACGCGAGCACGAGCGGCGTCAGACCGGACGCGACGATTCCCGACAGCTGGTAGACGACGGAGATTCCGCTGTAGCGGACTCGGGTGGGGAAGAGTTCCGCGAACAGCGAGGACTCGGGGGCGTAGACGATCGGATAGAGGACGCCGAGGACCAGCACGATCGTGATGACGATGACGGCGGTGTCTCCGGTGCCGATGAGCACGAATGCGGGATAGGCTGCAGCCGTAAGGATCACGCTGCCCACCGCGAACACGTGTCTGCGGTCGTACCGGTCGGCGACCTTTCCGAAGACGGGAATGAAGACGATCATGGTCGCGGCCGCCGCCATCACTGCCAGCAGCAGGGTTTGACGGCTGAGGTGCAGCGTGCCGGTGCCGTAGGCGATCGCAAATACCGCCCACGTATTGAAGGCCACACCCTCGGCCCATCGACTGCCCATCCCCAGCACCATGTTTCGCCGTGACTGCGGGCTCTTGATCAGTTCCAGAGCGGGCACGGTGGCCTTCTCCTCCACCGTCTCGAGCTTGCGGAAGGCCGGAGTCTCCATGACCTTGAGGCGGATGAACAGGCCGACCGCCACCAGGATCGCGCTGAGCATGAAGGCGATCCGCCAACCCCAGTCCAGGAATGCGGCCTCGGACAGGGTCGAGTTGAGCGCCGCGAAGACACCCGTGCCCAGCATCAGGCCGATGGCGAGACCGATCTGCGGCAGGCTTCCGTAGAACCCGCGCTTACCGCGGGGTGCGTATTCGACGGCCATCAGGACTGCCCCACCCCATTCGCCGCCGATCGCGACTCCTTGCGCGAGTCGGAGCACCACCAGCAGAATCGGCGCTGCGATGCCGATCGTCGCGTACGTGGGGACCAGTCCGATCAGGCAGGTCGCCACACCCATGATCATCATGGTCGCGACCAAGGTCTTCTTCCGGCCGATACGGTCGCCGATGTGACCGAAGATCAGACCGCCGAACGGCCGGGCCATGAATCCGATCGCGAACGTGGCGAACGCGAGCAATGTGCCGACGATCGGATCCGAACTGGGGAAGAACAGCTTGTCGAACACCAGGCCGGCGGCGATGCCGTAGAGGAAGAAGTCGTACCACTCCACTGTCGTCCCGACGATGCTCGAGGCGACGACGGTACGGATCTCGGATTTCGAGGGATCCTTGTCGGTGTCTCGCGGAGTGGTCACAACGACTCCCGGAATATGTGTGTGAGGGCGTCCCTCGTCACCGGCCGGGGCACGACCGCCAGCTGACGTGTCTGCTTCATCGTGCCGTCGACCAGCGTGGTCAGGTGCTCTTCCCCGTAGCCGAAGGTTCGTAATCCCGAGGGCATTCCGATGTCGGTCATCAGCTCGCTCAGTACGTGCGCGAGCGCGTCCGCTCCGTCGGTGGCCGTGAACGTCCGGCCGGAGAGGAGCTCGGCCGCCCGCAGGTGCCTGCCTGGGTCGCTCGGGTAGGTCCATCGGAAAACTGCTGCGGCAGTGGCGGATACGGCCTGACCGTGCGGCACCATGGGCATCGGAGGATACCCCTCGGCCTGGTAGTTCTCGACGGCGCCGGCGACCGGGTACGCATTGGCGTGGGGCAGATGGGTGCCCGCGTTACCGAACCCTGTTCCCGCCGAGGTAGAGGCCAGCGCCATCTGGTAGCGAGCTTCCAGGTCCCGCCCGTTCATCACCGCGCGTCGCAGGTACTTCCCCACCAACGACAGGGCCTGCTCGCACCAGGTGTCACTGATGGGGTTGGAACCGCAGAAGGCGGGGCGCTTCATCGGGTCAGCGGGCGCGGGTTTGGCGTCGAACCGGACGCTGGTGTAGCTCTCGAGCGCGTGGGAGAGCACATCCATCCCGCTCGCAGCGGTGACCTGCGAGGGCAGCGTGACGGTGGTCAGGGGATCGACTATGGCGAGCGTCGGTCGCAACTTGGCATGACTGACCCCGGCCTTCAGGTGCAGGCCGAGGAAGTCGATGACGCAGATCGTCGTCGATTCCGATCCGGTGCCCGCGGTGGTTGGTATGGCGATCAGGGGTTTGAGGGGAAGCCACGGCGCCTTACCTCCGCCGATGGGCGGGGTCACGTAGTCGAGCAGTTCCCCGGGGTGTGTGGTGAGGAGGTTGACAGCCTTCGCGGTGTCGATCGCGGAACCTCCACCGACTGCGATGTAGGAGTCCCACTCTCGTTCGCGGGCGAAAGAGACGGCCTCGTCGATGCTCTGATCTGTGGGTTCCACTGCGACGCCGTCGAATACGTCCGACTTGATGCCTGCGGCGATCAGCTGATCGCGGACCCGGTCGGGGATCCCGGTGTTTCGAACTCCCGGGTCGGTGATCACCAAACAGGATTCCGATCCCAGTGCCGACAGCTCCGCGCCGACCTCGTCCAAAGCTCCGATACCGAATTTCAATGGGGGTGCTGCCCAGGTGAAGACGCTCTCGTTCTCGTTCGATCGGTACATCGTGTGAGACTCCTTCGCTGTCACAATGTAGGGATAGTCCCCACACTGTGAACCGACGATAGGCCAGCAACGCGGATATGTGAAGTGCCTCACAAGAAGAATTCGAGGGATCCAGCGCAGAGCGGATCGCGACGCCGGGGAACGGCGGCCGCGACGAACACCCGTGCCGTGTGAGGGCCTCGGGTCAGTGAGACATCGCCCGGTTGACCGGGACGAACTGGGATACTTCCTTCGCCGCCTGGACAATGCGGTCCCCGAGCGTCCGTACCCTCGACTTGGGCATACGGACGGTGGGGACCTGAATCACCAGCGCCGCCTGCGCGCACCCGTCGGCGTCCAGGATGGGTGCGCCGACGCAACGCACACCCTCGACATTTTCCTGCTCGTCGATGCTGTACCCGCGGACCCGGATCTCCCGGAGTTGCTCCGACAGTTCACGGGGAGTGCTCAAGCTGTGCGGAGTGACCTTGGCGAGCGTGGCCGGAAGCGACTCGATGTACGTCTCGGCGTGTGGCGAGAACGCCAGGATCGCCTTGCCCGACGCCGTCGTGTACAGGGGAAACCGGGCGCCCGTGTGCTGCTCGAACCGTAGCGGGAGCATCGACTGCACCCGCATCATCACCACCGATTCCGACCCCTGGCGGATGGAAAGGTTCACCGATTCCTGGGTCTCGGCATTGAGCTGCTCCAGGATGGGTAGCGCCTTGTCCATGCCGAACCCGCGCTGTGCGGCCTGGCCGAGCAGGACCGTTCCGCTGCCGAGGTAGTAGCTGTCGGACATCGGATTCCGCGCTACGAGACCCTCGGCGATCAGGGCTCGGATGAGCCTGTTGGCCGTGCCGGACGACAGCTGGAGTTCCGCCGCGATGGCACTGCCGGTGAGCTCGTCGGGCGACGATGCGAGCAATTTGAGCACGGCCAACGCGCGTCCGACGGATTGCGTGCCCGCAGGCAGTTCTTCGCTCACCACGCAATCCCATCCTCGTCCGACCTGCCGGCGAGTCGATGTTACCCGCTCCGTCGATGATCGAGGCCCGATCCCGTCGCAGTTCGGGCTGGTAGACCGCTATTCCCCCGCGGTGTCGGGGGTCGTGTCGGGCGAATCACGTTGGAACAGTTTGAGACTCAACACCGAGCGCTGCAGGCCGTCGAGGGTCCGGGGATCCCAGCCGGTCAGTTGTTGCCAGCGGTCGAGCCGGTAGGTGATGGAGTTCGCGTGGAGGTGGATGTCCCGGCCTGCCGCGCTGATGGAGAAGCCGTTGCGGGCGAATGCCGACACCGCCTCGACGAGATGCGGGTGGTCGGCGGCGACGGTGGCCCCCGGCTCCAGCAGCGTGGTGAGTTCGGCGCGATGGTCTGCCAGCGTCGCGGCGACCCATTCGTCGGCGAATCGGACCACGGCGCCGGTGGGGGACGCCAGTTGCAGGACCCGCCGCGCGTCGGTGATGCTCATCGCCGCACCGGCCAGGCCGGGGCGGTCCAATCCGACACCGACGGTGGTGCCCGGGTGACCGAGCCGGACCTCGCGGATGATGTCGTCGACCGGTGCGTGCTGGCTCAGGGCGACGATGACGGCGGCGTGCCCACTGCACTGGGTCGTTCCCGGGATCGCGTCCAGGGTGCGTTGCAGCCGCTCGAGCTGCGCTTCCGACCACTCCTCGGCCGCGACGCACACCGCTCGAAATCCGTCTTGCGGTGTGAACCCGAGCGCCTCCGCCAGTTCGCGCACGTCACGGTCGTCGCCGTCGCGGGATCTCGCGAGTGCCTCGAAGAACCGGTACCGCACGCCCGCGCGGATGGCCTGTTCGCTCCGGGTCGCGTCGGTGTGTCCGACGGCGACCGCGCTGGTGGCGGTGTGGACGAGATCCCACATCATGCCGCCCGCACGCAACAGGTCGGTGGTCGGTTCGGCGGCTCTGGCGACCATCGTGTTCCACAGTTCACGGGACGCGATGTGGTACGTCTCGATGACATCGGACAGGGGTAGTCCCTGCATGGCTCGGCGGCGGCCGAGCTGACGTGAACGCTCGAGGACGTCGTCGGCGAGGGATTCGCTCTCGGCGAGCGCGCGCAGCGTCGTCGCGAGCTGCCGGGCGATGTAGTCGTGCTGTTCGTCGATCGGAACGGCAGCGTACGACTGCAACTCGGCGCGAATCTGACGCACCGATCGGTCGGTTACCGACTCGATCTCCTCCGAGACCTGCCGGCACAACCGCTGGATCGTGTCTTCACCCGCGGACTCGGGCACATTCTCCTCACATTCCGCACTCCCGTGAAATTCACGAACCGCTTCGGCGTTTTCCGGGATTCGCCCATGGCCCGCGGGGAGTGACTCGGACCACACTAATGCGAGAGTGCATGTCGACCGGCACCGGACCACACCGCGTCGCCGGTCGACGTCGTCAGAATAGGAGCCCAACAATCATGTCCAACGAGGCAAAAAGCGCCTTACTCGCGATAGGTGTCCCGTTCGCCGGGGTTCTGGGCGGCATCGTGGTCCTGTCCGGTTCCACGGCCGCGGTCTTCGGAGTTCCGATTCTGTTCGCGTGGTTGTTCCTGTGGATGCCACTCACCTCGCTGTGCCTCCATCTCGCCTGGAAGCTGTTCGACCGCACAGACTTCGAAGCTGCCGAACGTGCCGAATCCGCCGCAGCGGGTAGTGGGATCGGAGAGCAGTCATGACCGCGGCGTTCTTCACGCTCGTGCTGATCCTCGCCCTCGGGGCGGGTGTGCTGTCGCGGCGCGGCAGCAAGAAGGAGATCTCCGACTATCTGGTGGGCGGCCGGTCGTTCGGGCCGCTGCTGGTCTTCATCCTGGGGGCCGGTGAGGCGTACAGCATCGGCACCCTGATCGGGTTCCCCGGCGGCGTGTACGCGCACGGCGCGAGCTACGGCGTCTGGTTCATCGGCTACATCCTGCTGGCCTACCCGATCGGGTACTTCTTCGCGCCATACCTGTGGCGGGCGGGCAAGCGGTACGGCGCGATGACGTTACCCGACGTCGCCGGACGCCACTTCCGTTCGCGGGGACTGGAATTGACGATCGCCATTGCGTCGGTCGTCTTCCTCATCCCGTGGGGGCAGCTTCAGCTCGCCGGGCTGCAGATCGCGCTGACCGGGCTGGGGATCTCCATCGACCCCACCGTCGCGGTGTTCGCGGGAGCGGCACTTGCGCTGCTGTTCCTCATGTTGTCCGGGGTGCGCGCACCCGCGTTCGTGTCCTACGTCAAGGACACCGCCCTGTTGCTCGGCGCCGTCCTGATCGGGCTGGCGGCAATCGTGCAGACCGGCGGCACCGAGAAGCTGTTCGCCGCGGCGGAATCCAGTGGCGGCACGGCCTCGCATTCCACGGTCACCGGGTCGTCGCTGACGTTCGTCCTGACGACCATCGTGTTCCAATCGCTCGGGTTCTTCATCTTCCCGATCGTCGTGCAGGCCGTGCTCGCGGCGAAATCCGAGGCGACGATCAAGCGGGTCGCCAAGTTCAACCCGCTGTACATGCTGATGTACCCGTTCCTCGTCGCCGCCGCATTCGGCGCGATCACGCTGCTGCCGACCAAGCTCGAGGGAACAGAATCCGACCAGGTGCTCCTGCGGCTGTCGCGGCAGGTGCTGCCCGACTGGCTGACCGGTGTCGTCGCCGGCGGCGCGGCCCTCTGCGCGATCGTGGTGCTGTGCGGGGCGGCCCTCGGCATCGGTGCGATCGTGTCGCGCAACATCATTCCCGGGATCCCCGAATCCCGCCAGCGGATCTGGGTGCGCGGAGTCGTCGTGGCGTATCTCGCGATCTCGCTCCTGCTCACCCTCGCGACGCCTCAGCTCCTGCTGACCCTGGTCAACACCGCGTACTACGGCGTCACACAGGCCGCCGTGGTGTTCGCGACGATGGTCTTCGGCTGGAAACTGCGCCCCTCCGCTCTCGCCATGGGCGTGGTGCTCGGCGACGTCGTCGTGCTGTGGCTGTATCTCGACAAGCACGGTCCCGTGTCCGTGTGGCTCGCCCAGCACGGTGTGAACCTCGGCGCGGCAGCCCTGGTCCTCAACATCCTGTTCGTGGTGGCGACGCGGTTGTTCTGGCCGGCCACCGACCCCGTCCGCGGCCTTCGCACCGAAGGTCGTACACCCGCCGCCGTGGAATCCACGGCCACTCCCAGTCAAGTAGGTGCCTGAATGTCCCGAACACTGCTCACCGCCGATGCGATCCACACCCAGGACCCGTCGTCGCCGACCGTCGAAGCGCTGGTCATAGACGGTGACCGCGTGCTCGCCACCGGCACCGGCAAGGACATGGCCGACTGTGCCGGGATCGGCGCCCGCCGCGTCGACCTACCCGGCGCCACGGTGATCCCAGGGCTCATCGAGTCGCACATCCACCCCACCTACGCCGGTCTGACCGACGGCTGGGCGGACTGCCGGACGCCACCGTGCCGGTCGATCGCCGACATTCAGCAGGCGCTGCGTGCCTCGGCCGGCGGCAGCGGCTGGATCCGCGGGTGGGGTTACGACGACACCCAGATCGCCGAGGGACGGCACCCGACCCGGAAGGACCTCGACGCGGTCAGCACCGACCGGCCGGTCATCGTGCTGCACATCTGCGGGCACTTCGCCGTCGCCAACACCGCCGCACTCGCGGCGGCGGGCATCGACGAGTCCACGGTGTCGGCGGACGACCCGCTCTTCCCCCGCGGGGACGACGGCCGGCTGACCGGGATGGCGTGGGAAATCGATGCGGTGTCGAGGCTCACCGCGGCGGTTCCCGCGCTGACCGAGCAGGAGGTCAACGGTGCCCTGCTCCGTAGTCTGCAGTCGGCGCGTGCACGGGGAATCACCACCATCCACGATCTCGGGGTGGGTCTGTCGGCGGGCGAGCAGGAACTGGCCGCCTACCGCTCACTGGACGCATCGGGTGAGCTACCGGTGCACGTCGTCGGGTTCCTCCGCGGCGACCTCGCGCTCCAGGCCCTCGACGACCGACGGGTCACGTTCGAGCACGCACCCGCGGCCGGATCGCACTTCCGGCTGGCGGGCGCGAAATTCTGGGCCGACGGATCGATCCAGGGACTGTCCGCCGCACTCCGCGCCCCGTACGCCTGCGACCCGGCTCATCACGGCGACCTGCTCTATCCGCAGGAACAACTCGACGAGATGATCCTGCGGGTGCACCGCGCGGGTGGCCAAGTTGCCGTGCACGCCAACGGCGACGCGGCCGTCGGCGCCGCGATCACGTCGCTGCGGCGGGCGCAGGCCACCGACGGCCGGATGGGACGGCACCGCATCGAACACTGCCAGGTGAGCGCACCGAGCGACCTCGCCGCGATCCGGGAAGCCGAACTCGGGGTGAGCTTCTTCGTCAACCACGTCTTCTACTGGGGCGATCGCCACCGCGACCGCTTCCTCGGCGCCCAGCGCGCCGCCGACATGGATCCCCTCGCCTGCGCCGACGAACTGGGTCTGCGGTTCGGGTTGCATTCGGACTGCCCGATCACGCCGATGGACCCGCTGGCGACCATCCGCACCGCGGTCACCAGGATGACGCGGGGCGGCACGGTGCTCGGCGGGAACCAGCGGATCGGAGTGGATCGCGCGATCCGGGCCATGACCGTCGACAGCGCGTACCTGGTCCACGACGAGACTCGCGTCGGCACCCTGGCGGCCGGCCGCCGCGCGGACCTGGTGGCGCTCGACGGCAGTCTCGGCGACCTCGGCGACGGTACCGTCGACACACCCCGTCCGGCAATGGTGATGATCGACGGCGAATCGGCGGACATGCACCCAGCCCGGGTGTAAGTGCCTCAGCTGCAATGGAACTCGGTCGGTGGCCGTCACGGGTCGGCGCGTGCGGCGGGTGCGGATTCGCCGAGCGTGACCCGGATGGCGGTGATCCGCGATGCGGGCTGTTTCGGGCGGAATCGGCGCAGCTCGGCCACCTGCCCGCGCTCGCGGTCCCGGGAAGGTGGGTGAAGGCGGGGTAGTGGCTGCCTCTGAGGTCGGCCGGGGGCGGCTCCCCGGTCGCGGCGAAGCGTTGTTGCTCATAGAACTGCTGAGGGACGAGCACGCGAAAGAACTCCGTGAGACCCTTCGAGTACTACATCGCGCACTCCACCCGGGTCGGCGGCCGCAAGCATCGCGCCGACCGGCCGGGCAACGCGACTGCCGGGGCGCGGCCGCGGGGCGAGACGCAGAAGATCCGCGCCTGGGTGCTCGAGCAGGGATACGAACTCTCCACCCGCGGACGTATCCCCGCCGAGGTCGAACTGGCGTTCCACGCCGCCGACTGACGGGTTTCGCCCGGCCCACCGAACCGGCAGCGGCGATGGCGGGCTGGTAGACAGACCAGGTGAGGTGGAACGATCCGAGCAGGAGGCCCCGATGCCGCGACCGTCGACATGGTTGAGCACGACCGTGGCCACCCTCGGTGGAGAACTGACACGAATCGGGCTGACCGTCCCCACCGACCAACTCGAGGCCCTGCTCACCGACCGAGTCGCTGCCGTAGCGGAGCGAATGCACATCACCGAACGCACCGCCCGGCAGTACTTCGACCAGGACACACTGCACGCCCTCGCCCAATGAAATGGCCTTGAGCATCAAAGAAGAGGCACCCGGTGCCGACCTGCTGACCCTGCCCCGCACCATCGCGATGCCCCTGATAACCCTCGGTGCGACGATCGCCGCCCTCGTCAAGGCCACCGCTCCCGCCGGTGCCGACAAGGACCCTGACCAGTCGGCACAAGCGATGGCACTGATCTCCATCATCGGCGTAATGACCAGAGACCATGACGGTGACCTCCCCACCGTCTGGGTGCCCGAACCGCTTCTCATGCGAGCGGCGCGGCTCATCGAAAACACCGCCGACCTCGTACAGCAGGGCTGCCCGCTACCACCGGACGTCGCCGAAGACGTCCGACCCCACCTACAGAAGACACTCCGCGAAGACGCCGCCCGACTTCGGGCGCTGATCCCCGACACCGACCGAGGGTCCGGCTCCGGCCTGTGGGTGGTTCTCGACGATCCGTCGTGACTCTCGCGAGCGCGATCGTGCCCACTGAGGAGTGGGACCATCCACGAAGCCCAGCCGCGTGAACGCAGTCGCGGACTTCTCGCCCGAAGGGAGATTGGGAAGGACGGTGTCGTTCATCTGGTGGGGGATAGCTGGAGCATGTGGTCCCCTCTTCCGCCGGTAGTCACCGCCTGGCTGGTTCGTACGGTGGAGCAGCTGTGGGAGTTGGGGATCCTCGGGTAAGGAACATCTCGTACGTGCAGAACTCGGCACTTCCTCGGCTCGGGGCGGCAGGACGGCGATGTCGGTGGTCACCGACATCGCCGTCCGCACCCCCGGTGTGGTCTCCTTCGCCCTGCACTACGGCCTGGTTGTGAAGACTCCGGTGCGATATACCAAGAATTGGTACCATGGGGTCATGGGTAAGA
>NZ_JARJBD010000170.1:0-9861 GCF_029269925.1 Rhodococcus sp. T2V
CGCCCGCGATTGCTCGAGGGCGGCGACGGTTTCGTCGACGGAGTCCTTGACGTCGCTGCGGTGCGAGTCGGTGATGTCGATGTAGAACCCGGTCGTGCCGATCACGGCACCGGTGTCGTCGAACATCCGGTCCCCTACGACCACGACCTGGCGAACGTTGCCGGCGGTGTCGATGATCCGGTGCTTGCTGCTGAACGGCTCGGCATCGTTGATCATCCGGTCCAGCACCCGGGCGACATGCGGATGGTCCGCGGGGTGCTTGTGGGAGAGCAGCAATTCCGTGGTCGGGGTGACCTCGTCGGGTCGGTAGCCGTGCATCTGGGCAACGGAGTCGGACCATTCCCACCGCTGACCGTCCAGGAAGAACCGGAAGCTGCCCACCCGCTGCGGCTCGCCGCCATCGAACACCTGCTCTGACTCCACGCCCTATTTTTTAGCAAATCGGTAACCGGCAAGTTGCACGGACTTCGTCCGTGATCAGGTTCGTGGTCTGGCGGTGTGATTGTGTGTGGGAACTGCGGTCTCAGTAATGTTTCGGCAACACACCGGAACCTCCTCGAAAGGCGTTCGCCGACAACGGCAACCTCACCGTCGATCCGCCATCCACTAAACCGCGGGAGGGGGCGACCAGGCGTGCAACGTAGGACGCGAGTACCCCATCCCCAGGTGCGCAAGCAGCGTCGGCGGTCCGCCCTCGGCCTCCGGCCGCATGAGCGGGGGGTCAGGTCAGGTCCTCGGTCGGGGCGGTCGCCGCATTGGCCTTGATCGACGCAATCCCGTTCTGGGCTGCCGCCTTCGAGGTGTAGCCCTGACTGGCCGCGATGATCTCGCCGTTCGCTGCCTTGAGGTGGAACCGGAACTGGCCGGCGGTGTCCTTGAACAGCTCGAACTTCGCAGTCATCGCCCCTCCTCGGGATGAATTCACGGCGGTCGCCGACAACGCTCACCGTAAGCCGACCGGCCCGCCGGTGGCACCGGAACCGGCTGATTACCTGCGGCTCTTGAGTGTCTGTCCGGCGACTGCACCTCGAGGTCGACTCCGCTCTCGTGGGCTCACACTCACTCGCTCTCCGCACGGCGCCGAAGTCGTCAGCGGTGGTCACCGGTGGGGCGGAGCAGGGTGGTGCGGTGGCCGCTGAGCGAGGCGATGTCGATGAGGAGATAACCATCGCCGGCAGAGCCGCTCCACGGGGAACGGGTGGGATCGTCGAACCCGCCGAGACCGTCCGTGCCGGCGAACAGTCGGGCGCGGCCGATCGCGAGCACCGACCAGCCCGAACGCGTCGACGCGGTGATGTTTCCGGTTTCGAAGGCGAGGACGGTGCCCTCGAAGCGGGTGAACCACGGATTGTCTCCGGTCGGGATGACGATCTGCCCGTCCGGGCAGGCGAAGGTCACCGGCCGCACCGCCGGCAGGGCGTTCTCGGTGTAGAGCAACCGCCCGACGGGGACCGACCGCAGGAAATCCAGGCACTCCCGTGTGGTGAGAGGCCCGTCCGTGGCGGTGCTCGCCGCCGTCGGCTCTGGGCGAGGGTCCATCACGTCCCAGTTCTGTTGCGGCAAAGTGCTCTGTCGACACCTTCAGAATCTCCCGACAGCAACCACCCTCGATAGGGGACAACGTCACCCGCCCCACCGCCCGTCCTCTCGTCTGCGACCTGCCCGGACCGGCGTCCTCTCGGGGTGCTCGGACGCGACTCGACGACGGGTGTGTGGCCACCGCGATGGCGGTCTTCGCCGGATCCGCCGTTTCCGCCTCGTCCGAGGGGGCACTCGGCCACCAGGTGCTCGGCACCAACTCCGGGACGGCATCGACCCCAGATGGGGTCCCGGGGAACGACACGTGGAGGCAACGGATGAGTATGCGGGTGTGTGACACCATCGATCACGACGAGATCCGCCGGTGGATCCAACTGCACCGCGGTGCCCCGGCCCGGGTCCCGGACCCGGCGGCGGTTTGCTCGGCGCAGGTGCTGCTCGTCGACTTCCTCGGGGCCCGGTCGGGTCACTATTTCGAGCACATTTCGTGGGAGGAATGGTTCGCCTGGTTCGACGATCACCACCTGTGTTTCCGCTGCCCCGACGATCCGGAAAGCCTGGCGTTTCACCTGTTTCCGCGCGGAGCGACCCCGTCGACCGTCCATGCGGTCAACCTGAGTCCCTAGCCGCAATGTGGGTGCCATCGCACCGGGCTCACCCACAATCCGGTCGCGGGTGGACGTCGCGGCGGCGGGGTATCGAGGGGAACGAGATGGATGTGGACCGGTCCGCTCGGTCGGGTCGGAAACCGCGGGGGGCGCCGACGGACGGTGTCGAGTTCTTCGTCCACAGCCGGATCGGTGACTGCCTGGTCGTGCTCGGCGCGGTGTTCGGGGTCGCGCAGGAGGGCGTAGGCGGACAAGATGCGCTGCAGGTCCTCGTCCGCCGCAAGGTCGGTGGGCCGGTGGGGGATGCGGGTGTCGGGGTGATGGTGGCGCAGCAACCGTCGGTAGGCGCTGGTGATCTCGGCCTGGGACGCCGCCGAGGACAGTCCCAGCACCTGATACGGATCCCGCTCGGTGGCCATTGGCCCCTCATCTCGTCTCGTCGTGCGATTCGCAGCGAAGGGTGGTTCCGGGCGTTCGGGGTGCCGGAACCACCGGGATGGGACGGGCCCGACCCGCACACGGCGGGCCCGTCCCCGCTTTGATGGTTGTCGCGAATTCCGGTGGGGCAGGTTCCGTCCGGGACGGCCGCCGTCTGCGGTTCGCCCTGCACTGGCTGTGCGCCCCAGGCGATCCCTCATCGGTTGGCGCACCGTGTGAGGGACGCGGTCGGCGCCGTCACTGACTTGTCGGTCGATCGGCGGCGGGCGGGCGGTGTGCCCGGGGTTCGCCGCGCCGCGTGCGACGGATGACAGGTAACGGCGGCGGCCGCGGACGAACCCCGTCAACAGTCGGTACTCGTCTGATTCATCACCCCTTTGCGCGTCGTCACGGATGAGATGTGGTCCCGGCGCTGGTCTTTCCGACTCGCGGTGGGGAGCGTTGGGTGGCCCGGACCTGCGGGGTCGGGGGCTCGGACATCGTCCACGCCGTCGAGGCGGGAGCCGATGGAAGGGGCGGGCCGGCCGGTGCGGTGGCCAACCGTGTGAGCAGGACCACGGCCTGCGGCGTGAGCGCGTCGGCGAGGATGCGGTCCGAATCGGCCGCGAGCAGCGTGTAGTCGAGCTCGTGCCAGGGCCACACCACCGCAGTTTCGGTGCGCTCCGGGATCACGGTGGCATTCCCCTCGGTGACGGTGTTCGCCGCTGTCATGATGTTCACCCCCTACCCGGGCCTTGTCGGCCTCGGTCGACGTGTCACCTAATTTCCCTCTCGGCTCAGGTGTCGGCCGCGCCCCGGGCGGTGACCGCCTTCTTCTCGGAATGACCGTTGCTGCTGATCTCGATCTTGCGGGGTTTGGCCTTCTCCGCGATCGGGATCGTCAACCGCAGCACCCCGGCGTCGTAGCTGGCTTCGATCCGGTCCGCGTCGAGGTTCTCCCCGAGGAACAGTTGTCGGCTGAACACCCCGCGCGGCCGCTCGGCGGCCACCATCTCCTGGGTTTCGTTCAGTGCGGGTCGTTCGGCGTGCACCGTCAGCGTGTTCTTCTCGACGTCCAGATCCAGCGAGTCGGCGCTGACGCCGGGCAGGTCGAACTCCACCACGAACCGGTCCTCCTCGCGCCAGGCGTCCATCGGCATCACCGCCGGACGGGCCGTCGTGCCGAGGATCTGCTGCGTCAGACGGTCGAGGTCGCGGAACGGATCCGTCCGCATCAACATCATGTCCACCTCCTGAAACCCTTTCCATTCCACCAGGTAAACTCCAGCAGATGCTGTAGGTTTGGTATAGCATCTGTCGTAGAATGTGACAAGAGGCTGTGCGGGAAAATTCTTGATCGGAGCAGGTGGTGTCCCTAGGATCTGGGCGGTACGACCCCGGATCGCCATCGCTGCGAGGGGTGTACGGCATCTCGGTGGCCGCCGAGCTGTCCGGGTTCGGGATCGCGGCGCTGCGGTTGTACGAGGACTACGGGCTGCTCACCCCGGGGCGCACCAGCGGTGGTACCCGCCGCTACAGCGACTACGACCTGGCGCGGCTGCGGCGGATCGCCGAACTCATCGACGCCGGTGTCAACCTGGTCGGCATCGGCCGGGTCCTCGACCTCGAGCTCCGCACCGACGAACTCGAACGCGACAACCGCCGCCTGGAAGCCGACAACGCGCACCTACGCGCCGAGCAGGATCCCGAGACCGTCACCGATCACACGGGCCCCGCCCGTACCCCCGACGACGACGCCGTGCGGGACCGGCCGCCCCGCACGTGACGCCCACGGCCCGCACAGACCCGACGGGATCGACCCCCCAAGCAGCATCCCCGCCTGCGGGACGCCCCGGTGATCGTGCTTGGATGACCTACTCGTCGTCGGTGTCGAGTTCGACGCAGTTCCACGTCACGGTCCGGTCCGGTGGTACGTGGCCGCGTTCGGTGAAGGTGGGCGGTCGCGACGGGGTGACCGAGTAACCCCGGTGGGGGGTCGGGGTGTGGGTTGCGTCGCGGGTGATGACGGCGCGGCGAAGAACGCGGCCCCGTGTCGTGGGCACGGTGTGGTGAAACAGGTGCAGGTGGCGGTCGTAGATCAGGCAGCCCGAGATCGCGGTGGGACCCTCGGGTTCTTTCCAGTCCGCGAGCAGCGCGGCTACGTGGTCGTTGTTGTGGGCTACCCAGTCGTATTCGCCGGGGCGGTGGGCGGCGACGCGCTCGACGTGCACGGGGACATCCCAGCTCACCACTTCTGCCGGCAGCATCTCCGGTCGACACCAGGTCGTCGCGGCGTCGATTCGGTCTCCGACGAGCAGACGTTCGTGTCCGTGTTCGGGGTCGACCAGCATCCAGATCCTCACGCCCCTCAGCATGAACCGTGTGCGCCCGTTCCGTGGTGCCTGCGGTCCGCGCGGTCCCGTGCCGGCGGAGGAACCAAAGATGTCTGCCTCTTCAGTGGCGATCATCAGCTCCGGCACCGTGACGTAGGCGACGGTCCGCAGGTTCGGCAGTTCGGCTGCGACCGCCACGATGGCCTCATCTGGTCGTAGAACGGCGCCGCCGTCGCGCCGGTCGGTCAGCAGGCCTGCGCGGCGGCGGCCAGCTGGGGGTGCAGCGGATGCACGATGTCTGCGATGGGCAGCGGGCGCCTACTCGCGAACCTTCAGAACCAGTGACGGCGGCCGCCGACGGCGCGGCCGGTGGCGCCGAGCAACGCGAGGATGACTCCGATGACCAACAGGATGATCCCAATGGTCCAGAGGATCGAGATTCCCGCTACGAATCCGATCACGAGCAGAATCAGTCCGAGAATGATCACGATGAACCTCGTCCGTCCTAGTCGGAAAACAGATGGTCGACAGCGGGATACGCCGGGTCGGCCGCGAGGAGGGTGCGCGCATGCCCCGGTAGGTCTCACTCCTGGTTTGTGCTGGTCCCTGCACGAAGCGCACCATCTCGTCCTGCGGGCGCCGGACTCGCGCTGGCCGAATCCGGAGCTCTGAACGAGGAGGGGCCGGTTGGGCGATCAGCGGCTGTAGGCGACCAGGGTGGTCCACATCGTCTGCACCGGGGTGTCGTGCTGGTCGAGCATGATCGTCTTGGTGACCATGATGTCGTTGCCGGCGGCGTGGCGGAACGAGTCGAGGAAGACGTCGCAGATCAGGCGGTCGCCCACCGTGATGGGGCGGTGGAACTGCAGGCGTTGATCGGTGTGCAGGATCTCGGCGGGGTCGTAGCCGGTGAGGACTTCGTCGAACAGGTGCTGCTGCGCGATCATCGCCACGACGGACCCGAAGGTGAGCGGGGCGATCAGGCCGTCATAGCCCAGGCCGACGGCCGCGTCCTCGCTCCGGTGCGCCGGATGGGGGTCTTGCAGGGACTTGGCGAACTCGCGGATCTTCTCGCGGCCGACCTCATAGAAGTCGGTGACCCGGTAGTGATGACCGACCAGGCCCGCCGTCCGCTGCGCCCGGGTCGTCCTGGTGTCGTCGAGGATGGTGGCCACCGAGGAGAACCTACCGGTTCGTATGTGCGGTCGCCGGGCACTGCACTCCGTTCCTGAATGGCGCGCGTGTCGGATGGGTGCATGCGGCAACGGATCGCCCCGCCCCCGACCGGCAGAGTTGCGGTATCTCTGCGTCTCCTGCCTCCCAGCGTCTCCCGCGTACCCAGCGTCCGGGCTGGCAGCGGAGATCGGTGGCGGTGCTGTGATGCACGCGCACCCACTGCCTGCGGTTGGGGGGCGGACCGATCGGGTACGCGAAGGCGGTGACGGCGAACGAGCAGGTGCAGGCAGGGCGCCCCGGTGCCGCGGGTGAGCAGGTCTCGGTGCTGCTGATCGCGGATCCGGGCGAACCGGCGGCTCTCGCCGAACGCCTTGCGGAGTCCCTGCCGGACCGCCTGCGCAGCCCTGACCGGGTCGAGCGTCGGTGGACGATGTGCGTGCGCCGCAAGCCGTACTTGCCCGACGAGCAAGCGGATTTCGCGGATGTCATCGACACGGTCGATCCGTCCTCCGAAGCGGAGGACATCGTCGTGTATCTCACCGATCTGCCGCGCCGCGAGGACACCCTGCCGGTGGTGGCCGACGTCAGCGCCGACCACAAATTCGCGCTCATCTCCGTCGCCGGGGTGGGCGGTCTGCGCATCGAGCGCCGGGTCCGCACCGTCACCGAACTCGCGATCGCCCGCGTCCTCGGGGAACCGGACCTCAACCCCGGCGCGGCGCGGCGGTTTCCGTCGGCGCAGATCCCGGGCGGTATCCGGTACTTCGCGCCGTCGGGGCTGCGGCGGCTGCGACTGCTGTCGGGGATGGTGCGGGCGAACCGGCCGTGGCGTCTGGTCACCGGACTGTCGAAGGTCCTCGTCGGCGCCTTCGCCACGGGTGCGATCGCGCTGGCCACCAACACGATCTGGTTGTTCGCCGACACGATGGGTCCGTGGCGGATGGGTGCGGCGACGGTGCTGTCGATCGTGGCGATGATTCTCTGGCTGATCCTCGATCACGAACTGTGGGAGCGGCTGACGTCGCCGGACGAGCGCGATCGATCGGTGCTGTACAACACCGCGACCGTGGTCACCCTGGTCATCGGCGTGATCGTGCTGCACGTGGCCCTGTTCGGTCTGCTGCTGTTCACCGCGTGTCTGACTCTTCCCCCGGAACTGTTGTCCCGTGTTCTGGGGCACGGGGTGACCTTTGTTGATTACCTGACGCTCGCCTGGTTGCTGGCGTCCATCGCGACCATCGGTGGGGCGCTCGGGTCGGGTCTCGAGGACGACGCCGCCGTCAGGGAGGCGGCGTACGGGGTCCGGCAGCGGCAACGCATCGAGGAGACGCGGAGGCCGTCGAACCAGGCGCGATGAACGTGGCCGAAGCGTGGCGACCGGGGCCTGGTGAGTGATCGGGTTTGTCCCGAGATCGGAATCCTCAGCCCGGCTGCCATCCGCGTAAGGCGATCCGCACAGCGGAAGACCATGCCGAGCGCGGTTTACCTGCATCCCCCGTCGGGCACCCGAACACGGACATCAACCGACGAGAGGTGTGGTTCCCAGTGCGAGCAGTCACGTGGCAAGGCAAACGGAAGGTCAGCGTGGACACCGTCGCCGATCCCAAGATCGAACAACCGACGGACGCCGTCATCAAGGTCACCACGACGAACATCTGCGGGTCCGACCTGCACCTGTACGAAACACTCGGCCCGTTCATGGGAGAAGGGGACGTCCTCGGCCACGAACCGATGGGAATCGTCGAAGAAGTCGGCGCGGAGGCGGGAAACCTGAAGGTCGGCGACCGGGTGGTGATCCCGTTCCAAATCTCCTGTGGCACCTGTTTCATGTGCAACATGCAGCTGTACACGCAGTGTGAGACGACGCAGGTCCGCGAGCAGGGCATGGGAGCGGCGTTGTTCGGCTTCTCGAAGCTCTACGGCCAGGTTCCGGGAGGACAGGCCGAGTACCTCCGTGTTCCCCAAGCCCAGTTCACCCACATGAAAGTTCCCGAGGGGCCGCCGGATTCGCGATTCGTCTATCTGTCCGACGTGTTGCCCACGGCATGGCAGTCGGTGGAGTACGCAGCCATCCCCGCGGGCGGGTCGGTCACCGTACTGGGCCTCGGGCCGATCGGAGACATGGCAGCGCGGATCGCCCACCACAAGGGCGCACGGGTCATCGCGGTCGACAACGTCCCCGAACGTCTCGCTCGCGCCAAGGCCCGGGGCATCGACACCCTGGACCTGGACGAGCACGGTAGCGATCTCGCCGACGTGATTCGCGACGCGACCGACGGCCGGGGCACCGACTCGGTGATCGATGCGGTCGGAATGGAGGCGCACGGTTCACCGATCGGCAAGCTCGCCCAGCAGATCGTCGGGTATCTTCCCGATGCGGTTGCGGCGCCGCTGATGCAGAAGGCGGGGGTGGACCGTCTCGGCGCACTGTATTCGGCGATCGACATCGTTCGCCGCGGCGGAACGATTTCCATCATCGGGGTCTACGGCGGCATGGCCGACCCGCTCCCCATGCTCACCCTGTTCGACAAGCAGATCCAGCTGCGGATGGGTCAGGCCAACATCAAGAGGTGGGTGGACGACATCATGCCGCTTCTCGGCGATGACGACCCCCTCGGCGTGGACACCTTCGCCACTCACCAACTTCCCCTCGAACAGGCGCCGCACGCCTACGAGATCTTCCAGAAGAAGCAGGACGGGGCGGTGAAGATCCAGCTCACACCCTGAACAACGCACTCGCTCAGCAGGAGCAGCGCACCAACAGCCCGCTGGCCAGTACAAATATCAGCGAAATACATGTCCCGCTCCCGGTTGTATAGCTGATCGATCGTTCCGGTGACGCCCCTCGCACTTGCAACCAAGGAAACCTGATATTCAGCGAACAGCTGTTGCGGGTCTTGCGTACGACCCGGCCGCAATGAGATGGCCCACGTCGTAGGCAATTGCAGTGCGAAGTGCCGTCCTAAGCGCGTCAAGGTCGTCACCGGTCACGACAGCCGCGATATGTCCGTCCGGCCAGATAATCCACATCTCGTCATCGCCGGCCGCGAGGCCGCTCCGCAGCGACCCGCCTGACATCGATGTCGGACAGTCGGTGCATCCGCACGGGCGCCCGCACTGCGTCGAGAACGGTGCGACGGAGTCGATTGTCGTCGACGGTATCCCCGAACACGATGAGGATGCCGTCGCGGCACCACGCCCGCAGATGGGTGGCGCCGATCCCAAGCACATACACCGGTGCGTCGGGCACCAGGACTCCGGGGGCGGGAGGAGCCAGAGTTCCCTTCGGCGGCCGTCCCCCGAACGGGTGCAGTTCGGCCGGCGTGGTCAGCGGGGAATCGTGGTACCAGAATGGTTCCGAGAGCCGTCCTGAATCGACCTGAGCTTTGGCGTTCTCGTCGGTGTGGGCGATTGGAGGACATGCATCCGGTAAGCGCGCTGCTGATCATCCTGAGGCACAAGAAAATCCATCGTCGAGGATGTGACGTCGATGTTTTCGAGGGCGGCGGCACGTCGTTCGAGGTCGTAGGTCCTGATCGAGGAAACGGGGGGCTCACGGACCGCGGTCAGCCAGCACCTGGCGAAGCTGCGGTTCACCGGACTGGTGGACACCCGCAAGGATGGCCGGCGGGTGATCTACTGCATCCACGACGGCCACCTTTCCCGGCTGGTCCTCGAGGGCATCAACCACGCCGACCACGTCGTCAGCGGACCCCCCACACGGATAAGTCCACCGCCCCGGCTGACATCTGGGCGCACGCGAACGTGGGCAATGAGCCGCACAAGGG
>NZ_JARJBD010000171.1:0-9629 GCF_029269925.1 Rhodococcus sp. T2V
GTCCGCCGAACACGGAAAACACCCTCAGTAGTTCAGTCAACGGGGCGTCCTCGAGAAGTTTTTCGACCCGATTCTTCTCGGCAGTGCGGGCGGCGACCAGGGTGCTGCGGTAGCGGGTCAGGTCCCGCAACTGCCGGATCGGGCGCGGGGGCACGAAACTCGGCCGCAGCATCTGCCGTTCGGCGACCTTGCACAACCACACCGAATCGAGGACATCGGTCTTCGGCCGACCCGGTAGGTGCTTGACGTCGCGGGCGTTGACCAGCCACGGGTCGAGTCCGTGCGCCTCCAATAGGTAGAACACCGGTTTCCAGTAATCGGAGGTCGCTTCCATCACGACTCGCTCGATGCCGAGGTCGATCAGGTGATTGGCCAGCTCGGTCAGGGCCCGGCTCATCGTGGCATGGGTGGTGACCTCCTGTAGTCGCCGAGTGGATGTGCGATTCCCTGGGACACGGACACAGCACACCAGCTCCGCCTTGCCGATGTCGAGTGCTGCGACTCGGGCGATGATCTGTTCCTCGTCGTGAGGTTCGGTGAGCATCTTCTGCTCCTGTTCTGCGCGCATACCGACCTGTCATAGGTGGTCGCCCGTGGGGGTCACAGGAGGGAAAGGAAGAAAGAATCTGATCCTCGTGCTCGGTCATCGAATGGCAACATTGAAGGGCCCACGGCGTGATCCCCGCGCCCCGCTCGTACACAGTCTCGAGGAACTAGAGTATCGCGGCGTCGACGGGCGACCACGAGATCATTTTCATCCCTAATAAGAGCTACGGGTCACCGGTCGATGCGCCAGACTGGTGTCCGGTAGCCGGCCAGCGAGAGAGCACTGTTCATCCCTTGGACGGGGGTTGGAAGTCCTGCTTTCAGATCGTGCCCCCGCCGGTTCGGTTCGGAAGAAGATGATCGCTGCTGGGATGTCGTGCCGCAGAGCACTGTTTATTAGGTCGCCGAAACTTCTTCCGCAGGCTGCCGAGGTATCTGGTCGATGACGGACGGGGAAGGGAGAGAGTGAATGCTGCTGCTGGTGGGTGACGACTGGGCCGAGGACCATCACGATGTGGAACTGATGGATTCATCGGGGCGCACACTGACGAAATCCAGACTACAGGAGGGGAGTTCCGGAATCGCACGGCTGCACGCGCTGATCGCCGCACAGCTCGGCGATGACGCCGGCGACGAGGCCGAGGTGCGGGTCGGGATCGAGACCGACCGTGGTCCGTGGGTGGCGGCGCTGAATGCAGCCGGCTACGTCGTGTATCCGGTCAACCCGTTGCAGGCGGCCCGCTTCCGGCAACGCCATGCGGTGTCCGGCGCCAAGAGCGACGCCGCCGACGCGCACACGCTGGCCGACATGGTTCGCACCGACGCCCACCAGCTCCGCGCGATGGCCGGCGACAGCCCCGACGCAGAGGCAGTGAAAGTCGTTGCCCGCGCACACAAGACGCTGATCTGGGAACGCACCCGTCAGACGCAGCGGCTGCGACACGCGTTGCGTGAGTACTTCCCGGCCGCGCTGGAGGCGTTCGACGACCTCGACGCTGCCGATACCCTCGAACTGCTCGGCAAGGCCCCCGACCCGACCGCGGCGGCCCGGTTGAGCCGGGCCCAGATCTCCGCCGCCCTGCGCCGGGCCCGTCGCCGCGACATCGACACCAAGACCACCCGCATCCGGACCGCGCTGCGCACCGAACAGCTCGGTCGGCCGGGGGTGGTCACCGCCGCGTATGCGGCCACCACCCGCGCCGCGGTGGCCGTGCTGGCTACCCTCAACGAGCAGATCACCGTACTCGAAGTGCAGGTCGATGCCCATTTTCGTCGTCACCCGGACGCTGAGATCGTGCTGTCCCAGCCTGGCCTGGCCGCGGTCCTCGGTGCCCGGGTGCTCGCCGAGTTCGGTGACGACCCCACCCGCTACGCCACCGCAAAGAACCGCAAGAACTATGCCGGCACCAGCCCGATCACCCGGGCCTCGGGCAAACGGAAGCTCGTCGCCGCCAGATACGTGCACAACGACCGGCTCGTCGACGCCCTCATGCGGCAGGCACAATCGGCACTGCAGACCTCGCCCGGGGCGCGCGCCTACTACGACCGACAACGCGCCCGCGGGCTCGACCACAACCCCGCGCTGCGCCAGCTCGCCAACCGGCTCGTCGGCATCCTGCACGGGTGCCTCAAGACCCGCACCCACTACGACGAGACGACCGCATGGTCACATCACGTCGACAAGCCCGCTGCTTGATGCGATGTAGGAGCGGGGCCTCCCCGTTCTCGTGGGTCCCGGCGAATGCTGGGGGTGTCACTTCAACACGATAGAGGAGGCCCCTATGAGCGAGTATGACGGAAAGCAGGTCGTCGGGATCGATCTGCACCGGCAACGATCGGTGATCGTCCGCCAGACGGCGGAGGGTGAACAATTGTCGGCGGTACGGATCGTCAACGACCCGGTGGCGTTGGGTCTGCAGATCGAGAAGGCCGGTCCGAACCCCGAGGTAGTCCTCGAGGCGACGTACGGCTGGTACTGGGCCGTCGACGCCCTCGAAGCGGCGGGCGCCACGGTGCACCTGGCACACCCATTGGGTGTCAAAGGATTTCGGTACAGGCGGGTGAAGAACGACGTACGTGACGCCGGTGACCTGGCGGACCTGCTGCGGATGCACCGACTGCCCGAGGCCTGGATCGCCCCGCCACCGGTACGCGAGCTCCGCGAACTGGTGCGCTACAGGGCGAAGCTGGTCGCACTGCGCTCCGGGCTCAAGGCGCAGGTGCACGCCGTGCTCGCCAAGGCCGGAGTCCTGATACCGGTGTCGGACCTGTTCGGGGTCACCGGCCGCCAGAAGCTGGCCCGGGTCCCGCTCGGCGAACCCTATGCGCAGCGGGTGATCTCGCTGCTCGAGCTCATCGACGTCCTCGATCAGCACGAGGCCCGGTTCTTCGGACAGATCGCGGCCGAGCTATGTGGCCACCGCGGCTACACGGCCATCCAGGAACTGCCTGGCGTCGGACCCACCCTGGCCGCGATCTTCGTCGCCGAGATCGGAGACGTGCACCGTTTCGTCGATCCCGCGCACCTGTGCTCGTGGGCCGGCCTGACCCCCAAGCACCGCGAATCGGACACGACCGTGCACCGCGGGCACATCACGAAGCAGGGCTCCAAGCTGGTGCGGTGGGCGGCGGTCGAGGCCGTGCAACGCCATCCGACGACGGCGAAGATCTCCGCCGACAAAGATCGCATCGAGGCCCGCCGCGGTAAGAGCATCGCCAAGGTCGCCGCGGCCCGCAAGCTGCTCACGCTCGTCTACTACGGGCTCCGTGACGGACACATCCGCGCCCTGGCCCGGGATCGGGCGGCGTGAGCACCTCGGACGCAACACGTGCGTGGCCGCTGTTTGTCATGACCCCCACACCGTGGCGTGGTCGTCCGCTTGATTGACCCCGCGTGTTGCCATCGCACCGCTCCATGCCCGCGAGCGCCGGGCGAAGGGATGACCGGTAGCCGAGAAATCGGCCTTACCCAACCCATGCATCAACGCTGGAGACGAAAACACAACCCCCAAACCCACATAGCCAACCGTGTTCGTCGACCTCCACCCCCCCATCGGAAGTCTGCGCCGGCTCGGGGGCCCACCGTCAACGCCGTTCGTCCTCGCTACGCTCCGGGCGCTCCGCATTGACCCCCGGCCCCTCACGCAGCGCTGCCCGTAAAGCGGGTCGAACCCCCAAACCCCCAGCATTGACAAACCGCGCTCCTACAGGGATGACATCCGAGGCCCTGGGATGTCTGAACGGGCGTCCCGCCAGGGACACCCGCGCTCGTACGCTGATTCATTGCTGGGGCCTCCCACATCTTGTGGCTCTACCGGCCAGGACCCGTTTCCTGTCGGCAACCACGTTCACATGTGGAGTGGGCCCCAGCCCATACCCTCATACTGTCTAAACCGATGTGCCAGAGCTAGATCCACCGAGAGCCTGACACTCCCTTGGCCACCGTCCAGCAATTCACGTTTGCCCGGCTCCGTGGCGGACGCCGCGCGTCCGCTGTCAGTGCCGTAGTGGCAGGGCTGCTCCGAGATCTCGTACGATGTATGTTGCTTACACAAAGGTTACTGAGCCGAGACCTCGGTTCCGGGGACGCAGGAGCGCGAGTGGACGAAGAGATTCGCGAGGACCGGTTAGAGGAAGTCGGTGAGCGGGTAGCCCGTTTGTTCGTAGAGATCGACAGCGCAAAGCGGGTTTGGGACCAGGGATACCAGCTTGGGCTGGCCGAACGCCGGTTGATCGCGTTGCTGTCTGACGGGCAGGCCCGGACGCTGCGGGCGATCTCCGAGGAGGCGCGGCTTGAGCAGTCAACGGTGAATCGCCAGGTGAACGCGGCTTTAGCGGCGGGGCTGCTCGAGCGGTGTCGGACAGCGGGGAGTCGCGCCCAGCTGATCGCTGTCAGTGACAAAGGGCTTGCGGCCTACCGCAAGGACTCCGTGTGGGGCCGTAGGGCCTTCACCAGCGCCATGATGGAGTTAGGGGAGGACGACTCGACGGCGTTCTGCGAACTCCTCGAGCGATTCGCCGACGCCTATGGCCACGCGACCAACGTCCAAGTGCACCAGGTGGGAGCACACGACACATGACGAGGGATCGGCGGGTGGCCTGCTCGTGCGATCCAGTGAGAGCAGGCCACCGTGCTGATCAGCTGTGCACGAGCCAGACGGTGTGATCGGGGTGGAGCAGCCCGCCGCTGACGGCCTCCTCGTCGCTGGCGAGCAGGATGTCGGCTCCGGCAGTGAGCGCGACGGGCGACTCGCTCAGGTTCGCGATGACACGGACGGTTCGATTGTCGAAAGCGAGCACCTTTTCTGGTGATGTAACCCACGAAAGGCTCCCGCTGCCAAGGACGAAGTCGCGACGCAGTCTCAGTGCGTCCCGGTAGAACTCGAGTGTGGAGCCCGGGACCCCGATCTGTTGCTCGACGGCCAGCTTGGCGTAGTCCTCAGGCTGCGGCAGCCAGAGTCGGCCAGTGTCGTTGAAACCCAGCGACGGGCCGGTTCCGATCCACGGGATCGGTACCCGGCATCCGTCTCGTCCGGCGTAGGCTCCATTGCTGACAAAGAATCCGGGGTCGTTGCGCGCGGAATCGGGGATGAGTGTGTTGTCGGGGAGACCGAGTTCCTCCCCTTGATAGAGGTAGGCCGCGCCGGGAAGCGCGAGCATCATCAGCGTCGCGGCGCGAGCTCGACGAAGGCCGAGTGCCACATCGGGTTGCGGATCGTGGGGACCGATGCCTCGGGGAATGTCGGAAAGACACGGCATCCCGAACTTCGAAACGGTCCGAATGGCATCGTGGCTGTTGAGGACCCAGCTTGTCGTGGCTCCTACCGCGCCATTCACTTCGAGGGAGGTATCGATAGCCTCGCGGAGTGCACCCGGGTTGTAGCCGGCCATCATGAACGGCATGTTGAACGCTTGCTGCATCTCGTCCGACCTGATGTACCGGGCGAGACGCTCGGGCTGCTGGACGAACGCCTCCGCGATCAGGATGCGATCTCCTGGATATTCGGCGAGGACGCGATGCCAAGCCCGGTAGACGTCGTGAACGGGCTCTTTGTCCCACATCGGCGACTTGCCGTCGCTGTATTCGAAGGTGGCGTACGGCCAGTCCGGCAGTCCGTTCTCTTTGTAGAGCCCGGCAGCGACATCCACGCGGAACCCGTCGACCCCGCGGTCGAGCCAAAACCGCAGGATAGAGATGAACTCAGCGTGGACTTCCTGGTTGTGCCAGTTGAGGTCGGGTTGGGCAGTGTTGAAGAGGTGGAGGTACCACTGGCCGTCATCGACGCGCGTCCAGGCGCGGTCACCGCGAACGGTCGTCCAGTTGTTCGGCGGCTCCGCCCCGTCGGGGCCCTTGCCGTCGCGGAAGATGTAACGCTGACGCGCGCGGCTTTCAGGCGGGGAGACCAGAGCCTCAAGGAACCAGGGATGGTTGCTCGCGGTGTGGTTCGGCACCAGGTCCACGATCAACCGCAAGCTGCGGTCATGGGCGGCTGCGACCAGGTCGTCAAGGTCCGCGAGCGTGCCGAACATGGGATCGATGTCCCGGTAGTCGGTAACGTCGTACCCGCCGTCGGCCATCGGTGAGACATAGAACGGGGAGACCCACACAGCGTCCACACCCAGCGCCCCGATGTGGTCCAGGCGGCGGATGATGCCTCGGATGTCCCCGATTCCGTCACCGTTGCTGTCCGCGAACGAGCGCGGATACACCTGATAGACAACGGCGTCGCGCCACCACTCGACAGTGTGTGTGCCGTCCTGGCGGCAGAAGATCGGCGCGTCAGCCGTGGTGTCGTGGGTCATCAGAATCCCCTTGCGTGTCGAATCGTTGACTTGAATATGTATGTAACATACACTATCTGGCGTGCCCGATGTTCGTAGCGTCACATCACCGGTCAAGGCGAAGCCAGACCCGCGCAGTCTTCGGCTTCGGCTTCGGTCGAGTTGTCGGCAGGGTTGCGTCAATAGCGGACGCGGGTAAACCCCCGACAAGTGGTCCGAGCAGACCATCGAGCAACTAGGTAGTGCACCCTGTCGCCGGCCCGACAACGACCGCGGTGAACATCGCCCTTTCCATGGGTCAGGTTAGTACCGCCTGGTGGCCGGTCTTCAGCGGAATCGGCCCCTGATCATCGGAGCCGATCACGAACAGAAGTCCACTCTAGAAACCCATCCAAGGTGCATTCGCCCTTCGGACAATTACAAGGAAGTAGTTCGATGTCCGTTATCCCTGATGAGCCGGTGGCGGCAAAGCCGAACTCCGGCGGCGATTCCGCCGAGCAGAAGCCTGCGTCCCTTCGGCAGCTCAAGTTGTGGGGGCTTCTGGTCACGCTAGGAATCTCCTACGCGTCCTATTGTGTCTTGCTGGCCGCGACGACGGCGATCTTTTTGGCCCTGCAGGCGGAACGCATCGGCGGGAAAGATGCCATCGGCTTTCTCGCCGTGACCATCGCGATCGGCGCGGTAGTGGGGATGGCAGCGGGTCCGATCGCCGGAATGTTGGCCGACCGGACGCGCACGCGCATCGGCGGTCGTGCGCCATGGATCCTCTTCGGATCGACGCTGATGTTCGTCACGATGATTCTCATGGGGTTCTCAACCTCGCTCGTCGAGCTCGTCGTCTACTGGTGCCTCATCCAGGTCGCCACGAGCTTCATCACCACGCCGGTCAGCGCTCACATTCCCGACCGCGTGCCGGTGGTACGCCGCGGCCGGTTCTCGGCGGTGATGGGGATGATGCAGATGGTCGGCGGCCTGTCCGGCCAGGTCATCGCAGCGCGTTTCACCGAGACCCTCGTTCTCGGATTTGTCGTGGTCGGGGCAATCCCGTTCCTGGCGGGCATTCTCTTTGTTGTCGTTAACCGGCGGTCGAACATCGGCGAGCCGAAGCCTCCGCTGAACTTGAAGGCAGTCCTCCAGACGTACTGGGTGAACCCCGTCAAATACCCGAATTTCGCCTGGGTATTCATCGGCCGATTTCTGGTGTTTGTCGGCTATTATCCGCAGACTGCGTTCACGCTGTACATTCTCCAGTCGTACATCGGACTGGGCAAGGCAGATGCGGTGGACGTCATCCCATTGTTGGGTGTTGCCGGGGTGGCCGGAGGCCTGGTGGGAACCCCGCTGGCCGGCCTGCTGGTTGACCGGATCAAGCGCACGAAGCCCCTGATCTTTCTCGGTGCGTTGTTCGTCATTCTCGGTCTCGCGGTGCCCTGGATCTGGCCTACCACTGCGGCCATCATCGCGCTTGCCTTCCTTTCGGCACTGGGCACCGGGATCTACAACGCCGTCGACTTCGTCCTCATCACCAAGGTCCTTCCGTCCGGCATGAACACCGGCAAGGACCTCGGGATCATGAACATCGCCACCGTGCTTCCGCAGACGCTAGGTGTGCTGATCGGCGGTGCGACAGTCACGGTCTTCGGCGGGTATGGCGCGCTGTTCCCAGTCTGTATCACGTCGGTCGTACTGGGTGCGTTAGCTCTGTTCGCGGTGCGGCATGTCAAGTAGCTGGGACATGGGTGTGCATCGACACCACACACTCCGCCGGCTGCGGGATGTCGACCCGAAATCGGCCCTCACTCTGGCGGATCGAGAGGAGCGCGCGCGAAGCTCCCGTCGCCTCGCGCTTCGACCTCTTGTAGCGATCGCTGAACGGCGGTTCGAGAGCCGCCCTGGAGGCGAACGGTCCGACCGAGCGGGTCCGGGGTGTGTACCACGATCACATCGCACATTCGGGCACGGCCGTGCAGCGCCTGCAATCCGGAACGTTCGGTGGTGGCCCCCAGATTTCTTGTCCACGTAGACGTTCGCCGGGTGTAGGTTCCCGCCTGAAGGTTCGACTTTTCGTGGTCTGTCCTGGGGGTTTGTGGTCGATTCTCATCATCTATTCGATCTCTTCTTCTAACGGTTCGTTCGTTTTCTTCTCCTCGGCGTGTGCTGGTTGGCGGGTTGAGGATCTGTGCGGCCGGCTCGACGGTGTCGGGGTAGATCGCTGCGTGGGTGACGCTGTCGTGATCGGTTTGGATGCCGAGATAGTGGTTGCGGGTCTGTAGCCGGTATCGCCAGTGGTGAGGAATGGCGGCCGCGGAGGCCGGCCAGGGCGGGATGGCTTTGACCGCGGTTGCGTAGGCGAGTGTCACTTGCTGTGGTGTGTGGTGGCGGCCGCCGCAGATTCTCAGCAATCATTCGAATCCGAACGACGCACGAACTTTCAATGAGAATCCGAACTCTTCAACGAGAAGCTAACCGGGTCGATCCCCGTCTTGGTGAGCGGCCTCGATCTGCCGTGTTCTGTCTCATCCAACCCGGTATGGCTCACCGATCCGAGGTATTCGGTATGGCGTCTCAGCAAACTGAGACACCGAGTCTTCTGACGTGGTGAGACGGCACCGACGGACCGTTGGCGGCTCGATGTGTTGCCTCATGATCGGCGAGACTTCGGGCGTCTCCAGCCATCTCACGCATATGAGGCCGCACAGCTCAGCGGCCCTCAGCGTGCTGATCATGCCTCATATTCAACGAGACAGGACAAAACGGCTCGCCACGAAGGTATGTGCGGGTGGGCGACACGACTGTCCTGTGACAGTTGATCTTCCTTTTTTTGTCACTGAATCTTGCTCGTGCTGCTCGTCTGCCACTACGGTTTGCTCGAATTCTCATCGTTCAAGCTGGATGGGAGCACGTGAGCGAAGCTGCTGCCGAGTGCGCGGAGGGGCCCTGTATGGCTGGTTGAGCTGGGCGATTTCGATGCGGATGCAGCGATCCACCTCGACGTCGTCATCCGCGCTGCGCAGATCCTCCACCGCGGCCACTCACGTGAATCAAGCAAGATCCAATGGCGAAATTCTCCGGATCCCCGGTCTGCGAGCAGCCTTGACCAAGACCCGTTCGCCACTCGAGATTCCTCACCCCAGGTCCAGGCGTCGCCTCAAGGACGATCCGCTCGCACAGGACAACGACGTGCGGGCTCGGGCGAAGCCATGGTGGTCCGCTTCGAGACCGCCCTATCGGCTTGGCTGGCTGGTGGTCAGCGACTGTGGTTGTGCATGACGTGCTTGGTGCGGGAGTAGTCGTCGAGGGCG
>NZ_JARJBD010000172.1:0-9433 GCF_029269925.1 Rhodococcus sp. T2V
CTCATGGTGAACTCCTTGATCCGTGGGGATGGGTACCAGAACAGACGGAGGAGAACGGGAAAGGACGCACGTTGGCAGCAGCATCGGATGCCTGCCACGTCGAATGCATCTCAATTGGCCAACTGGACACCGAGCGGCCATCCCAGCGGAGACTTGGCCACGAGTCTCGAGACCGTCAGATGCGAGCTCCGCGGCGCTTCGCCCTGATGAAGTGCATTTTGATCTGCTGGCCTTCCGAGTCGGATCGGCGGCAGCCGGGGAACATCCCTTGCCAGCAGGGCAAAGAGAACGATCAGGGCGCCGCAGGTGTCTGATCCGAGCACGGGAGGCTGTCGTTGAGCAACACCATCATTCTCGATTCCGTCTTCGACCCGTTCGACGTCACGCGCACGCGCGTGATCTATGCCGAACTCGCCATCCCCGGCGATCCAGGGTTCGACGACCTTGCGTCGATTCGCCGCGGACGCGGGCAAGGTCAGTCTGAACACGTGCCCCTCTCGTCTACTCCGTCACATACCCCCGGGGGTACTTGAATACCCCGGGGGGTATATGTCACGGTGATTGTCATAGACGGAAACCGGATCCGAGTGGAGGTAGCCGGATGATTCTCGAGCAGTACTACATCGAATGTCTGTCGCACGCGTCGTACCTGATCGGCGACGAGGGCACCGGGCGGGCGATCGTGGTCGATCCCCGCCGCGACATCACCGACTACCTTGCCGACGCGAACCGCCACGGGCTGACCATCGAGGGTGTGATCAACACCCACTTCCACGCGGACTTCGTGTCCGGGCACCTCGAGTTGCTCGACGCGACCGGCGCCTGGATCGGGTTCGGCGAGGCCGCCGAGACCGACTATCCGATCCGGCGCCTGCGTCACGGCGAGCACGTCGACCTCGGTGAGGTCGACGTCGAGGTCCTGGCCACCCCCGGGCACACCTGGGAATCGATCAGCCTGCTGGTCCGTGAGCGGCCGCAGGCACCGCCGACCGCGGTGCTGACCGGAGATTCGCTGTTCATCGGCGACGTCGGCCGCCCCGACCTGGCCAACCTCGGCGACGGCACCACCACCGACCTCGCCCGGGCGATGTACTCCACCCTCCACGACACCCTGCTGCGGTTGCCGGACACCGTCACGGTGCTGCCTGCCCACGGGGCCGGCTCGTCCTGCGGGAAAAACCTGTCGACGGAGCTGACCTCCACGATCGGCGAACAGCGGCGCACCAACCCGTCCGTGCAACCGATGAGCGAGGACGCGTTCGTCGCCCTGATCACTGACGGTCAGCCCGCGATCCCGGCCTACTTCGCCGACGACGTCACGCTGAACAAGACCACCCGCCCCCTGCTCGACCAGCACCGCCGCATCCCCGCACTGGCCGCCGCCGGGTTGCGTACCGAACTCGCCGCCGGCACCCGGGTCCTCGACGCCCGCACCCCCGACGACTTCGCTGCCGGGCACCTGACCGGGTCGGTCAACGTCGGGTTCGACGGCCGCTTCGCCGAAACCGGCGGGATGGTCGCGGACATCGGTGCCCGGATCGCGCTGATCACCTACCCCGGGCAGGAACAGGACGCGGCCATGCGGCTCGCCCGCATCGGCTCCGACCACGCCGCCGGCTACCTCAACGTCGACGCCGCCGACTTCCCCCCGGAGTTGACCGACCTGGTGCAGGCGGCACCGCGCACCACGGCCGCGGAACTGGATCGGTTGCTCGCCGCGGACGCCGTCACCCTGATCGACATCCGCAACCCCGGCGAGCGGGACGGCGGAGTCATCCCGGGTGCCGTGCCGATCCCGTTGGCGCAGCTGCGTACCCAGATCGACGAGCTGCCCACCGACCGTCCGCTCGTCGTCCACTGCGCCGGTGGGTGGCGGTCGAGTGTCGCTGCGTCGCTGTTGCGCGCCCACGGACTCGAGCACGTCAGCGACCTCGTCGGTGGCTACCACGATTGGGCCGAGCATCGGGCCGCCACCTGATTCAACGGATCGACCACCGTCCCCGACAACGGGAGCATCCCGCGATCGTGGATCCCGTTCCCCTCGACGCAGCCCTCGGTGCGTCGATACCCGAATCCTGTTGCCCAAGAAGAGAAATTCAGAGGAGAACGATCATGTGCTATCCGGTGACCTGCGCGACGTGCGGGAAGACGACCTGGGGAGGCTGCGGCCAGCACGCCGACAACATCATGCGAGCCGTGCCCGCACCCCAACGGTGCACCTGCACCGAACACGCCGCACAGTCCAAGCCGGGCTTCTTCCGCACACTCTTCGGACACTGACACCCGACCGCACAGCGGTCCCCACGAGAGGATCACCCCATGGTCGGCGACGACGACACCATCGCCCAGGTACTCAACCGGCTGCGCCGCGCCCAAGGACAGCTCGCCGGAGTCATCACGATGATCGAAAACGGCCGCGACTGCAAGGACGTGGTCACCCAACTCGCCGCCGTCTCCCGAGCCCTCGACCGCGCCGGATTCAAGATCGTCGCAACCGGACTACGCGAATGCCTCACCGGCGACGCCGCCGAAGGCAAGGAACCGATGACCGAAGCCGAACTCGAAAAACTCTTCCTCGCGCTCGCCTGACCCCGCCCGCGTCCCGGACAAGTGCATTTCGGGCGCCTCGGCGCCTGCCGAACACCGACGTGCCCGTCCCCCAGACGGGCAACCTTGCGCTGCGATCACCACCCTCCGATCGCAGGCCCGACATCCGTCGGCTCACCCGACCGGGCCAATCGAAAGGAGGATCGTGACCCTGGCAGTCGCACTCACCCTCGGGGCGATCGTCGGTGTCCTGCTCGGTCTGCTCGGCGGTGGCGGATCGATCCTGGCCGTACCGGCCCTGGTCTACGGTCTCGGACTCGACATCGAACAGGCGATACCCATCTCGCTGATCGTGATCGGCGCCGCCTCCGCGGTCGGCGCCGTCCCCAAACTCCGCGCACACCGGATCGAATGGCGCCTCGCCGGTATCTTCGCCGCGGCCGGCATCCCCGCCACCTTCGTCGGTAGTGCCGTCGGCCGGCTCCTACCGCAGCCTGTCGTCCTGGTCGGTTTCGCCGCCGTCATGATCGTCGCCGGGGTTCGCATGCTCGCCGACCGCGATAGCATCGGCACCTCGTGTCGTGCCAGCGATTCCGGGATCAACTGGCGCCGCTGCGTCTCCCGATCCATCCCCGCCGGATTTGCGGTCGGGTTCTTGACCGGCCTGTTCGGTGTCGGCGGCGGCTTCCTCATCATTCCCGCCCTGGTCCTGATGCTCGGCGTGGAAATGCCGATCGCCGTAGGCACCTCACTGGTCATCATCGTCGCGAACTCGGCTGCCGGGCTGCTCTCGCACCTGAGCGGAGCGAGTATCGACTGGTCGATCACCGGCATCTTCGCCGGCACCGCGATCACCGGATCCCTTCTCGCCGGCCACTTCGGCACCGGCGTCGACACCGGCCGGTTGCAACGGTGGTTCGCCTACCTCGTCTTCACCGTCGCCACGTACATACTGGTCGACGCCACAATCCTGCATTGAGATACTCGCCGGTGACCGGAGCGCTCGCGTCAGCGGATTCACGATTCCTTCACGCCCGTTCCGCCGTTGTCGTCACCACCTCACCCCGCAGAGCTCTCGTGCACAGGGCTCTCGACCGGTGCCAAACTCGAATATACGAGCCGGGAGAACACCGAGAAGTCGTGCACGCGACTCTCCTGACCACCGATGAGGCCGGATCGGCAGCCGAATCGTTCAAGCGCACCGAATCTCTGACCGGCCAGACTCGATCCCATGACCGCGCCCACCCGAACCCACACACCACTGCAGTTGCTCGCCCGGTACGGGTACGTGCCGGTGATGTTGCTCGGGCTCAACGGCGCCGGGATCGCCGCCGTCGCCGCCGGTGCCCCTCACCTGCGGGGTGATCCTGCTGCGACGCCCTGTTCGTCGAATCTCGTTCCGCCGAGTCGACGGAGGGCACGCCATGACCGCGATGCCTACACCACCGAGATGGCCGCCGCCCGTAGCACCACCGAGGACACCGAGCGGTGGAGGCACCTCGAGCGCGCGCACATCCTGTCCCAGCCCCACCCGTGGCCCCACACCCGCAACCACATCACCATGCGCGCACTCGCCCTGCGCCCACACGACCGCCGGGAGGCCCTCGGCCAAGTAGTGCGCATCATCGGCGCAGCCCCGGGGTCCGCTCTCGCCCGCTGCCCAGAGGGCAACACCGGCCGCACCCGCGCCGGGACTGATGACACCCATGCCGATCCCGCCGACCTCGCCGAAACCCTCGCCGTACAGGCGTGACCAACCAGTGCGCTTGAGCAAGACGCCGATCGGTCAGGCACACGTGCACACTCGATCCCCGGCCTATCGTTGGATGTGACGAGGACGACCGGTGCGTGTCACTGCCCGACCAGGTACCTCGGAAGGAAATGAGGCGGGAAATGCCCTACGACAACTGCGGTGGGGGCATGGGTGGCGGCTGGGGTATGTGGCTGTTCGGTGCGCTGCTGCTGGCTGGGCTGGTGCTGCTGATCGTGGTCGGAGGACTGCTGCTGTATCGCGCAACATCTCGACCCGACAGCCACCTCGCGGACCGCACCGGCCGGCACCCCGCGCCGCCGGCGCAGGGCCGGGCCCGCGAGATCCTCGAGGAGCGTTTCGCCCGAGGTGAGATCGACGCCGAGGAGTTCCGTGACCGGCGACGCATGCTCGACGGCGGCGATTGATGGAACCGATCAGCCGCCGCCGCGCACTGCAGCTCGGCGGCCTGGGCCTGGCCGGTGTGCTCGCGGGCGGGCTCGGATTGGTCTGGAAGGGTAGCCGCGGCACCCGATTCGACGCGGCGGCCGGTGCGGAACTGTCCGAACCGAGCGTGCTCTCGAGCACCGGCGGAGAACTCGCGATCGAACTGGAGGCGGCCGAGGGGAACCTCCCGGTTGCCGGGGGCCGGGCTCAGGTCCTCGGGTTCAACGGCGGCGTACCCGGCCCCACCCTGCGTATCCGGCCCGGCGACCGGCTCCGGGTGAGGCTGCGCAACCGCTTGACCGAGCCGACCAACCTGCACCTGCACGGGCTGCACGTCTCCCCGGCGGGCAATGGCGACAACCCGTTCCTGCGGATCGAGCCGGGCCAGGACTTCGATTACGAATACCAGTTGCCCGACACGCACCTGCCCGGGGTGTACTGGTACCACCCGCATCACCACGGCCTCGTCGCCGATCAGATCTTCGGCGGCCTGTACGGGGCCATCATCGTCGACGACCCCGAGCCGATTCCGGTCACCCGGGAGCGGGTGCTGGTGATCTCCGATCTGACTCTCGACAGTGCCGGTCGGATCGCTCCCGCCTCGATGATGGACCGGATGCTCGGCCGGGAAGGCAATCTGGTGTTGGTCAACGGCCAGCACCGTCCGACCGTCACTGCCGTACCCGGCACGTGGGAGCGGTGGCGCATCGTCAACGCCTGCGTCAGCCGCTACCTCCGGCTTCGACTGGACGGGCAACACCTGCAGTTGCTCGGCCTGGACTCGGGCCGCTTCCCCGCGCCGCGGCCGGTCGAGGAGATCGTGCTGGCCGGTGGGAACCGCGCCGACCTGGTGGTGTCCACCACGGCGGGATCGGCGCAGCTGCTGGCGCTGCCAGTCGATCGGGGTGCCATGGGCATGGGACACCCCGGCATGCGTGATATCCCGCCGCGGGGCCAGGACGCGACGGAGACGATCCTCGCCGCAGTGGAGGTCTCGGGTGTTGCCGGCCCGCAACCTGCGCCGCTACCCCCGCAGCCCACACCGCGCGACCTCAGACGCGAAACCGTCGCCGCCACCGCGACGTTCACCCTCGACGCGGGAATGGGAATGGGAATGGGCATGGATGCCGGGGGGATGCGGTTCACGATCGACGGCCGAGAATTCGATCCCGACCGCACCGACCACACGGTGCGGATGGGCACCGTCGAGGAATGGACCCTCGTCAACAATTCCCCCATGGATCACTCGCTGCACCTGCACGTGTGGCCGATGCAACTGCTGCGCACCGGCGGACGGGTGGTCACCGAGATCATCCGCCAGGACGTGGTCGACATCCCTGCCCGTAGCCGGGTGACGGTCCGCGTGGCGTTCGACGATTACCCCGGCCGCACCGTCTACCACTGTCACGTCCTCGACCACGAAGACCTCGGCATGATGGGCGTCATCGAGGCTTGATAACCCACTCCACACCGAGAACGAACTCAGGCGCAGGTCGGGTCAGCGGCAGCGAGGGAGTTGTTGATTACCCAGGCCACGGCTGGAATGCCGGCGCGTTGCAGATCGGCCTGCACGGCGACGTGGGGGCGTTGACAGCCACGGTGTCCGCGCAGGCCATTCAACCCTGACACACCCACATGCGCTTCGCCGTTGCACCGACACCCCTGGCCGGGACCAGAATTCGTGCGGCGATCAAACCAACTGGGGCCCAGGTCAGGTGACCACACCCAGCGGTCCTTCGCCCAGGCGGGGTTGTGGCCGGAAATTACGACTCGTCCGTCAACTCACGTCGACACAGCATGGCCACTTTGGGGAAGGTGCGACGCTGGCTGACAGGGCGGAGGTGCGGGTGCTTCTGATCGCGTCGGGGTGGCGGCGGAGTTGGTCCGGTACGAGGCGCCGATCCGCACCACACACTGACCACCTACGCCGCTCGACCGGATGGGGGTGTTTCGGTCGGCACGGCAGAGCGCCGGTTGACCAGCCGAGCATGACCCCGTCGTCGAGCAGGCCAGAGTGTGCCGCGGTGCAGGTTGGAGATCCGTGGTTGGGTGACGCCGAGGTTGTCGGCGGCTACGGCCTGGGACCGGCCGAAGCGGTCGATCTGTGCGCGGATCGCGGTCATCAGGTCGGCGCGCAGTTGCCGGGTGTAGGCCTCGCCGGGGGTGTTACTGATCGCTTCCCACACGGAGGTGGTTTCGGTGATGTCGTTGTCGTTCATGATGTCTCCTGTGCGTGTGCGTGTGCGTGTGCGTGTGCGTGTGCGTGTGCGTGTGCGTGTGCCTGGGCCGCCTGGCCCAGGGCGTGCTCACCGAAGACGAGTTCAATGCCGAGAAGGCCAAGATCCTGGCGTCGTAGATCCCGCGCAGGGCACCGACCGTGCCCGGGGTGTGCGGGTGCACCGCCGCCCGTCTACTCGGCTCAGCGAAATCCGGGATCGGCCGAGCAGGTTCATCCTCGTCGGATGATCTGCGGTGCGTCCCGGCGTGTGATGCTGAGTGCGTCGCACCGTCACGATCTGTGGTGTCGGCGTGGGTTGCGGAAGGAGGTCTGCGATGTCGAAACCTGCTGGACCTGATCGGGTGGGAGAGCAGCCGGGGCGGGCCGAACGCGCGCAACGTGGGGCGCAGGCCCGCCGGGAGACTCCGCCGGCGGCGCTGGCCGAGCATCATGTCGCCGAACGTCGCGATCCGGTGGGTCTGCTCGAGAGGCAGGCCGCGGACCGGGTGCTCGAACTGGTTCCGATCCGGTATGGGCGGATGTCGGACACGGCCTTCGCGTTTTACCGGGGTGCCGCCGCGATCATGGCCGACGACCTGTCCCACGCGCCGAGCACGGGACTGCGCGCGCAGCTGTGCGGGGACGCGCACCTGAGCAATTTCGGGCTCTTCGCCACCCCGGAACGCAAGTTGGCGTTCGATGTCAACGACTTCGACGAGACCCATCCGGGTCCCTTCGAATGGGATGTCAAACGTCTGGTCGCGAGCCTGGCGGTCGCGGCGAACGCGAACGGTTTCTCCGGCAAGAAACGCCGGAAGATCGTCCGTGCCTGCGCCGCCGAATACCGCGACATCATGGTCCGGCAGGCGCAGCTGGGGAATCTGGCGGTGTGGTACTCGCACATCGAGCCCACGGCGGAGCTGACCGAGCTCCGCGACGAGCTCGGCAAGGCGAAGCAGAAACGTGTCCGCGCCGCCCTGGAGAAGGCTCGCAGCCGGGACAGCGTGCAGGCGCTGTCGAAACTGACCACGGTCGTGGACGGCCGAAGGCGGATCGTCAGCTCCCCGCCGTTGATCGTCCCGGTCGAGGAGTTGTACGCCGCCGGGGACCTCGACGCGTTGTACCACGACCTGCAGAGGCGACTGGGCGCCTACGCCCAGACCCTGCAGTGGGATCGGCGCCCGCTCTACGACCAATTCCGGGTGGTGCAGTTTGCCCGCAAGGTGGTCGGGGTGGGCAGTGTGGGCACCCGCACCTGGATCGTGCTGATGGTGGGGGCGGACGACGGCGATCCGCTGTTCCTGCAGATGAAGGAGGCGAAACCGTCGGTGCTGTCGGCCTACGTCGAGGCCCCTGCGTTCGCGACGGAGGGGGAACGAGTCGTCCACGGGCAACGGTTGATGCAGGCCGCCAGCGACATCTTCCTGGGCTGGGAACGCGGTCCGGATGTCGACGGCGTCGAGCACGACTTCTACATCCGGCAACTGCGGGACGGCAAGGGGTCGGCGGTGGTCGAAACCCAGTCACCGGGACTCATGATGCAGTACGGGCGCACGTGTGCCCGGGCCCTCGCCTACGCACACGCCCGCGGGGGCGACCGGATCGCGATCGCCGCCTATCTGGGGGACGACGTCGAATTCGACGAGGCGGTAGCAGAATTCGCCGACACCTATGCCGAACAGAACACCCGAGACCATGCGGCACTGGTCGAGGCCATCACCGCGGGCCGGATCACCGCCGACACCGGACTCTGACCCGAGACCACACGCGTCCCTCGTCGCACAGCGCACGGTGCCGACCCCGTCACCGACCGGCGGCAGGAACGAGAAGATCGGTGGCGCAAGCATCGGTGCCTCGTTGATCAGGCCCGATGTCGTCATCCTGGACCAGGACTGCACGGCAGTGGGTATCGGCGAGTCAGTCCGCATCGGGCCCTTCGTCGGAGGCCGGTGGGGCCGGCTCCGGTATGCGGATCATGCGGAACGAATTGACCACCCCGACGAGGCCGGCGAGGAGGGGGATGAGCAGGGCGATTTGCAGGGCGTCGGTGTTGATGCGGACGTTTCCGTCTGCGGTGACCGGCGCATGGAGGGCACGCGTGGTCCTCGCGGTTTGCGTCGCCGATTCACCGATCGGCGACGCCGGTCCGCTCGGCGAGCTGCTCGACCACCGCCGGCGGACGGTAGCTCGCGCTGGTGGCTGTATCCCGTCGCTGATCAGGTCGACGAGGCGGAGGTGCGGCTCGATCAGGTGTGCGGCGTCTGCCTCGCTCACCTTGGCCGCAGTGGGCGACGCCGTCCGTGCCGGTACCGCAACCGGGCCAGTCGGGGCAGTACCTCAGGTCACTGAGGGTCGAAATATGTAGACCTCTTGGCGTGGTGTCCAGGTGTGCTTCCCGGCGTCCACGGCCGCTACGACCCGGTTGTTTCCGTCGCGCCACGTGTCCTTGATCAAGGCGCCGTGCGTGATGG
>NZ_JARJBD010000173.1:0-9367 GCF_029269925.1 Rhodococcus sp. T2V
CGGGTGTCACCTAACCGGCCACCTGATCACTCGGCGCGGCGTCGGCGCGGTTTGGGGATGTCAGTGCGCGCCCCCTGCCCGGGCCTGTTATTCGCCCACTCGACGATCTCCGAGCGCTTCCACAGCGGCGTGCGGCCGATCTTCTCCACCGGCGCCGGCGCTTGCCCACGGGAGACGTACCCGCGAAACGTCGAGATGGAAAGCTCGGTACCGGTTTCCTCCTTGATCAGATCGATGACCTGATCGGTGGTCAGTCGATGTGGATTAGCCATGGACAGAGCCCCTTCTGTTGACCGCCCGTCGGCGCTGCGGGTGCGAGTTCGGTTGCGCTCCTGCGGGCACTGCTACCCCACCGCACCACACGGTGGGGCTTTCAGGGAAAGACCCTACAACGGCGTGCTGCAATGACCATGAGCGTGTCCGCGGCGTGCGATAGGGCGCCATGTACGAAAACATTACAGCGATACATTGCAATGTTAGAAACACTTGGAGGGGACCGTGCCGGGACTCACGGCGGCCGGCCACCGCGATCGGGAGCATCCAAAGGCAATGCCGACCCGGAACGAAGAGTCATCTATCTGGGAGGACGACACGTCCCACACACACATCGGGCGCGCGGCGCCCGAACTGAAATGCACCCCTCCCCTGCGACAGCACTCGACCTACCACTCGACCTTTCGGATCGGCCGGGTGCAATTCCCGCCCATAGCGGTTTACGCCGCCGCCCGGGCCGCGGCGCCGGCCGCGAGCGCGTCTTCCCACCACTGATCGAAGTTGCCGTGCTCTTTCGCTATCGCGAGGGCCGGTGCAACGACGAAGTGTCGCTCGATCGTCGGGAATGTTGAGCCGCGCCGATGCCTATACAGGCGCATGATGCCGTCCTCGCCGACCTCGCGCTCGAGCACGCCCTGCGCCCGCTCCTCCGCGGCCAATCGGGCAGGGATTGCGTCCATATCCTCGCGGGCGCCGCGCATGCGTGCCCGCACCGAGCGAGCGGCGTTGCCGAGCTTGGCCGGATCACTCTTGCGCGGATGCAGGATGCGTCGGACGTCCTAGACGGCGTGTATCTGCTCCGAGAGAAGCTGGTCGAATGAGTCGAGCACTCCGGCCAGCTTCTGGTCGCGGATCATGTCGACCAGTCGGCGTCCGCCCACCAGACCTTGCGCCGGATTGAGAGCCAGGGCCCGGTGTTCCATCAGCAGCGTTTGTGCTCCAACGCCTGGGTCGTCGGTGTACCGGGCGAACGCCTCACGTCGAGATGTCATGTTGGCAAAGGCGAACGGGCAGAACGTGCAGGCCAATTTTCCGACCTCGGCCTGTATCACCGAATCGATGTAGGCAACCGCGTCGTCACGGAACCATCCCCACTCGATCAGCGGATACACCACCTCGCGCAGGTCAGTGTTGTAGCCGGCGTCTTTCTCCGCTCGTCGACGCTCTCCCGCCGCAGGAGACGCACCTTTCAGTTTTTGCGTATTTTCATTTAGACTGAAAATATGAGAATACTGAAAATGCACGGAGAGGAGCGAGGTGAACTCACGAGAACGCGATAGCCTCGAGGCTGTCTCGGAGCGTCTACATGACGTCGGTGTCTCCATCCGCAGTCTTCGCTGGATGGAGACTGCGGATGGAGACCGCGGATTCGACGCAACAGCGATCCTCTCCCGCCACGGCAACACCCAGGAGTATCTCCTGGTCTTCACCGCATCGATGACGTTCATGCAGATCGCACACCGGCGACTAGACGACGCGCACTACCCGGTCCTGGTGGTCGGTGAGCGAATTACCGAACGCAGCGCAATGTCACTACGCGACCTCCGGATCCAGTACATCGACAGCCTGGGAAACGCCTACATCGAGTTCGGAGACGTCTACATCGACGTCCGCGGCAGACGGCCGAAACCGCGCGATCCGGGGTCGAGGTCCGACTCCGACGGCAACGTGCGGCACGAGCGGTCGCCACGGTCGGCGCACAACCTCTTCAGCCCACGCCGGTCACAGGTTGTGTTCGCTCTTCTCTCCTGGCCGCATCTGGCGGCGGCGCGAGTTCAGGACATCGCTGCAGCCGCCGGGGTCTCGATGGGACAAGCACACGACACCCTCTCCATGCTCAACGACGCGGGATTCCTTCATCGCGGAACCCCGCTGCGTTCCGACCAGATCCACGACCTGCTCAGGCCCTGGGCCGCTGAGTACCCGCGTGGGCTTCGCAAGAAGCTCGTGATTTCCACATTCCAGACCGATGACCCGACCGACTTCCAGCTGTCCCCGGACCAGGACGCCTACCTCAGCGGTGAATCCGCAACTGGAGTCGCCATCCACCGCCCCGCCACCCTGACCGTCTACCTCGACCACTTCAACCGGAAGCTGGCGTTCGTCAACCGGTGGCGAAACGAGCCCCATCAACCCCCGAACGTCACGGTGATGCAGAAGTTCTGGACCAAACCCGACGACGCCCCGATCGACGACGACACCGGGGGGCTGGTCGGGCCAACCAACGCGCCCTGGCCGCTCGTATACGCCGACCTGCTCGCCGCGAACGACCCCCGACTGAACGAAGTCGCCGACACGTGGAGAGACCACCATGCTTGACCTGACCACGTGCGACCAACAACTGCTCCAGATCGTCGACCTCGTCTGCTCCCGACTGCTAGAACGCTCCGACCACCTGCAACCCGCCGATCTGATGATCCTCGGCGCGCACTGCCGGAACCTGCTCCACGACGCCTTAGGGCACAAATTCACCCTGCGTGCGACCGAGGATGTGGACCTCGCCTTCGCGATCGCGGACTGGGACGCGTACGCGCAGGTCGTCGACGGGCTACCAGAGATCGGCGACACCGGAATCCGGTACACCGTGGCAGACATCCCCACCGACCTCGTTCCATTCGGCCCCATCGAGAACCCCACCGGCGTGGTCCCCGACCCCCCGCACCGAGACCTGAGTGTCTGGGCGTTCCAAGAAGTGTTCACCAGCGCGCACGAACTGCCCCTGCCCACCGTGGGATCGATCAAGATCCCCACAGTGCCCGGATACACCGCACTCAAACTCGCCGCCTGGCTCGACAGAAGCGAGAACAACAATTACAAGGACGCCACCGACATCGCCACAGCCTTGTTCTGGTACACCAACTCCGGCCACGTCAGCGACCGCCTGTACACGGATGTAGTCCACGGGTTCGACACCCTCGACAAGTTCGACATGGACGAGGCCCACGCCGCCGCCTATCTACTCGGACAAGACCTCGCCACAGCGGTCGGCAAGGAACGCGTCGCCGAGCTCGACCGCCGATGGCCCGGATCCCGCAGCGCCGAACTCCCACGTCTCATGAACATCGCGACCGACCCCCGGGAATGGAGCCCAAACCTCGATCGCCGCACCGCACTCCTCAACGCCATGCAACTCGGATGGTCCACCGCCCTCTGACACACATCGCCACACCTTCGACGAACGCACCGTATTCGCGCACGACAACGCCTACGGCATCCCGCGTGGAAGGGCCCGGAGAGGCGACCGTTTCGCGAAATCCGTCGCCTCGCCTGCCGAGAAGGCGGGAACCCCTCCTCAGGTGGACCGGTCGCAGATACACAGAGAACCGTCAGGTGAATGCCTTTGGGGCACTGGTTAATCCGTGCCCACACCTCCCGAGCGGCCGACGCCGGAGCCGGACACTTCGAGCCACGGCCGAACACCCCTCATCCAACCCCTCTCGATCACCACTCACCCGGTGCAGACCCGTGAATACCTCCGCTTCGCCCTGGTCGGTACCCGCAGCCCGCGGCAACAGCCCGGCGTCCCGTTTCGCTTGCGCCCGACAGGCATCGGACTACCCTCCGTCGAACACGCCGCAATCCCCGGCGCACACGCCCAGAAGGAGGCCACCGAGCCCCGACGGATGTACAACGCCACCATCGAACTCGCCGAACGGTTCGACACCCTCACCGGCGGCGACCTCGACCACCCTCTCGATCAGCTCTACGGGTTTGATCCCGCGATCGGGCGGGGTGAGCGGGGGGACCGCGATCACCATCAGCCTCATCACGGACGGTCCCGACGAGGCCGGTGAGGTCGTGCGCACGCTGATCGCGCAACGGGCGAACCCGAACCAGGTCGACATCGCGAACTCCACGGTGACGACCGCCGAGGAGTTCGACCGGACGAACGGCATCGAGCCGGTGTTGAGGCCGCCCGTCGACTGCCCTGACCCCCGGCTTCGACGAAATCCCCGTCCGTGGGTGGGCGGGGTTTCGGGCAGTGGCCAGATTTCGCGCATCGCCTCGAACACGCCCGTCCGAGCGAACTTTTCGATCGCCTGGGCGGTGATCGTCTGCGCGAGGTCGTCCTGAAGCGACGGACGGTCGGTGTGCGACTCCTGATCGTCCGCGAGCACCACCGCATCCAGCACCTGGGCACGCCATCGTCCTTCGACGAGCAGCTCGAACGATTTCCCGTCGTCGACGGCATCACGGCCACAATTCGATGTGACCTGAGACACAGCAACGCCTCCCGCCCTGCGTGACCCCCTAGCGTGTGAGCCGGGTCAGCGCGAGTTCGAGGGCGCCGGACCGCCCGGTGAGGTGCTGGGTCGTCGCACAGAATTGGGTATTCCGGCGGCGCTGGCCCACCCCACCGTCGACCACAAGCCCGACCCCGGCGCTGATGATCGGAGGCAGAGGCAAATCGGAACCAGGACGGGGCATATCGAGACCAACACCAAATGTGAGGTGGGCGCAGCCACCAGGGGCGCATTTACCGTTGAGCACGCTAGTGGTTCCGCCGTGCCCACCCTTGAACCCATCGCCCTCCTGGCGCTGACCGACGTCCCGCTGCTGGCACACTCTCAGGGCACCCGACGGTTGATGCGTTCGCGCCCTTATGCGCGAACGCATCCCGTAAGGACCTGCATTGTCGCCGAGGCGTGCCCATCACCTGGGCGCTGTGGCGCCGGGAGCCCCGCCGCCAGCGCCAAGCGGCGAGGGGGTCGGGTACAGGTGCCGCCCCGCCCGAACGCTGAGCGGCACCTCTCCACCCCTCGTGCGAATCGCCTCCCAGCGATGCGCCTCGTCATGTGACCAACCATGACAAATCGGACCCTATCAATAAAGCGGGGTTACTGGTCCGTTCTGTGTGAGCGATCGGTGTGATGTGCATGTTCCTGCGGGAGAAGGGTATTCGCGGGACGCTGCATTCCCCGTATCGCTGGTAGCGTCGCGCAGGCTGTAGGGGTTGCGACCCGAGTCGCCGGGCCTCACCCACGAAAGGCACGGAAGGTGCGGTAGATGGTTCAACAGCAACGAGCGGCGGTGACCAGGGCACAGATCGTCCACGGAGCGGCCGAGATGTTCGACAAGTCCGGGTTCGACGGCGCCAGCCTCAGTGAGATCCTCGAGGCGTCCGGAATGACGAAGGGCGCCCTGTACTTCCATTTCCGGTCCAAGCAAGAGTTGGCCCGGCACATCATCGCCGAACAACACCGAATCTCCATCGCCGCGGTCGAGGCCATCGCCGCGCAGGACGCGTCGGCGATCGAGCAGATCGTGATGCTCTGTCACGAAATGGCCCGGCAGATCGTGCACGACCCGATCGTGCGGGCCGGCATCCGCATCACCCTCGAGCTCAGCGCCGACGACCGCGGCCCCGCCGGCCCCTACCTGGACTGGATCACCGCTGCCCAGGCCCTGACCACCCACGCTATCGCCGAGGGCGACCTCCTCGACACCATCGACCCGTCCACATTCGCACGGTTCGTCATCGGCGCATTCACCGGAATCCAGACCGTGTCCCAGGTCCTCACCCACCGCACCGACCTCGAGCAGCGGGTCGACGAGATGTGGATGTTCCTGCTGCCCGGGATCATGCCCACCACCCGACACCACGGCATGGAACGAATCCGGGCTGCCCGCACCGACGTCCCGGTCACCGGATCATCCGACGCGCAGGACCAGGCAGCGCTGACGAACTGAGGTCCAGGTCGGCGGGGTGGGGCAGCGACCGTCGAATACGCGCATGTCCACTGTTTACGGCGTTAGGCTCGAAGGGCGTTGGAGGTGCGCGGTGGACAACGGTTCCGTCCTGCACGCTCATGACCTGCGGCCGTGGTGGGGGCTCGCGGCCGCCGCCGCCGGCTGTGTGGCTGTGGCGCTGACCTCGCCGCTGCCGGTGCTGGTCGTCGCCTCGGTGCTCGCCGGTTTCGCGATACCGGCGTTCCATCTCAAAGATTGCCGCCTGCTGGCCGCCTGCTGGCCGCCCGGTGCGCCTCGATCAGCGCCGGGTTGTGTGTGCCCGCGATCCCGTTGTCGGTGCTCGTGCTCGTCGATTCGCTCTGACCGTCGCCGAAACCGCACATTCCTCCCATATAGCAACTCCTCGCGGACCACGAACTCGTCGTCACCGTCGTGATGGGCGTGGTCGTGGTGGCGCTCGCCGCCGCCGCGGTGTGGACGATCTTCCGCTGACTCGATCACCACCCCTGGGATCTTCCGGTCCTGAGGGTCACCCGGTGGACACCGATCTGCAACCGTGGTTACATCAAAGGTGTGGAACCGACACCGACACCCGAGGAACGTCCCGACGAGTGGGTGATGCTGGTGTATCGCATCCCCCGCGAGCCGTCCACCCCGCGGATCGCGGTGTGGCGCAAGCTCCGCAAATACGGGGTGTTCCAGCTCGCCGACGGCGTGGTGGTGCTGCCGGCGTCACCACGAACCCGGGAACAGCTCGAGTGGGTCGCCGAGGAAGTCGTCGAGGCGGGCGGGCAGGCGGAGGTCTGGACCGCCGCCCCCACCACCCGAGACCAGCGGGACCGGATGCGGGCGAAGTTGTCGGCGGACCGGGGCGCCGAGTACGACGAGATCACCGACGCCGCCGAGGCCGCACGAGCGTTGCCCGATCCCGCTGGGCGGGCCAAGAAGCTCACCCAGCTGCGTCGCCGGATTCGGGAGATCGACAAGCGCACCTTCTTCCCGACCGCGCCGCGCGACGGGGCGGAGGCTGCGCTCACGGAGTTAGCGACCGGCCACACCGCGGAAGCGCAGGTGCCGCGATGAAGTGGGCGACCCGCGCCGGGATCCACATCGACCGCGCCGCCTGCGCCTGGCTGATCCGCCGCAACATCGACCCGGACGCACAGTTCCTGTGGGTCACCGACCCGGCCGACGTCCCGGCCGATGCGACCGCCTTCGACATGCGCGGCGTCGAACTCTCGCACCATCACGGTGATTGCAGCTTCGAGACGATCCTGCGCCGCTACGAAATCACCGACCCGGTGCTCTGGGTGATCGCCGAGATCGTGCACGAGGCCGACATCGACGACGGAAAATTCGACGCCCCCGACGCCCCCGGCCTGGACTCGGTACTGCGCGGACTGTCCCTGACCGGTACCGACGACCAGACCCTGGCGGTGGCGACCCGGATCTTCGACGGACTGTACGAGTTCCATCGCCAACGTGTCCTGTCCGGCCGCGAACCGTCCTGACCATCGAGCGGGGCCCGCTCTTCCTGCCGCACTTCAACTTTTCATGTTTCGGAGACCGACGTGAGCAGTAACGAACCCTCCACCCGCGCCACGCCGACCAGCTCTAGCCGCCGCGACCTGATCCCGCTGCGGCAGGCGAGCTGGGCGTGGTTCCTGATCTCGCTGCAGACCTTCGGCGGCCCGGCCGGGCAGATCGCCGTCATGCAACGCACCCTGGTCGACGAAAAACGGTGGATCGGGCAGAAACGGTTCCTGCACGCCCTGAACTACTGCATGCTGCTGCCCGGCCCCGAGGCCCAGCAACTCGCCATCTACACCGGCTGGCTGCTGGGCGGCACCCTCGGCGGACTGATCGCCGGCGTGCTGTTCGTCCTGCCGGGGATGATCGCGATGCTCGGACTCGCGGCGATCTACGTCGCCTTCGGCGCCACCACCATCGTGCTCGCCATCTTCGCCGGCATCGCCCCCGCCGTGCTCGCGGTGGTCGTCCAGGCCGTCACCCGGGTCTCCCAGCGGGCGCTGACCCGGCCCGCCCACTGGGTGATCGCGGTCTGCGCCTTCGGTGCGCTGGCCCTGTTCGCGGTCCCGTTCCCGATCGTCATCGCCGTCGCCGGGTTCGCCGGCTGGCTCATCGGCCGCACCCATGGCGCCGACCGCAGCAGTAAACCCGCGGACGACAGCGACGAGGCGCCGCCGCTGATCGCCGACGACGCCCTGCACGCCGACGCCCCCAGCCTGCGACGCACGATCCTCGTCCTCGGTGTCGGCGTGATCGCCTGGGCCATCCCGATAATCGCGGTGGTCGTGTTCACCGGCAGGCACAGTGTGTTCACCGAGCAGGGGCTGTTCTTCTCCGGCACCGCGCTGGTCACCTTCGGCGGCGCCTACGCCGTCCTCGCCTACGTGGCGCAGAAGGCGGTGGAAACCTACGGCTGGCTCACCCCCGGTGAAATGGTCCGCGGCCTGGGTCTGGCCGAGACCACCCCAGGCCCGCTGATCATGGTGGTGCAGTTCGTCGCGTTCCTCGGCGCCTACCGCAACCCCGGTGAGCTGGATCCGTGGGTGGCGGCCACCATCGGCGCGCTGCTCACCACGTGGGTGACGTTCGTGCCGTGCTTCGTGTTCATCTTCCTCGGCGCCCCCTACGTCGAACGGCTCCGCAACAACACACAGCTGACCTCGGCGCTGAACGGGATCACCGCCTCGGTCGTCGGGGTGATCGCGAACCTGGCCCTGTACTTCGCCGTCCATACCCTGTTCGCGGACGCCACGATGCTGCACTGGGGACCGATCCACCTGCTCGTTCCCGACCTGAGCACCATCCGTCCGGTCGTCGCGATCATCGCGGTCCTCGCCGGGGTGATGATCTACCGGCTGCACTGGTCCGTCCTGCGCACCCTCGGGGTCTGCGCCCTCCTCGGCCTCACGGCCGGACTGACCGGACTCCCCGTCACCTGACCCTCCCGCCCGAAAGGAATTGCATTGATTGCTTTCTCGTCGACCACCGTCCTGCTCGCCGACGGCCACCTCCCTACCGGGGCACCGGATGAGGGCGGGTTCCCCCTGTTCGTGGTGCTCGCGATTCTTGCCGTCCTCGCCGTCATGGCCGCCGTCGCCGCCCACCACCGCGCGGACGACCCCGACGAGTTCTCCGACATCACCGGACGCTACGAGAGCGCGGCACGGCCGCGCCCGGAACCGCTCGGTCACCCGCTCGATCGCATCGACCCACGCTGACGAGTGCGACGGGCCGGCGGAATCGATAGCGAGTCTCGGCGGACCAGGCAATATTCTGCGAAGTCGGGTGCTCGGGCAAAGGGGTTCGCTCGCCCGGCAGTGCGGGGTGCACGATGATGATGCGCATGCGGATGAAGTTTCACGAGCAGCTCGAC
>NZ_JARJBD010000174.1:0-9278 GCF_029269925.1 Rhodococcus sp. T2V
CCGCCACCGACCTGGTCGCCTGGGCGAAGCTGATCGGCTTCGGCGACCACCCGGAACTGGCCCGCTGCGAGATCGACACCTTCCGCTACCGGGTCTTGCACGTCGCGGCCCGCATCACCCGCGGCGCCCGGGCGGTCCGGGTTCGGATCGATTCGAGTTGGCAATGGGCCCAAGCGATCGCCGCAGCGTGGTATCGCATCCGCGCCGCCTTCACCTGACCGCGGCCTCCTGCTCCTACGACTAACGAAAGCCAACCCGGCCAGTGGAACCGGGCACCACCCGAGCGACATCGGGCGCGCCCTTATACCCACACACCAATATCTGTCCCGCACCAGCACATCCCAGCCGAAATCCACACCTCAGGCACACGGCACGAAAAATTGAGGCTAGCTGACACCGAATAGTTGTCGACGTCCGGAAACCAATTGTGGTGCAATATTTCTAATCCCCGGAATCAGCTGGACCGCTGGGTGCTGTCCCCGGCCGTCTGGACGGCGGACAATCACAGAATGAGACACGTGCCGGTCGGTCTGTTCTTGATGGGGAGTGTGGGCACCGGTCCGCGTTGGCCTCGTGGTGATCGCGTTGGCGTGCGTGTTTGCCAGTGCGGCGGTGCGTTTCGTGCAGGCGTCGCGTTGCGGAAATAGGCAACGAGCGGAACGCCCCTGACGGCGTGGGTGCGTCCTCCGGTGGGACCCTGCTGCCGGGTTCGCCGCCACCGGTCGATTTCCACCGACCTGACCGAGGTGTTCGTCGTTCTCGGTGAGACCATGCGCGAGCTGGGTGTCGGTGCGCTCATCCCGATCGACGAGCTGCAGGAGGCCACGGCCGAGGAGATGGCGGCGGTCAGCAACGCCATCCATCAGATCAGTCAGACCTCGCCGGTGTTGCCACTGTTCCTGGCCGGGGCGGGTCTGCCGTCGCTGTCGGCGCAGCTGGCCACCGGGAACAGTTACGCCGAGCGGCTCGATCAGTTCCGGGCCTTGTCGACCCTGAGCGAGCCGGACTCGCGGGCGGCGCTCGTGCCACCGGTCATCGAGCGGGACGCCGAATGGGACGAGCCAGTTGCGCCGCCGGCGCGGAGTGCACCCGCGCCTTCAGCCTCGGATGGCGAGCAGGCCGGAGCCGGCGCTGCGGCTGGCGCTGGACGCAGCCAACGGCTACCCCTATCTCCTGCAGGAGGCGGAAAGGCGGTGTGGAACAACGCCCTCCATTTCCTCGTGACGCACCAGTACGAACATGGCGTAGCGGAAGGCCCTCGAATGGGGGCGGGACGGCGCGGGCATCGGTGCTCTCGTGATCGGTCGAGCAGCCAGTGGCGTTCGGTATCGCACCCTCGTAGATATCGGTGTGCTGCACTTCGCGCTCCCCGTGGTTGTGGCTTGCACCGTGCTTGCGCGCGGTGCACAACGAGGCCGACGAAGAGCAGGAGAAGCTCCGTGTGGTCGCTGCGATGGACCATCAATAGTGTTTGTTCACCTGACGTTCCTTTCGCAGTACGGCGGTCTCGTAATTCCTCGATACCTTTCGGAGTTTGAATTCGGGTGTTCTCGAAATCTCGAGGACATACAACACTTCATCTCTGAAAGGGTCATCGCATGCGCCCCTACACCCTCGCGGCCGCGGGCATGCTCGGCATCGCCGTTCTCACCCTCACCGCCTGCCAGACCTCGGGCAATGTAGCGACATCCGTGGCGGACGCCCCCATCACAATTGCCACCCTCCCCAGCTCGGATGACCCGACCAAGGTCAATCCGATCGATGCGTTCGTCAAGATGCTCGAAGAGGAGACAGGCCGCGAGGTCGAGGTCACCGATGTGCCCGACTACCTCAGCGTCGTCGAGGCCATTCGAACAGACCACGTCGACATCGGCATCATGTCCGGGTTTCCCTCTGCTCTCGCGGTCAACACCGGTGAAGTGGACGCGCTTCTCGCCTGGAAGGGCAACGGAGAGCCGGTCTCCACCTGCGTCGTGAAGGCTGACTCGCCGATCAACACTGTCGAGGACTTGAAAGGCAAGACGGTCGCCTTCGCCGACCAGGCTTCGAGCTCCGGCTACTTCATGCCCGTCTACATGCTCCACGAGGCAGGGTTGGAGCAGGGGAAAGACTACACGTCGATCTTCGCCGGCGGTCACGAGGGCAGCTTTGCCGCACTCGAACAGGGCCAGGTGGATGCCGCCTGCACGGCGGTCGTACTGACCCAGAAGGGCGCACCCATCTTCCCGTTCGCAGCGGGTGAGTGGCGTGCGGTCGGACAGAGCCCCGCCATGGACGTCATGGGCACAGTCCTCTCCCGCCAGTCCCTCGACGACGAGACCCGCACCCTCCTCGAAGAGGCACTGCCGAAGGTGTTCTCCGAGGAGAACGCTGAGGCGCTCGGCGGACTTGGCTCCTTCACCGGGCTGGACGTCGTCATCGCCCCTGACCCGAGCATCTTCGCCTCTTTCGCCGAGATCGCGGCGATCGCCGGCGTTGAGCTGAAGGACCTCAAATGAGCACGGTCGCGAAGCAGCCGGAGAAGTCACATACCAACGCGCCCATCTTCTCTGAGCGCAGAACCATTCCCACGACCACCACTGGACACCGCCGGACGCTGTCCCTCGTCACCGTGCGCGATCTCCGCGTCGCTTACGACGCGGGGCCCGTGCTCGACGGCGTCGACCTCGACCTGTTCCCCGGGGAGATGGTGGCGCTCCTCGGAGCATCCGGATCAGGTAAGTCCACACTCATGAGAAGCCTCACCGGCTTTGCCCCCGTCTCGGGCGGATCCGTGGAGGTCGCCGGGCACGACGTCACCAACCTCGCCCGCGGCGAGCTGCGCGCCCTCCGCGCGGAGGTCGGGCAGGTGTTCCAACAGTTCAACCTCATCCCGCGGATGACCGTGCTGACCAACGTGCTCACCGGGGCGCTGCACGGGGCCGGTGCGATCAATCTCGTCGGCGGCTTCTCCGGCGCGCACCGGCGGCGGGCCCTCGAACTCCTCGATCGCGTGGGCATCGCGCACAAAGCCAAGGAATCGGCGCGCTCGCTCAGCGGCGGTCAGCAGCAGCGCGTGGCTATCGCGCGAGCCCTTATGCAGCAGCCGCGGGTGATTCTCGCCGACGAGCCGGTTGCGTCCCTCGACCCGAAACTCGCGGGCTCGGTGCTGGAACTCCTCCAGCAGATCGCGACGGAGGACGGCATCCCGGTGCTCGTGAGCCTGCACGTGTTGCCTCTGGCCCTTGCATATAGTTCCCGGATCGTCGGGCTGCGGCACGGGGAGATGATCGTGTCCGCGCGCACCGCCGATCTCGACGCCGAGAAGCTCTCGGTGCTCTACGACGACGAGGGGGACGACGATGACGACCTCCACGTCTGAACAGCGCACGAAGCGCGACGCACAGTCACTCCCTGCCGCGGAACGCGCCCGCATGGAGCAAGCCTTCTCCGTCCCGCGCACGCGCTTCCTCATCGGTATCCCGGTGGCGCTTCTCGTATTAATCTGGTCCGCCGGCGGCGTTGGGTTTGACTTCGTCAAGCTCGGCGAGGGCGCGGTGAATATGGAAGAGTTTCTCTCCCGGCTCTTCCCGCCGGACTTCTCGAAGATCGACGTCATCATCGAGCTCCTACTCGAGACTCTCCAGATGGCGATCGTCGGGACCGTGCTCGGTGCGCTGCTCTCACTGTTCGTCGCGTTCGCCGCCGCTACCAACATTGCGCCGACATGGTTGTACTATCCGGCCCGGTGGGTGATGAACATCATCCGCTCGGTGCCCGATCTCGTCTTCGCGCTCATGTTCGTCTCGGCAGTCGGGCTCGGTCCGTTCGCCGGCATCTTGGCGATGACTCTCGGGTCGCTTGGCTCGATCGGCAAGATCTTCGCCGAGGCGATGGAATCGGTCGATCCCGGACCGATCGTTGCCATGCAGGCGGTCGGCGCCTCCAAACGGCAGGTGGTCCAGTACGGAATTCTCCCGCAGGCCGCTCCGATGCTCGTCTCATACACGCTGCTGCTGTTCGAGGGAAACGTGCGCGGCGCGACCATCCTCGGCCTCGTCGGAGCCGGCGGCATCGGACTCGAACTCACCACGGCGATGCGGATGTACAACTACGGACATCTCAGCGCCATCATCATCTGCATCATCGTGCTCGTCACGGCAATCGACCAGGTCAGCGCCCTAATCCGAAAGAAAATCACATGAACATCACCCTCAGTGACCTCGCGCTCAGCGCCCCGGTCAACCTCCGAGACCTCGGCGGCATCCCGGTGAAGGGCGGAGTCCTCCGCGAAGGCGTCGCGATCCGCACCGACGACCTCGCGTACGTGACCGAAGAGGTCGCCGAGCAACTTACCTCCGACGGACTCACCGCCATCATCGATCTGCGCTCCCCCCTCGAGGTGTCCACGACCGGCCGGGGCACGCTCGCTGCATTTCCTGTCTCGTATCACCACCTGCCGCTCATCGCGAATGTGGCAGATACGATGGCGGAGGTCGGCCCCAACTTTCGGTCACGAGGCCATGGGAGAGATGTACGCACGTATGGTTGAAGGGTCCGCACCGCAGCTGGTGACGGCACTGAACGTCATTGCGTACACGCCAGGAGCCACGGCGTTTCACTGCGCGGCCGGCCGGGATCGGACGGGTGTGCTTGCAGCGATCCTTCTGCTCGCGCTCGGCGCAGACGACGACGCCATCGTCGCCGACTACGCCCGCACTGGCGACAACATGCCGGCGATCTTGGAGCGCACGCGTCCAGTGATGGGTGCGATGTGGAAGGCGCTCGGATTCGACCAGGACGCCCACGACACCCCCGCTCTGCTCGACGGTTCCATGGAAGTGTCGATGCGACTGCTGCTCGCGGTGCTACGCGAGCGCCACGGGGACGCTCTCGAGCCTTTGCGCGCCGCGGGGCTGGGCGACGATACCATCGCTCGGCTGCGGCACCGGGCGCTGGCCGAATGACGTCGGCCACTACCCGCGATTCGGAGGTTACTGTGCGCCCCGGTCCCGGCCGTCCTCGCGACGAGGCCCTCGACGAGCAGATCATCGAAGTCACACTCGCCCTCATCGACGCCGACGAAGAGGTGACCGTCTCGCGGATCGTCTCCCGCAGCGGCATCAGCAAGGCGGCTCTCTACCGTCGCTGGCCGTCACTGACCACTCTCATCGCCGCTGCACTCGACTTCGGACGCGTCGTACCGCCGACCATTCCCACGGACGGTGATCTGCGTGAAGCCGTCTTAGCCGCTATGTTCGGCGTACAGACTGAGGGAGCCGACTATTCTGAATTGCGGTTGCGACAGCGGATCCGCCTCGTCATGGCCGATCGAACGCTCCAGAAGGCGTACTGGGCATCGCACGTTGCACGCCGCCGAGCCCCTATGGAGTCGGCCCTCCGTGTCGGTATCGAGCGGGGCATCCTGCGCGCCGACCTCGATGTCGAGGCGTGTTTCGACGCCATGGCCGGCGCGGCGTATTACCAGACCGTGGTGCGCGGAGACAGCTTCGACAACCCGGAGACCATGATGCGTCTCCATGCTGCGTTCGAAGTTCTTTGGCGAGGAATGTTGACCTGACCCGGCCTGACGTGCGAGCCGCGCCAAGGAGCTGCTTTGTAACGAGTCCGGCGGCCGGATGGCCGCGGCCACGATCCGTAACCGATTGCGGCACCTGATGGACGTGGACGGTCGGCCCGACAACGGAGTGGTTCAGCCCGCACAGGATGCGTCGTGCCTGTGCCACCCACAACTACGAGCGCGGCGCGTGGACCTGCTTGCCATCCAACAACTTCTAGGACACTGGACGGTCGCGTCGACCATGCGGTACGTGCGCCAACCCTCGGGAATTGCATCGGACGGGAGAGTTTCCGCAGATCGCCTGATGACCGCGCCGACTGTGACAGTTTCGCGGGTAGGCACGACACGCCCACTGAGCTGGGGTGCTTGCCCGAAGGTTCCGACAGATGCGTGATTCTTCGCTGGCGGGTCGCAGCGGATCGGCGTCAGGAGGACCGGTCGGACCGACCTGGTCCGGTGGCTCACCGATCCCGCTGGTGGGGCCTACCGCTATGGAACCGGCACCTTCCTCCGATGGGCCATACCAGCGAACTTGCCACTACGCACCTGGGCCCGCTCTGCGCTGGCGCGGCCCGGTCAACTCGATCGACGGCGACAATTCGCCAGACCTTCTGGCCCGAAAGCTGCTGCACGACACCACTATCGACACCGCCCGCCGAGGAGAACAGCAAGAGAGACGGAGTGGTGGCGCCGATGGTGGCGTCGACCTTCGAGTGTGGCGACCAACGGGGCGGGCCAGGTCGTCGGCCGATTAGGAGGGGAGTCGATCGGTGTGCGGCGGAGGCCGATTCGGACGCCGTCGTTGGTTGATCGAGATCTGGTCGACGGTCAGTAGGCCCGATCGCGGATGGGCCTTGGGCGTAGCGAGCACGAGCAGACCGGCGAGGCGATCGGGCAGCCAGGCCGCCCGATCAGCACCGAACGACTGAAGCTGAGACTGAACACCGCTCGGCATCCGACCCAACCAGGCACGCAGCACCGCACTGTTCCGGGGAAGCATTCGGACAGTTGTGATATCTGACGTCACATTACGTCGGAAACGTTCATCGAAGACGCTCACCAACGCGCGATCTCGGCGGTGCTGACCGCGCTGACCGGACAGGAGTGAGCACGCAGATCAGGTGGAAACTCCGGATGGCCGCCCACCGCGAGGTCTGGATCGGCGCCCACCAGCAACGGTTGCCTGCGGAGAAGGCCGGATTGAAGCTGTCCTCGGCGTCGGTGTCGGCGTTGTTAATGCAACCACGTTCGAAGGCCGAATCACCCCGATTAAGAACTGATATGGACGCAGATTTGTCAAGAGGGCAGCAGGAGGCGGACGTCCAGGACCGTCGTCGAGGGACGTCCGCCTCGGGTGGCCCCGGATGAATCTGTTGGTTGGTGGCGAGCGTGTCGGTTGTCGACGCGTTGTCGAAGTCTGATATGCGCGGGTTGGCTACCGCAAAGACAGTTGTTCGGCTGGAGTGGATCGCTGGTCTAACCTCGAGCGTGATCCCAACGTGCAGTTGAGGATTGCTCATAGTTCTCTCGCGGGTCACTCCCAGGCGCTGTTGTCACCCAACCGTGTATCAACCGGGACGTTCGTGGGGGCCTTCGGCCCCCCGGTCCGTGCCCCCATCGGTCGTCGCCGAGGAGCGGGGGCAAGGTGGAGTCCCCGCAGCGCAAGCGAGGAGAACCGACCTTGCCGCCCGACGAGCAAACGACCAGAATGGCCCGCGACGGGGGGAAGGCCCCATGGGTCAGTCGTCGAGCACGGCCAACGACCAGCACCACCCGGCGAGCTCGCGGGCGATGGCGGTGTTCGCCGGCACGGGACGCTTGCGGCGGGCGTCGAACCCGGCCCAGCGCTCGTGCAGGCGCCGGTTGCCTCGTTGCCCGCGGGCTCGGGCCGCCGGTGAGGCCTTGTCCCAGCGGCGCCGCAGATCCACCCCGGCACGATAGGGCTGCCGGTGATGCCAGGCGGCCTCGATCAGCAATCGGCGCGCGTGCCCGTTGCCGGTCTTGGTGATCGCCCCCTGCGAGCGGGAGGCGCCCGAGGACGACTCGGTGGGCACCAGTCCCAGGTACGCGCCGATCGAGCGGCCGGTCAGCCGGTGCCAGTCCCCGATCTCGACCGCCAGCCCGAACGCGGTCAACGTGGACACCCCCCGCAGGCACCCGAGCCGGGTCGCCACCGGGGTGTAGGCGCTGTCGGCGGCCATCCGGGTGATCGCGGCATCCAAACGGTCGCGCCGGCCGACGGCGGCGAGCATGGTGTCGTACGCGGTCTCGTACGCCAACTGCAGACCGGGTTCATCGAAGTGCTGGCTGCGCAGCCAGGTGTCGTGCACCTGCGTCCACGCGTGCCCTCCGTAGTAGACGATCCCCTGCCGCAGAAGAAGTTTCGACAGCCTGTGCCGGGCCGCCATGAGATCCCGGCGGACGTCCTCACGCGCGCGCACCAGATCCCGGGCGGCCTCCTGCGCCACGCTCGGCACCGTGACCGAGGTGATCTGATCGAGGTGCAGCAATCTCGCCAGATGCCGTGCATCTCGCGCGTCGGTCTTGACCCGATCTCCGGACGGGCGCTGCAGCTTCGAGGGCGCGGCCACCAGACACTCGATGCCGACCGTGTCCAGGAAACGGGCCAGCCCGAACCCGGTGGGCCCGGCCTCGTACGTCGCCTTCACCGGATCCGGCAACGACCGGATCCACTCGAGTATGTCGCGATGATCGGGCGTCAATCGGCGCTCGAACAGCTCACCGGTCCGCCCGTCGAGGCCGCACGCGACGACCGATCGTGCGTGCACATCCAATCCGACACTGATCCGAAAATGGGGTGAGGGACGTGCGGTCGGAACACGTGCTCTGCTATCCACGTGAGGTGGTCTCACGAGGTTGCGATCGGGGTGGTTCGTATCAGGCTGCCGGGGTGCAGGCGACGTTGTAGCCCAGAGCCTCGAGTCCACGAATGTGATTGCGTTTCTTGGTCTCAGGGTTGATGCGACGGGTGTAGTGATCGGAACCGAGGTCTCGGAAGGTGGCCTGTTCGTCGGAGAGCAGATGCCAGACGACGACGAGAATGGAACGTCCGACCGCGACGATGGCGCGTTTCTTTCCCCGTTTCGCCAGGCGACGGTAGCGGGCACCGAGGAAGGTGTCGGTCTTCCGGGTGACCACGGCGGCCTCACCGAGAGCTCCGGCAAGGTATGCGTTGCCGTGCCCGGAGGAACTGTTGCCCGTGGTCTTCCCGGCCGACGAATTGATGCCAGGGGAGAATTTCGCCCAGGAGCACAGGTGCCCAGCGGTGGGGAACCTCGACATGTCGACCCCGACCTCGGCGATGATCGTCGCGGCGATCACCGCACCGACCCCCGGGATCTCATCGAGCCGGGCGGCCTCCGCCATGAAAGGCGCCAAATGCACCTCGATCTGCTCGTCGACGGCGGCGATGTCGGCGTCGAGGGTATCGATGCGGTTCAGCATCCGGGCCAACAGGAAACCGTGATGGTCATCGAAGTGCCCGTTGAGTGCCTCCTCGAGGCGGTCGATCTTGGTGCGCATCCGGGACCGCGCCTTCTGCGCCAGGATCTTCGGGTCGTGTTGTCCCGCGATCAGGGCGTCCATCATGTCCCGCCCGGAGACTCCGAAGATGTCGGAGGCGACGACGGAGAGTTTGATGCAGGCTTCTCTGAACTAAATGATCTTGACTTGTGCTGTTGAGCGGCGGTCTTCGTTG
>NZ_JARJBD010000175.1:0-9191 GCF_029269925.1 Rhodococcus sp. T2V
ACCCGGCTCGACACGCGGCGGTCGGCTGTCGGATAGTTCAGCACGCTCCTAGGTGGTCACCGTCGAGGGCCCGTAGAAGGAGGCCACAGTCGAAAGGCCCACCGATGAAGGCAATGATCTATCACGGTCCCGGCCGGAAGGCGTGGGAGGACGTCCCCTGCGCCAGCATTGAGAAGCCAACGGACGTGGTGGTCAAGATCGAGACCACCACCATCTGCGGCACCGACCTGCACATCCTCGAGGGCGACGTGCCCGCGGTGCAGGACGAGGGCATCCTCGGCCACGAGGGCGTCGGGATGATCACGAGGTCGGCTCGGCGGTCACCTCGTTACAGGTCGGCGACCGGGTCATCGTCTCCTGCATTTCCGCGTGCGGGCACTGCGATATGTGCAAGCAGCGGGTGTTCTCGCACTGCCTCGCCGACGAGGGTGCGTCCGGCATCGGCTGGTCCTCGGGCACCTGATCAACGGCGCGCAGGCCGAGTACGTCCGAGTGCCGTTCGCTGAGACGTCGGTGTATCGGCTGCCCGACGGGGTGGCACCGCAGGAGGGCGCGATGCTGTCCGACATCCTGCCGACCGGTCACGAGATCGCAGTCGACCTCGACGCGAACCGGGTGGAACAGGCGAAGCGATTCGGCGCCACACACGGGGTGCTGTCCAGCGACGACGACTGGAAGGACCAGGTGATGGCGTTGACCGATGGGCTCGGCGTCGACGTCGCCATCGAGGCGGTGGGGATACCGGCGACCTTCCAGATGTGTCTGGACGTCGTCCGACCCGCGGGGCACGTCGCCACCGTGCACGACGCCGGCGTGCCGCTGCCGCTCGACACGCTGTGGATCTCGAACATCACCATCGATGGGCCTGGTGAACACCGACACCACCGCGACGCTGCTGAAAATGGTCGCCGAACACAGCCTGCCCGCCGACCTGTTCGTGAGCCACACCTTCGACCTCGGCGACATCGAGAACGCCTACGACGTGTTCGGCCGGGCCGCCGAGAGACGCAAGCGCTCGAGGTTGTGCGCTTCCCAGTTGGACGAGCTGGACATCGAATCAGGTCGGGCACGCTCAGTTTGTCCGACAGCAGATAGCGGATACGTCGCGAAGAACCGAGACAGCGACGATGATTCTTGGTGAGCCGGATCGCCGTGCCGGAACGCGACGGCCCCGTTCCTCTCATGCCATGACAGGAGGCGAAGGCAATGGGAAACAATGAGCCAAGTGTCAGGGAACTTGCTGTGAACGAATGTTGGGCGCTGCTTCGTACCGAGAATGTGGGCCGTCTCGCCGTGTGGGTGGACGACCACCCGGATATCTTTCCCCTCAATTATGCGGTCGATCATGGAACCGTCGTGTTCAGGTCCGGGAGAGGAACCAAAGTGTCCGCTGCGCTGTCGGATGCGCCGGTTGCGCTGGAAGTCGACGGCTACGAGGCGCCGGCGCATGAAGCGTGGAGCGTGGTGATCAAGGGACGTGCCGAGGGGATCCGTGAAATCGATGAGTTGATGGACACGGTGGATCTGCCGCTCTTTCCATGGCAGGCGGGGGCGAAGAACCTGTTCGTCAGACTCGTTCCCACCCTGGTGACTGGCCGCCGGTTTCCGGTCGTCGACCCGACAATCTGGCATACGCCCTTCTCGAATGTGCGACGTTCGCCTTCGGAGTAGCTGTGTGGACTGCACGCTACCGGTCGACCGGGAGGTGAACCTCACTGTTCTCTGTGCTATGGCAACGGAACCTGTTGACACGCAGATGGAGCCGGGCTCGTTCGCCAAAACCGCTCGATTGCCGTCCGCACGCACTGGCGTGAGTGATCGGGTGGCGGCGAGGGAGCCCGATCAGCCGGACCCGGGCTGTCCCGCATGGGGAGTTGAAGGATCGGAGTTTGAGGCGTGTAGTGGAAGTTGCGCCGTGGCCCGGCGGCGCACCCGACAACAGCCACGCTGAAGAGACCAGGATTCGAGCACGACAACTTGGTCGGTTTCGCCCATTTCGAAGACGTCCCCGTCTGGTTGAGGGCATGAACACCTACCGCGATCTCTTCGGCGCCACGGAAGGTACGACCGTGCTGAAACAAGCGAAGAAGAATGACCTGTCGCGTCTGCTGGCGAAGATCGTCGTCGTCGGAGTACTTGCCGCGTTTCCGATGGCCGCGGTGGCAGCACCCGCTGCGGCCGCCGCAGTGTCGGGGGTTGTGCAGGTCGATCGGAACGGGCAACACCCCCGAGGCGGGGACGAGGACCAGGACGATCAGCAGGACGAGAACGAACTCAATCCGTTCGGTGGTCTATTGGGCGAGTCCAACCCGTTCGGCGACATGTTCGGCGACATGTTCGGTGGATCGAATCCGTTCGGTGGTCTGCTCGGCGAGTCCAACCCGTTCGGCGACATGTTCGGCAGCAGCTGAGTCGGCTGTCCGGTTACGTTCGGCGACAACAGAGTTCGCCGGGTATGACCTGCCCAGACGTGTCTCGAAGGAGGTCGGATACCCGCAGCGAGGGTGACAGACCAGCGATCAGGGCCGATTTCCTCTATTGCCGTCGCGACGTCTCGTCGATTATGGCCATGAGGTACCGAGCCGGAGTTCGCACTCAGGGCTCAAACGACGGAGACCGCACGTGTCAGACTTCGACGAGCGCGAGTTAGAGCAGGTCGCGAAAGCCACAGTGGAACAAACGCTGCAACGCGTGATGGATCGGTTGCAGCGTGAATGCAAGGGCAAGTCGGTCGAGGAGACGAAACGTCGCGTGGCGCAGGCGTGGGAGGACGCGACGGATGCGGCGATCACCGATCCCGAGTTGACGACGTATGCCCAGAAGCTGGCCGCCGGCTCCCGGGTCATCATCAGGCTCACGTAGCGGGTCGGGGAGTACCGATGACGCTACTTATCCTGCTGCGGCCCACCGGGTGGGCGACGTAGGCACCCCGCCCCGGTCCAGCGGTTGGTGTGCACAACGGGCATGAGGTAACCGCGTGCACCGGCCACATCCGATGGGAGCAACGGTGTTCTAGAGGTTTACCGACCAAGCGCGGCGCACCGTCGTCCTGGCCTCGGAAGCGGCCCGGGCCCACCACCACGACTACCTCGGAACCGGGCACATTCTGCTGGGCCTCGTCCGTGAACATGACGGCGCAGCAGCGCGAGCGCTGGAATTGTTCGAGTGTCGGAGGCCGTCATCGACAGCCGGCTCACCACCGGTCACGGCGAGCCAGCCCGATCCGGGCACATCCCGTTCACCCGGCACGCCAAACGGATCCTCGACGCGGCGCGGGGCGGCGTTACGATCGGAGCTTGGGACCGGGCGCCGGGGTGCGGGCCGCCTACCGGCTCGTTCGTTTCCCAATCCACCTGGTCGACGATGTGGTGCTGCCGGTGATCTTCGACGAGGACGCGCCGGTGCGGCGGGCGTACGAAATGTTCCTCCTCGGCTGCGACGGTGTTGGCGGGGCCCTGCCCTGGCGCCGCCGGTGCTCGCGCTCGCCGGGATCCTCCTCGGTGCCGTCACCCTCGGCGTATCACTCCTGCACGTCTGCCCGCTGAACCGTGAAGGGTCGGGATCGAACGGATCTGGCAAGCATGAGAATTCGCTCACGCGGTCGGGGTGGCGCTGATCGACTGCGAAAGTCGACACGTGGGTTCGCTGACACTTCCGGTGACGGGGTCCTGCCGTCATGACGTCGCCGATTTCCGAAGGACAGTCCTAGGTCTGGGTGATCTGGTTTGCTGGAGTGAGGAGACGCGGGCGGGTCCGGCGTCGTTTCCGGGGTGTTCCGGCGCAGATCGGGTGAGACTCATGGAGCGGTTGACCGCACAGGACGTGATGACCCTGTGGCCGGACGAGGCCGGATGGCCGCAGGACATCGGCCTGGTGGCCCTGCTCGACGGTGGCGACCTCGTCGACACGGACGGCCGATTCCCGATCGAGGAGGTACAGGCGTCGATCGAGGCGCGGCTGGCGCTGGTGCCGCGTCTGCGGCAGATCGTGTTCGTGCCTCGGTGGGGTCTGGGACGGCCACTGTGGGTGGATGCGGCCGCCTTCGATATCCGCGACCACGTGCGCGCCGTCCCGGCGGCCGATCACGCTGACGAGGCGCGGCTTCTCGCGGTGGTCGAGGAGTTGCGTCGGTGTCCGCTCGTCCGGTCCCGGCCGCTGTGGGAGATGTGGTTCGTACCCGAGCTGGCGGGAAGCCGGACCGCGATCTATCTCCGCGTTCACCACGTGATTGCCGACGGCCCGGCCGGGGTGGCCATGCTCGGTGCCCTGTTCGACGCTGCACCCCACGGCCCGGTACCTGCTGTGGAGCCGTGGATCCCGGCGCCGGTTCCGACGGTGACGGAGCTTGTCGTCGACAACCTTCGTCGCCGCCGGGCCGCGATCGTTCGGATGCTGACGGCGTGTCTGCGTCCGGCGATGATCGTGAGCCGTGTTCGGGGTACGTGGTCATCGGCGCGGAAGATGGTCGCCGAGGGGCGGGCGCCGCGGAGCAGTCTGAATCGGCGAATCGGTTCTGCTCGTGAATTCGCCGTCGTCGATGTCGAACTCGGGACGATGCACGATATTTCTCATCGGTACGGCGCGAAGATCAATGATGTTCTGCTCACCGCCTTCGCCGGTGGCCTGCGCGAGCTGCTGCGCGGTCGGGGGGAGCCGGACGCCCTGGAGTTGCGTGCGGTGGTGCCGGTGTCGCTGCATCGGGACCTGCCGGGGCCGGCGCGCGGCAATGTGCTCGGGCAGATGATCGTGCCGCTCCCACTCGGAATCGACGATCCCGTCCGCAGACTGGCGGCGATAGCCGCCGACACCGCCACCCGCAAGCGGTCTGTCCGTCCTCGCCTCGGAGCGGTGGTGGCCGGCCCGATCGTTCGGTGGAGTGCGCTGACGATGCTGCCTCGTCAACGGATGATGAACACCTACGTCGCCGACGTGCCCGGCCCACCCGCCCCGCTCTTCTTTCTCGGGGCTGAGGTGTGCAAGATGATCCCGGTGGTGGCCCTGATGGGCAACATCGCGGTGGGTGTCGGTGCTCTCTCGTACGCGGGGCAGGTCACGATCACCGTCGTCGGTGACAGTGCCGTATGCCCCGAGGTCGATGTGATCGCCCACGGAGTGGCCAGGACACTGCAGGCACTCGAGGCAACGCTGTACCGGAACTGATGCACCGGCGAGTCCATGCCGTGCGAACTCGCAACTGGGGTGGGATTGTCGGCGCGCCGCCGGTGCGGGTGTTCCGCATTCGGTCGATCTGACGACGGCATCCGGTGGTGCACGTCAATTGCCGTCTCTTGCGGTTCCGACCCGGGCCTTCGCACAATTCATTCAGGGGGACTGCGCACCACGGCACGGCAGAGAGCAATGGGCGCGCCTCGGTGGAGTCTCGGCCGAGCCGGGGAACCGTGAACCGGCGTGCTCGAATGCACTCGGTGGACGCGTCGAGCAGCAAGCGTGCGCGTCGCCCGATGCTCGAGCGCGTCGCGCGAGAGGTGCCGGCCACGCTCGGGCCCACGCCTTCCCCGTTCGTGTGGGGCATGATGGACTTCGCGTTCGGACCCGAACGCACGCTTGCTTCGCTGGACGCGGGCGATCCTTCCCGATCACGTGGTTGTCGAGTGGCCGGGGCCGATCACTGCATCCAGGAAACGCGCCCGAACCGATCACCGCCGCGATCGGCGATCAGTTCGCCTTGCGGCCGGCCCCCTTCGGCGGCCCATCTGGCGCAGGCCGGCGAGGGCACCGCGGACCGAGAACAACGGACGGGATGACGACGTGGGCTACGACTGGATCTCGTTCACCACCGATTACGGGCTCTCCGACGGGTTCGTCGCGGCGTGCCACGGTGTCATCGCCCGGTTCGCGCCGGGTGTGCGCATGATCGATGTGACCCATGCGGTGCCGCCGCAGCGCCTCCGGTGGGGTGCTGCGGTGCTGGCACAGACGGTGCCGTACCTGCCGCCTTCCGTGCATCTGGCGGTAGTCGATCCAGGCGTGGGCACCGATCGCCGCCCGATCGTGGTCGTCACCGACGCCGGGGTGTTGGTGGGCCCGGACAACGGATTGCTGCGACCGGCGGCCGAGGCGCTGGGCGGGGTCCGCTCCGCGTACCTGCTTGCCGCACCCGACTATCGGTTGAGTACGGTGTCCGCGACGTTCCACGGTCGAGACATCTTCGCGCCGGCCGCCGCGCACCTGGCTGTCGGCGTGGCGCCGGAGCGGTTCGGGCCCCCGATCGACCCGGACTCGCTCGCGCGCCTGAGGGCACTCGAAATTGACGCCGTACCCGGCGAACTCAGCAGCGAGGTGCTGACCGTCGACCGATTCGGCAACATCCAGCTCGCAGCGACGGCAACGGATCTGGCTGCCGCGGGCCTACGGCGCGGTGATCACGTGACGATCCGGGCCGAGGGGGCCATGGTGCCCGCCACCGTCGCCCGCACATTCGCCGACGTGCGGTCGGATGAGTTGCTCGTCGTGATCGACTCGGCGGATCACGTGGCGGTGGCCGTGAACGGCGGCTCGGCGGTCGAGCGGCTCGGCGAGGCGGATCGGTTCACCGTCGCTCGCCGACGGTGAACTGGCGGCGGCACACTCGACTGCCCGCGGCATTCGCCGACGAACCGCGCCGCGCTGCTCCGGCCGCAGCGGGTCGACCTCGGGCAGGGAGCGCGTGGACGCCGGGAGCGAGCAGATCGGGAGACTCACCCGCGTGAGATTGCCCGGCAGATCGTCGAGCCCTGCAACCCGGCGAACCTCTTGCTCGCGCATCTCGCTGATGCGCAGGCTGCCCTCGAGGACTTTCTGCGTTGTCGCCGGTGAATGGGATGTGCCCGGCGGCCGGGGCGGGGCCCGTCGGTGCGCTGAGGCCCTCGAGGTTGCTGTCGGTGCCGGGGCGGTGGCACCCGATGAGGGCAGCGCTGCTGCTCCGGGGCGGTTGGGGTCGAGGATCTGGGGCGGGCAGGTGTTCGGTGCCGACGCCAGTTCTGGTGGTGGGTGCCGGCGGCGAGGGGTGACCACGCGACGGGCTCGATCGGAGAATCTCTGGAACACCCTGACGCGCGTACCTCCCAACCGTGGAGGGCTAGCGACCGTTCGCCGCGAGCGTCAGGTACCCGTCGATATGCTGCACGCATCCTTACTGTTCGCAGCGAAGAGACGGTGATCGAGTTGTCTGATCCGCAACGTGCCCAACCCGGACGAGCTGGACGCCGTGGTGGTCGACTCATCCTCGACGTCGGCGGGCGGTAACCGTGGACGCGCACATCGTGTTGCCGACCACCGACGGGGAGTCGTTCGCGTCGTTGCGCCGCCGGGCCACGCCGAGGGCGGAGCGGTACGCGCTCGGCAAACGCCTGCGCAAGCAGGCACCGCGGTCGGCGCTCGGCGAGTGGCGCGCACCGGACGATCGCCCCGATGTGGTGGATCAGATCGGTGTGTCGCATCGGGGTCGGGTGGAATCGCTGATACCGGTCAGGGTGGGGCGGATGGCGGCTTCGCCGTATGGTTTTCTGCGCGGCACCGCGATCGTGATGGCCGAGGACCTCGCCGGGCTGCCGGCGACCGGAATCCGGCCGGTGATCTGCGGGGACGCGCATCTGGGCAACTTCGGGTTCTACGCTTCGCCGGAGCGCGACCTGGTGCTGGATCTGAACGACTTCGACGAGGCGCATCCCGGCGGCTGGGAATGGGACCTGCGCCGATTGACTGCGAGCATCTGGGTGGCGGGCCGGCAGAACTCGGCGACCGAGGGGCAGTGCGAGAGTGCGGTGAAGTCTTGCGTCGCCACCTATCGCGAGCATGTGCGCTGGCTCGCGGAACAACCATTGCTGGCGCGCTCGTTCGAGCGACTCGACCTGGACCGGCTGCACGCGACGGCGTCGGACGAGTCGCTGCGCCACGAGATCACCCGCGCCGCGGAGCGGGCTCGGCGCCGTGTCAGCGACCGGGCGCTGCCCCGATTCACCGAGCAGGACGACACCGGCCGGCGCATCGTGGAGGAGCCGCCGCTGATCACCCGGGTGTCCGAGGCCGAGGCCGAGCATCTCGCCGCCGGGCTCGACGAATACCTCACCACGCTGCCCAGCCATTGGGCACGACTGCTCAGTGGCTACACCGTCGTCGACGTCGCGCACAAAGTGGTCGGCGTGGGCAGCGTCGGACTGCGTGCCTACGTCGTGCTGTGCGAAGGGAGCAGTGCCGACGACGTGCTGTTCCTGCAGCTCAAGCAGGCGCGTCGATCCGTCGTGGCGCGTTTCGTGCACGGCGAGTCTGCCTGGCACGACCACCAGGGGCGGCGCGTGGTCGAGTACCAGCAGGCCCTGCAGACCGTCAGCGATCCGTTGCTCGGCTGGACGACGGTGGAGGGCCGGCAGTACTACGTGCGGCAGTTCCGGAACATGAAGGGGGCGGTCCCGATCGACAACCTCAGCGCGGCAGCGCTGACCGACTACGCCGGCATCTGCGGGCGCCTGCTCGCGAAGGGCCACGCGCGGACCAGTGGTGCGTCGATGATCGGCGGCTACGTCGGAAAGTCCGACACGCTCGACGTCGCTTTGAGCCGGTTCGCGCACGCCTACGCGGATCAGACCGAACGCGACCACGCCACTTTGGTCGACGCGGTGAAGCGGGGGAGGGTGCCGTGTGAGCCGCCGACGTGAATCGGTGTGAATCTGTGGTCCGGCCTCGCGGCGACCACACGTCACTGCTTCTTCGCGTACCTGACCGTCGCCGCTACCTGTAGGGGCAAGGGAGTCCGCGGGAACCAACGGCAACCCGCGTGGTCCGCGCCCGCCAGAAACCCGATGAACATCTTGCCCATCGGGTCGGTCGGGTCGTACACGTTGCCATCAATGTTGAGGGCTACGTTGCGCTCGACGAGATGACCGCGACCCCACGCGTCGTCCATAGGTTGGTCGACACGGCGCTGCAGAGGAACGTCTGATTGCGTTTGGTGTGCCCCCGTCGAGGCGACGGGCGTCGGGTCCGAGCTCGACTGCCCACCTTCGACGGGCGCAGTCCTGCCGCCCGCGCGAGGCCACCTCCGGATCGATGTAGAGATCCCATGGCTTGAATACCGGGTATCGGCCGCGCATGTCCCTGAGGATTCCGTCCGGTCGATTGCGGAGGGGTCGCGTAGGGAACAGCGAATCCTGTGGCTCTGCCGCCGAATGTCGGTGCCGCGGGCTAGCGTCGGG
>NZ_JARJBD010000176.1:0-9116 GCF_029269925.1 Rhodococcus sp. T2V
ACGACGGTGGTCCTCACTGGTTTCTTCCTGACTGTGTGTCGAGTAGTTGCCGGACCGTGGCGCGGGCGTCGCGGTAGGTCCGGTCGAGAATGCTGTGAGCGGCGTCGCTGTCGCGGCGTTCGACCGCATCGAGCAGGTGCGTGATATGACTCCAGGTGGCCAGTCCCTGCTCGATGGCGTTGGTCACCCACAGGCTCTTGTAGGGGCGGCAGGTATCCCACAGCTCGCGGACCATCTTCAGGAGCACGTCATTGGGGCCGGCGGAGTACAGCGCCATCAGCAGGTGTTCGTCCTGCCGGACGGCTTCGACGACGTCACCGCGTTCGGACGCCGCCTGCAGCAGTCCCCAGTGCTGGTGCATGGTTTCCAGAACCTTGGCGTCGGAGCGTTGCACGCCGTCCCGGGCGGCGGCGGGCTCGAGCATGATGCGGATGTCGTACACGTGTTCGAGCTCGTCGATGCTCAAGACCCGCACCGTCGCACCGCGATACGGTTCGACGACGATCAGACCGGCCTGCTCGAGCCGCCGGAAGGCCTCACGGACGGGCATGTCACTCGTGCCCACCTGTGCGGCGACCTCGCGGATCCGCAGCTGCTTACCCGGTTCCCACTCCCCCTGCGCGATCCAGCCGCGCAGTGCCTCGAAGACCTGATCGGCGAGCAGCGACGAGGACACCCGGTGCTGCAACTGCGCCGACAGCGGAGCGCTCAGGGCGGGCGCGACCGACGGCACGGCGGCGCGAGTAGATCGCGTTGCGCTGGACTCGGAGGCGTCGATCATGGTGAGAACCCTTCGTGGATTGGATTACGAGAAGTGGTGCGGCTCAGGCCTGTCGGCGGTAGGCGACGGCGTCGAACTCGACCGCGGTGCGACCACGGAAGCGGGAGACCTCGACCGTGGTCCGGGCCGGCGCGCCGTGCACGGTCACCACCGAGGTGTAGACCTCGTTGAGCGCGGGCAACTTCTCGATATCGGCGACATAGCCGTTGATCTTCAGCACCGTCGACCAGTCCGCGCCGGCGGCGCGCAGCGAGGCCTCCAGGTTCGACAGCGCCGTGCGCACCTGGGTGGCGAAATCCTCCGACGTACCGCCGTCGGCCTCCACCGGCAACGCGCCACTCGTCCAGACCAGATCCCCCAGCGCGACGGCCGCAGAGTAGGGCGCCGAGGCCGGGGTCGACTCCAGGCGGACCAATTCCCGCTCGACGAGACCGTTCGTGCTGGTCATAAAAGAAACCTCCGGGATGCTGTTGCGTGGCTTGCAGGATGTCGTCGATGTGACACCAGCCACTCTAGATTTGATCGAATATCGAAGTCAAGGGATTCGATCGACGATTTTTGATCAAATATCGCTAGGGGTTATGCCCGATCAAGGTCAGCGATCCCCGGTTGTGTCAAGAATCCTTCGTCGCTGACGTCAGCGTGAGGTGCGGGTGAGCAACGCCCGCAGCGAGCTCTTCGCGGCCGTGTACGACCGCCGCAGGACCTGCTCCGCTTCCGCACCGTCGTTAGCTACCACCGCGGCGATCAACTCGGGCTTGTAGTGCCAGATGTGGACATCGCCGCGGCTGGCAGCGTCACTGGCCCACAGCACCTTGTAGGGGCGGCACCGGTCCCACAGCCCATGGATGATCTCAGAGAGGATGTCGTTGCCGCTGGCGGTGTAGAGCTCGTCGAGCAGGAGCTCGTCTCGGCGAAGCGCCTCAGTCACATCCCCCGCGCGTGCAGCCTCCTCGAGGACGGCCCAGTGCTCCTGCATGCGTTCGGCCACTTCTGGTTTCGCAGTCGTCGCCCCGAGACGGGCGCATTCACCTTCGAGCAGAATGCGCACGTCGTAGGCGTGCTCGAGTTCGCCCACATCGAGTCCTCGGACGCGGGCGCCCTTATAGGGTTCGTGAACGGCGAGTCCGGCCTCGACGAGTCCGCGCACCGCTTCCCGAACCGGCATCGCACTGGTGCCAACCATCTCGGAGAGTTCCCGCACTCCCAGCCGGCGGCCGGGCGGCAGTTGACCGTTGACGATCCATCCCCGCAGGGTGTCAAAGACCTGTTCGGCAAGCGGCGCGGCGACGACGCCTGGGAGGTGGGGCTGGGCGACGGCAAGCGGGGTCGGGGCCTGTTCCGGCTCCGTCCGCACGCTCTCCCCCTGTCCAGGCACGACGCGAGTTTACTCCGGCTTGGTGTCGCTCCGACCGCCGCCTGGCGCCGCGAACACAGTCAGCATTTCACCTGGTGCCGCTTGAACACAGGCACTGCATGAAGGCCGTGACCGCCGAGTTGCAGGTCGGTCGAGGCACCGCGATCATCGGCGATGCCTGCGGCGACGGCTCGATCAGGCGGATGACGACGTCGTCGGTACGGAACTTCACCTTGCCCAGGCAGCGTGCTCCTGGGGGCTAACCTCAGTGCCGCGCAGTTGGGCGTGGACTGTTGGGTCAAATGGGACACACGTGGGTGAAGGGCGTGTCGGTGCGTGCGGGACAGCGGAACTCCCGGTATCGAGGGTTTGTCCTCGCAAGACAACCCTTTACCTTGGGAGTTCCGCTGTCCACACAGTCTGTCATCCGCCGGCCCGTCGAGGTTGCCGTAGGCCGGTTCGCGCCCGGTCATCGGCGAGTTGACCCAGATCGTGCCGTTCGAGATGGTCGACGACGCGCTCGCGTCGACGTCGAGTGTGCAGAAACGGGTGCGCGATCTGCCCTCGCGGTGGTGGTGTACCTGCTGCTCGCGGCTGGACTGTTCGCCGAGGGCGGTTACCAGCAAGTGTGCTAACCCCTCACGTTGTTCCGGTAGTGTGCCCATTGCCACATCACGAATAGTCAAACTCGTAGCACTCGTGCGCGTTCGCATCGGGGCTGCAACCCGGCGCCCCGGGGGATCATCAGGTCGCCGTCATCCGATCCTTTCGGTCTACTCCCATTCGATGGTTCCCGGGGGCTTGCTCGTGATGTCCAGCACGACGCGGTTGACGCCGGCGACCTCGTTGGAAATCCGGGTCGAGATCCGCTCAAGAACGTTGTACGGCAACCGCGTCCAGTCGGCGGTCATCGCGTCCTCGCTAGAGACCGGACGCAAGACAATGGGGTGACCGTACGTCCGGTCATCGCCCTGGACACCGACGCTCCGAACGTCGGCTAGGAGCACCACAGGGCACTGCCAGATCTGGTTGTCCAATCCGGCCGCCGCGCATTCTTCGCGCGCAATCGAATCCGCTTGACGCAGGATCTCCAGCCGACTTCGGGTGACCTCACCGATGATGCGAATGCCAAGGCCCGGACCGGGGAATGGCTGACGCCCCACGATCACTTCGGGCAAGCCGAGCTCACGGCCGACCGCACGCACCTCGTCCTTGAAGAGCAGTCGCAGCGGCTCGACGAGAGTGAACTGCAGGTCTTCAGGCAGACCGCCCACGTTGTGGTGGCTCTTGATGTTGGCGGTACCGGTACCGCCGCCCGACTCCACGACGTCCGGGTACAGCGTTCCCTGGACGAGGAAGTCGACGGTTTCGCCGTGCGCGGCTCTCTCCCCCAGCACTTCGCTCACTGCGCCCTCGAACGACCGGATGAATTCGCGGCCGATGATCTTGCGCTTGGTCTCCGGCTCGGACACCCCGGCCAGCTCGCCGATGAAGGTATCGGCGGCGTCGACGGTGATGAGCTTGGCACCGGTGGCTGCGACGAAGTCCTGCTCCACCTGCGCCCGCTCGCCAGCACGCATCAGACCGTGATCTACGAACACGCAGGTGAGCCGGTCACCGATCGCCCGCAAGACGAGCGCGGCCGCCACAGCCGAGTCGACGCCGCCTGACAGCCCGCAGATCGCCTTGCCGTCGCCGACCTGCTCCTTCACCTGCTCGATCAACGCATCGGCGATATTCGCGGGCGTCCAGGCCGGCGGGATGCCCGCGATCTCATGAAGGAACCGGCTCAGCACCTGCTGTCCGTGAGGCGAGTGCAGAACCTCGGGGTGGTACTGAACGCCGGCAAGCTTGCGCGCGCGGTCCTCGAACGCGGCGACCGGGGCACCCTCGCTCGTGGCTGTCACCTCGAATCCTGCGGGCGCCTCCGTGACCGCGTCACCGTGACTCATCCACACCGGCTGCCGCTCGGGCAGGCCGTCGTGCAACACGCCTCCGGTCACCTGGATGTTGGTGCGACCGTACTCGCGTGTGCCGGTATGCGCGACGGTGCCACCGAGCGCACCGGCCATCGCCTGGAATCCGTAGCAGATCCCAAATACGGGGATGTCGTGTTCGAATAGTGCCGGGTCGAGCTGCGGTGCTCCGTCTGCGTACACACTCGACGGCCCACCCGACAACACGATCGCTAGAGGGTTCTTGGCGGTAATCTCCTCAACGGTGGCGGTGTGCGGAACCACCTCCGAGTAGACCTTGGCCTCACGCACCCGTCGCGCGATCAGCTGCGCATATTGCGCGCCGAAGTCGACGACAAGGACCGGTCTTTGTTGGCTGAAGCCAAGTTGTTGGGGGACTGCCACGTATCGGAGTCTAGATCCGTGGCTATCGCCACGTAAGACGGGGGTCAGCACCCGTCGTTGTGCATGACGTGCTCAGCACGGGAGTAGACATCGTGTACGGAGATTGACGGATCGCGGCCGTGTCCAGAGCCCTTGAATCCACCCCCCGGCACCTCGTTGGCGAGTTCACCCACCCAGACGGCGCCGGCGTCGATGCGGGTGGCGATGTCGTGGCACGCTGTTCGACGAGCCGGGCGCCTGACGCCGACCCGGCGCCAGCGACCATGTTCAGCACTCCGGCAGGCAGCATGTCGGCGACGACTTCAGCGAACTTCAGTGTCGTAAAAGGACTTTGCTCGGACGGCTTGATCACCTGGGCGTTGCCGGCAGCGAGGATGGGCGCAATCTTCCAGGCAGCCATCAGCAAGGGATAGTTCCACGGGTAGCTCCGCGCGTAGACAACAATACACCAACCAGTTGGTTTTCTTGGATGATTGACCAAAAATCGCCCACCGTTTCGGCGTCCGCGACGATATCCTGGGGGGGCTGAACTACTGGAGTACGAGGTCCCATGGAGGGCGAGATCGACCCGTCGAAGACTCAACGCTTTGAGGTCACGGCGGAACTAGAAGACGTCGGGTTTGGCGGTGCCCTGGAAATCGGCCGTGGCGGTTTTGGTGCAGTGTTCCGATGTACCCAGATCGAGTTGAACCGCGTCGTCGCGGTGAAGATTCTGACCGCGGACTTCGACGGTGAGAACCGAGAGCGGTTCGTGCGGGAACAGCGGGCCATGGCACGACTGACAGGTCACCCAAACATCGTCGCGGTGCTGCAGATCGGAACCACAAACACTGGCCGCCCCTACCTGGTAATGCCGTATTACTCCCGGGGCTCGCTAGACACGCGAATTCGTGATCGGGGCCCCCTTACGATGGAGGAGACCCTTCGGCTCGGAGTAAAGACTGCGGGTGCGCTCGAGAGCGCTCACCGTGCCGCCATTCTGCATCGGGACGTCAAACCTGGCAATATCCTCTTCACTGACTACGGAGAGCCCGTGCTGACGGACTTCGGAATCGCACGCCTCGCGGGGGGCTTCGAAACCACCGAGGGCTCAGTTGCAGGGTCACCTTCATTCACCGCCCCGGAAGTCCTTGGCGGCCATCCACCGTCCTCTGCCTCCGATGTCTACGGATTGGGTGCCACTCTGTTCGCGGCCCTCACCGGACACGCAGCGTTCGAACGGCACAGCGGCGAGCAGTTGGTCGCCCAGTTTTTGCGAATCACGACCGCACCGGTGCCTGGTCTGCGAGTCGGTGAATACGGTAAAGATCTGTCCGCAGTGGTGGAGCAAGCGATGTCTCGGGACCCGTCGGAGCGACCTTCCCCTGCGGCGCTAGGCCACATCTTGCGGGATATTCAAGCTAGCCGCGGATTTCCGGTCGACGAGATGGCGCTGTCAGAGAAGCCGGCCATCGGATCAGCCGAAGTTCAGCGGGAGAGCCGGGTATCACCCGGCTCAAGCTATCGCGTGGTTGGACGGGCCGTAGCAACAGCACGAGGAGGTCTCCCCCTACAGCTCACAAGCTTCGTTGGACGCCGTTCCGAACTTGTTGAAACGAAGAGTCTGCTGTCGAAATCACGATTGGTGACGCTGACCGGCATCGGCGGGGTCGGTAAGACCCGCTTGGCGTTGCAGGTGGCTACGGGTGTGCGGCGTGATTTTCCAGATGGGGTGTGTCTGGTCGAACTCGGCGAGCTGCGTGACGGAGCTCTGCTACCGGGGGTGATCGCAGCTGCGTTGGGGTTGAGTCCGCAGGGGCGCCCGGCGCTTGAGCTCCTGACGGAGGCTCTCGCGTCGAAGAAGGTCATTCTGGTGCTCGACAATTGTGAGCAGATCGTAGACGCGACGGCCCATGCGGCGGAGATACTCCTGCAGACTTGCCTGAAGATTCGGATCCTCGCCACTAGCCGTGAGTGCTTAGGCATTGGTGGTGAGGCGGTGCTTCGAGTGCCACCGCTCACCGTTCCCGATCCGCAGCGGCGGCCGGACTTGCAGGGTGCACCCGCGTACGAAGCGATCAATCTCTTTGTCGATCGTGCTGCTGCAGCTGCGCCCGGCTTTGCGCTCACCGAGGACAACACCGCCACTGTGGCGCAAATCTGCCATCACCTGGACGGTTTACCGCTGGCCATCGAACTGGCGGCAGCCCGACTCCGGGTGCTGTCGCCGGAGCAGATCCTGCAGCGCCTGACCGATCGGTATGCTCTTCTCACTCGTGGAACCCGCGACGCCCCCTACCGCCAACAGGCTCTGCAGTCATGTATTGACTGGAGCTACGAGCTATGTAATTCAGATGAGCAACGACTCTGGGCGCAGCTTTCTGTGTTTGCTGGCACCTTCGAGCTCGAAGGAGCTGAATACGTATGTGCTTCCGCCTGCGAACTGGACGGCATGGTTGACGTGCTGACTTCGCTGGTCGATAAGTCCATCCTCATCCGCGAGGGAGCCGGCACAGGAGTGCGGTTCCGTCTGCTCGAAACGCTGCGCACTTACGGTCGGCAGAAACTCGAACAATTGGGGGAACTCGCCACGGTGGGTCGGCGGCATCGAGACTGGTACCGGCAACTCGCCCTCGATGCCGATGCAGAGTGGATCAGCTCCAGACAACTCGAGTGGATCGCACGACTCGACCGCGCACAGCCGAACCTTCGAGAGGCGCTGGAATTTTGTCTCGCAAATGACGAAGCGGAATCCGAGGTCGGCCTCTCGTTAGCAACCGCGATGCAGCCGTTCTGGGCCTCCCACGGCCAGCTTGGAGAGGGACGATACTGGCTCGATCGTGCGCTCAGTCGACCAGGTGCCGCGACAGCTGTCCGCGCCAAAGCCCTGTACCGCAACTGCACGATGGCTGAGGGTCAAGGTGACCGCGTAGCGGCTACTAACCTATTCAAGCAGGCGAAAGCCCTCGCCAGGGAGTCTGACGACTCCGTCGTGCACATGTTCGTCGAGTTCACCGAGGGGCTCTTTGAACTATATGACGGTAATTCTCCTCGGGCGTGCTCATGTCTGGAGGCTGCTCTCGGGAAGTGCGTAGAGATGAACGACATCAGCACACAAATACGGGTGACTCTCGCGCTCGGACTTGCATACGAACGTAGTGGCAACTCAGAGTGCGCCATGGACTATTGCAAGAAGGCTCTTGAGATGACGGAGACGCGAGGCGATTCCGTGTATCGGTCAATCGCTTCCGGGGCGATGGCCCTCGCCACATGGCGCGGGGGTGACAGAGACCGCGCGGTCCTTCTTTTGCGCCAATCGGTACGCCTCACGAGGCAGCAGCAGGATCCGATAATGGCGGCCGCTGCGTTGGAAACACTGGCATGGGTTGGTTATAGCGACAAGACCGCGCGACAATCAGCCGTGCTGATGGGCGCTGCCCAGATGCTTGGTAAAGCGGCAGGGATTTCTAGTGTGACCGTTCCTCATCTGCCCAACTACCATGAGAAATACGAGCAAGCTGCCCTTCGGGTGTTAGGTCCGCGGGCGTACAAAGCTGCCTACCGTGAAGGGACCTCGTTGAGTCTTGATGCCGCGACCAGCTATGCCTTGGGCGAGCAGCCCAATACCGCGGAATCCGCTCCAACTCCCTCGACGGAGCTGACCAAACGTGAACGTCAAGTTGCTGACCTAGTCGCGGAGGGAATGACTAACAGAGCCATTGCTGCGCGTCTGGTCATTTCAGTTCGCACAGCCCAGGGACACGTCGAACACATCTTGACCAAACTTGGGTTCACCTCACGCGCGCAGATCGCCGCTTGGGTCACTGAACAGCGACAACACTGATGAGCAATGATTGGTTCTCCGCGAGGGCACTGCTGCCGGGAATCTCGTCACAGTTCTGATTTTCGGTATGTCGGATCGACCATTGGAAGCGAGGGCTCTTCCTGGGGTGACCGAGCGTGGCGCCCTCGGTGCAGTAATGACGCCGATCGTGTGCATTCGCAGAACCGCCGACAGTTGGCCGACACCTCGATCTTCGGCATCCGGTCCTGATCGATGTCCGCCCGTCGGTTCTTCTGCGAGACCACGTCGAAAAGTACCCGAAGACCGTCGAATATCACCAGCTACATGGCTCGACTTCTTCCGGCAAGCGGCCGAGCACTGCGTACACACACGCACAGCAAGTCCCAAATTGAATCCACTCTTGCGACAGTGCGTTTGCGGACGCCGTCCGCCAAGGGAGCTGGGGTTCGCACGCGACCGGGATGGCCGTTGGCCTACAAGCCGATTGGGCCGACCAAGCCCCCGTGGCGGGCAGTCATCAGATGGCATTGGTGCGGGCCGGTGGGCGGTTCCGCATGGGCACACTTGTCGAACGCGCGCCGGGCGGATCACCCCCCAAACCGTCACCGACGCACCGGTGACCGAGGACGCCCGACAACCCTTCGATAAATAGCTTTTGGCCACTGCTCATTCCCGGTTTCTTGCCGATTCCTGGGACTGCGCGACGCGATCGGGCGCGACATCACCTACGCTTCCTTTGGTAGCGATTCCGCGATCTTCGGTGTCGGCGCTGTCCGGAGGGGGGCTATCCGACTGGGGATCGGAGGTCGGGGGTTCTGATCTGGGCTGGCGGCG
>NZ_JARJBD010000177.1:0-8983 GCF_029269925.1 Rhodococcus sp. T2V
CCCCAGGGCGGGGGCACTCAATCGGCCGCCCAACGCAAGATTGCAGTTCGGCCGCTAAACGATCCGACCGGTCGGCTCCTGCTAGGCGCACTCTGCGTCTGGCAATCGGACGGGAGGCTATGTGGGGGCGACGATGAAGTCGTAGGCCGCCATCGGCCCGAGGAGGCGCATCGTGACCCGAGTGTCCCAGCGCTCGGCCAGCTCCCCGACGGCCTGTTCGAGTTCGCCCTGCCGGTCCACCTCGAACAGAACCGCGATCTGGGCGGCGTCCTCGTCGTGGGTGGGGTCACGGACGGTGACGGAGTCGGTCAGCGGAGACAGCATCTCGACGGTGGTGCGGGTGTCCGCCTCCCGCTTCGCCTCGAGGGCGTTACCGATGATCTCGCCCAACGCCATCCGGGCATCCCTAGTCAGCTCCTCCGGTTGGTCGCGGATCGACTCGAGCAGGCTGGTCGCCTTCGGGCTCTCGTCGACGATCTCGCGGAGGATGGTCTCCTGCACATAGCGGCCCTTCACCATGTACTGCGCGAAACCCTCCAGTTCCCGGAGGGCGGAGGCGAACTCGTCCTCATGGTCGGCGAGCAGCTCGTCGATCACCGCGTCGCGGTCGGAGACGACGGCCCCGAACCGCAACGGCAGCACCGGGGCGACATGCGAGGTGCCGTCCAGGATGTGGGCGTGCGCCTGCAGGTCCGTGGGGGCGCCGAGTCGTTGTGCCGGGTCGATTTCGCTGACCAACGCCGCGATGTCGTCGTGGGTGACGATTTCGATCGGGGCGTCGTGGATGCCGGTAGCGTCCTCCTCGGGGTGCACGTCCGCCGGGACGATGCCGTACACGTAGATCGCGGTTGACGCTGTGGCGGTGTCGTCGGTGTCGTCGGTGTCGTCGGTGTCGTCGGTGGTGGTCATGTCTTTCTCCTGCGGGGTGCGGGTTCGCGTTCGCTGCTTGATCCGCCGAGTAGTTCACCGAGCGTCTCTCCGACGCCCTCGAGGACACCCTTGGTCTTGGATTTGGTGCTGCCGCTGCCCTTGACGTCGGAGACCAGATCGGCCAGGCCCTTGGGTTCGCTGCCGATCGCGAGCCGGTTCGCCGCCTCCGCGAACCGCAGGTAGGTGTCGACGCTGGCGACGACGACGCGGGCGTCGATGGTGAGCAGTTCGATGCCGACGATCGAAACCCGAACGTAGGCGTCGATGACCAGTCCCTTGTCCAAGATGGTGTCGATGACGTCGGCGAGACTGCTGGAACTGGGCCCGCCTGCCGTGGTCATGCTCGTCACTCCTTGCTGTGTGTTCGCCCACCGCACGACGCCGCAGCTCCGCCCGCCCGGCAGGTTCCACGGCGCCGACGGTCCCGGATGGCCGCACAGCTGCCTCGCCCGCCCAGAGGGTGCACGCGGGGTCGGCTAGCCGACTACCCCGAACGGGCAGAGTTCAATCGGTCAAAGACGGGAGAGGACTGCGTAATTCGGGGCCGAGGAACAGTCCATCCGGTCGGATCCTCCGGCGCCGTCCAGGAATGGTGTGCCGAGTTTCCGTGGACCGTGGCGAGGGTACGCCCCGGTTATGGCGCGGGACTCGGTGCTGGGTTTTGCGACGCCGGCCGGTGTGATCGCCGGTGACGTCGGCCCCCGCCACGTGCCACGATCGGTCGACGACGCCGCCCAATGGCTCAAACCACACCTTCACCACATCCTCGACCATCCCCTCCTCGACGAGCTCGAGGACCGAGGAGCCGTGCGGAAGAGCCTCGACCACTGGCTGGACACCGTCGCCGAATCCGTCGCCCACGGTGGACCGAGCACCACCGCCGCCCTGCGGGCGATCGACTCCACACTCAACGGCAAGAACCTGGTGTGGGCGGGGATCAAGGGCCTGGTGTCCGGGTTGAGCCGCACCGTGCAGGTCGCCCTCGTCCTGCTCATCCTTCTCGGGCTGGTGCTGGGGCCGATTCTGCTGGTGCTCGCGCTGCTGGCCCTGCTCGTGGCCGGACTGGTTATGGCCGTCCGCGCCGCCACACGGTGACCACCCCACCTGGATCCCACCCACGCAGGCCCAAGCGGGTGCATCCCTATGGGGAGGAACGGTCGGAACCGCCGGTAGCGGACGCTGCCCTGCCCGTGGTCTTTACCGCCACGGGAGGCACTGTCGATGGCGTCGACTGTGCGGGCGCCGACGCCGGCTCGGCGGGCGGTGTCGTAGCCGCCGGCTCGGTGGAGGTCGCGGTTGCGGGTTCGGTAGCGGACCCGGGGTGGGCCGCCTTCTCCACTTTGTGGGTCAGTCCCCCAGGGCCCCAGTGGTAATGCGCGTCCAAGCTCATAGCCTCTCCGAGCACCCCGGCGGCATGTTTGGGCGGTGCGTGGGGCACCGCCGACCAGGCTCAGGGGGTGGCGGCGGTTGAGGTCCTCGAACACCGCCGGCGTGGGGTGAGCACGATGAAGAAACTCGCAGCGCGCACGGCCATCGCGACGGCCGTGATCGCTCCCGCGATGGTCCTTGCGGCAGGGACCGCGTCGGCGGTGCCCGCGTTGAGCGTCGGTGCCGGCGCGTCGGGAACCGTGACCGTCACGGTGCCGGCCGGCGAGAACTGGACCTGCTTCGGCTTCGACTCCGGCTTCAACCTCAAGACCGGTGCCTTCGCGCCCGGGGTCGGCACGTTGAGCGGCTTCGCGAAAAACTCGACCGTGACCGTCTTCTGCTTCGGCGGCACCCCACCGTTCTTCTTCACCGGCAGCGTGACGGTGAAGTAACCGGTCGACCGCCCCCGGGGCCACAGGCACGAGGGGCCCCGGGGACGGTCTCGAACTGGTCGGCAGGCCACGGGTCCACCGACCCGATCCCACCCGCGCCCTGGGGACTGCGGTCAGGCCGGGTCCGCCGTCAGGCCGTCGGTGTCGGCGAACACCAACCGCCCGTCGTCGAGCGCAACCGCCCACCGGTGCACCGGCGCCCAGAGGTTCCCCCGCTCCCCGGTGTCTGTCAGCTCGGCGAAGTCCTCCACGATTCGACCGGTCTGCGCCGGTTCGGACGGCCGGCGCACCCGCACCCGCGCGCCCACACTCAGCGCCGCGGGCCCGGGTTTCGGGGTGTGCGTGCTCTCGGACATCGGTCGGCACCTTTCCACTCCGGCCACGCGCCCGGATCCTCAGCCGCACCGAGGTCACGGTGCTGCCGCATCCCTCCCCGGGGGGCTGCGGCAAATCCGGCGTAGCCGACCCGGATCCGGGTACCCGCACAGTACGTTGTCCCGGGGCACGCGCCAGACCCCGCCGGGGCAGCCAGCCCCGGTTCCGGTCGCTAACCCCTTCGGCCGCGGGGCGCCCTACGTCGTACGCACCGAGGCCGAGTGATCGCCCACCCCGCCCCGGCCGCGTACGGCCCTTCCGTAACCTCGTGAACCACTCCGACGCACACCTCTCACGCGAGGAACAGGTCGACCTCCTCAGGGGTGATGACCTGCGTACCGTGAGTAGATGAAGACGACATCACCTCCGAACGACCTCGCCCGCCGGTTGGCCGAGCGAGAAGAAGCGGAAGTCGGCATTCTCGAACTCGAGGGCCTGCTGGCGAAGGCCAGACGCCGCCTCGACGAGGTGTCCGCCGAGATCGACTCCCTCCAGAAGCATCGAGCACCACCCAGGTAAGCGACGATCACACCCCCGCTGCGTACTCACAGATTCGACCGATTCCGCCGTTTCACCTGCTGTGTATCAGGGCAATCGTGACCTGTTCACACGAACGGGTCCCCGAATCGGCGCCCAGCGGTGCTGTAGGGCTGTTTCGCCGCCCGTTCGCTGCAAGAGTCGGGGACTCTCAGAACGAGGTGAGCATCATGAAGAAGAAGATCGCGGTCCGCACAGCCATCGCGTCGGCAGTCATCGCGCCCGCGATGATCTTCGCGGGCGGTACCGCCGCCGCGGTACCGGCACTGAGCGCCGGAGCGTCCGGTGAGGTGGTGGTGACGGTACCCGCAGGCGAGAACTGGACCTGCTTCGGATTCGACTCGGGCTTCAACTTCAAGACCGGTGCGTTCGGACCGGGGGTTGCGGGAAAGCTCAGCGGTTTCGCGAAGGGAAACGCGACCGTCTTCTGCTTCGGCGGCACGGCGCCGTTCTTCTTCACCGGCAGCGTGGCGGTGACGTAACCCAGCTCGGTCTGGTCACCGGGGACACGGTCTCTAACTGGTTCTTCCACCGGCCAGGGCCGGCCTACCCGGTGGATCCTGGCGTGCTCGGGTCGGCGGTGAGGTCGTCGGTGTCGGCGAAGACCAGGCGCCCGTCGTCGAGGGCGATAGCCCACCGGTGCACCGGCGCCCAGGCGTGCCCACGCTCCTCGGTGTCGGTCAGCTCGGCGTAATCCTCGATGATCCGACCGGTCTGCGCCGGTTCGGACGGCCAGCGCACCAGCACCCGCGCACCCGCGCCGAGCGGCCCGGGTTCGGGTCTCGGACTGCGATCCTTCTTCTCCGGCATCGGTCTGCGCCTTCCGCTCGGCTGCGCGTCTGGATCATAAGCACCTCGCGGACGAAACCTCATGCGAGGCGCTGCCAGAAGGCCTAGTGATCGACAACGATCCGACCGGACTCCGGTGCTTGCGCCTCGGTCAACGGCGCTTCCCATTGCCCGCTCGGCGGTTTGCCGGAGCATCCCGCGGCGGCGGGAGGTCGTCGACGGGCACCCAGTTCACCGCATTCCTCGAGGGACCCACAGGCACCCCATGCAGAAAACTTGCCAGGGCAAATCCTCCGCAGCAATCGAGACTGTCGGTAACAAAACAACGAAACCGGTCGATATGTGATCTACATCACCCTCAATGGGTGAAGACAGATCGCCGAAGGACCGTCATGCCCGACACAACACCACCCTCCCCGCAAGATCCCGAACACCGCGACACCCCTCTGTACGGACCACCCGGCGGAAACATCCCACCGGGCTACCCCCAAAGCGGCCCGCCCGGCTACTACCCACCGGGCTACTACCAACAACCCCCACCCCCGAAGAAGCACAGAAAATGGCCCTGGATCCTGATCGGGGTCTTCGTCCTCTTCTTCGGCGGCTGCATCGCAATCATCGCCAGCAGCATCGGCGGAAACGACGAACCCACCGTGACATCGGGGAACAGCAGCGGCGGTCAAGCCGCGGACACCGGTCTCACCTTCCAAGGCAAAACGGACGGGGACACCGCCGCCAACGCCGGCGACTCGGTGACCGTCGACAACGTGACCACCACAACCACACCCCTCGCCGACGAGACCGACCCCTTCAGCTCCGTCCTGTGCACCACGGTCACCATCAACAACGCCGGCGACGATCCCGCCGACTTCGCCGAGTTCGACTGGAAGCTGCAGGACCCGGCCGGCGCCATCCGCAACACCTGGATCACCGGGCGACCGAACGTCCTCAGCTACGGCAATGTCGCACCGGGCGGCACCGCGACCGGAGACGTGTGCTTCGACAATCGCGCCGGCTCCCCACCCGGCCAGTACGTCGTCCTCTACGACCCCTCGTTCGACTTCTCCTCCGACAGGGTCGGCTGGATCAATCAGCGTTAGCAGGACCGGCGTTGATCGACCTACCGGCCCATCAACCCCGGTACGGGTATCCGATGTCCGTGCGGCCTGTCGGCTGGACCACCGGCAGCCAGACCCTCGGACGGCCACTGACCCTTTCGGCAGCGGAGGGCCCCGGCGGCCGCTTCGCCGCCCGTGGGCCAGCGGATGCAATGAACGTGTGACCAACGCGTCGCCCGTGCCGTCCGACCCGGCGACACCGCAACCCGGCTGGCCACCATAGGCGGCGCGCAGCGCGGCCGCATCGGGTGGGCGAGAAGACGTCTGCACCCGTCGCGGCAGGTCCTGAAGGGCAACTCTTTTGATGGACGGGATGCCTTCGGGGCTCTACGTACCAATTGCGGCGAAATATTCACATTTGGGACAAATATCTCTTTCTGGCGTGGCGGGCTTGGTTTACAAAGCATCTCCGCGAACGTGGATGATCGATTTTCCAGTTGGAGCTACTTCCCATATTGACTGGACGAGATATTCGGGTAAGTGCGTCTACAAACTGGCCCCTGAAATGGTCATTTGTTCAGTTGACCCCCGAGTCTCGCCGATCCGGGGGTGGCTCGATTTTCTCGATTTCAACGGATTTGTGAAACATATTCCCGGTTGCGGCCGATAAAGAGAATAGGTCGGGACAACAATTGGTGAAGAGGTGAGTGTCAATGGGTTCCGCCGGAATCGACTTCAACGTGGCGTTCGGTGCGTTTCTGCACTGGCTCAGCGTCATGTTCGGCCTCAACGGCGGCGTCGGACTCTGATCCGAGGGCGCCACGATCGACTCCTCGCCGCCGTCGGTGAGGGGTCGATCCTGTGTTCCCGGGAAAGCCCCCGGGTGGGCGGCGGCTCACCCGACATCAGTGTCCGGACAACGACAGCACTGAAGGAACATCGTGGCTACTGACACCCTGCCCGCCGACCTCGCCAGCACCATCCGGTGGATGACGTTGCCGCGCGGAATCCTGGCGGTCCTGTTCGGCGCCGGCGCGCTGGTCTGGCCCGGCATCACCGTGTGGGGCCTAACCGTGGTCTTCGGCGTCTACTCGATCACCGACGGGGTGACCTCCGTCGTCTCGGCGATGCAGTGCCGCCGTGACGGGCCACGGACGTGGTGGGTCGCCGGTGGCGTTGCCGCCGTCGTGGCCGGTGCGATGGCCCTGGCCTGGCCCGACATCACCGCGCTCGTGTTGCTCTACGTGATCGCCTGCTACGCCATCGTTTCCGGGCTGTTCGGAGCTGTCGGCGCGCTCGAGGTCCGCACTCTGACGGGTCGACGGTGGATGCTCGCGGCCTGCCTTCTCGCCGTCCTGTGCGGCGTTTTCCTGGTGCTCGCGCCGGGTGCCGGCATCCTGGGCATCGTGACGGTGGTCGGCGGATACGCCATCGTGGTCGGCGCAGTGCTGATCGTCGGAGCAGTGCAACTCCACAGCTGGAAAGACCCCACTGATCCACTATGCCCGCGGTATGACGCTGCAGCGGGCATTCCCACACGTGACTGATGCAGAACGGCCCCTGTGGAACTCTCCAGGGGGGGGTTCTGGGGTCTCTACGGTTGCGGCCGCGTATCTACAGCGGCGTGCCGGTCCCGGTCGTGGGTGATCTGGTCTGCCAGACGGTAGACCGCGCGTTCGTTGGGTCGGTGCTCGCCCACATTCCCGGATTCGAGAGCCGGGAAGCTCGTCGGAGCTGGGCGGATGGCACACAATCAGCCCATGCGCCTGATTGCGCCGATGCTGGCCACCCCGGGTGAGCTCCTGGGAGGAATGGACAGTGTCTGGGCGGCGGAAATGAGGTACGACGGGTTCCGCCTGCTGGCCGCGGCCGGGGGCGGTGATCCGACCAGTTCCCGCACACGGCTACCGCACCTGCCCTCCACCCACACGCTCAGGGACGGCTTCTTCGGCCCTGCCGGACCCCGGCACCTGCAGGCGGTGTCCGGCACCCGGGTGGGTGCACCGTGGTGCGGTGGGATCCCCTGCCGGATCTCGTCGTTGCTCAGAAGTCTTCGTCGATGCACGCCAGACGGTCACCCGCCATCCCCGCCTGACCCGGGCCGGTCATCGTCCGTTGTGCGTGCAGCACCACGGATTTGGCCTCACCTGGGCGGACTTCCCAGTCCACGGTCGTCGACGACTGAGCGTGCCGGTCTGGTCGGTGGTGACATCGAGCCAGATCTCGTTCTGAGGGTTCGCGTAGGCGGGATCCGACGACGGCTTGTCCGGGGTGGCCGCGGGGTCGACGTCGTTCTGATAGTGCGGCCCCGAATCCGCCGGCTGTGGTCCGCACCGCCGTGTGTGTACGTGCACACCGAAGTCGCGGTTCGGCGCCAACCCGGTCGCGCGGAACGTGACCGTCGTGCGGCCGTCTCCCTTGTCGGATTCGACGTCCACCGACGAGCCCACCGGGACGGCGACCTGATCGTAGGTGAACGCATCGTCCTCGCCGACCTCACCAGGCAACTGAAACGCTCCCTCGGCTCCGGGAACCACCACACCGGTCGTTGCCTCGGCCGACGACGGCGGGGTCTCGACGGTGGCCTGCTCATCCGTCGCGTCGCTGCCGCATCCCGCGGCGACGAGAGCAATCACGGACATTCCTGACATCACGATCGCGCCTCGAGTATTCATACCTTCGGCAATTACCCCGCCCCGGCGACCCCGAATCAACGGGCGAGCCCACGAGCCGACACCGCAAGAGGGTTCACGCCACCCAGTCCGGCCGGATACCCGACATAAGTTCGAGAAGATTCCCAGGGACGCACCCCTTGTAGGAGGTGGTGGCCAGTGCGTTCTTGGAGGTGGCCAGTGCGCGGGCGGACATGCCGAGGTAGATCAGCATGAACACCAACAACACCCACGCGGCGCCCTGCCAGATCGGCCAGGTGCCGCCCCGGCGCCAGACCCGGTACGCGACCGCGAACGCCCCGAGACCGCCGAGCAGCAAGATCGCGGTCGGCACGAACACCAGCACCATCCGGGCCGGGTCGGAACAGAGCAGGGTGTGTCCGTCGCCGGCACACTCCCGCCGACCTGCGGCAGCCCACCCGACGGTGAGCCCCATTAGTACTGCAACGGCACTTATGGGAGGTGGCCGCGACGGCGGTAGTGGGAGGTGCGGGCCTGGTGTTGTCGGCGCCGTCGCCAGTTCGACCAGGACCAGATGTGCCCGTCCGGGTGGGCGTGTCGCAGGATCAGTTGCACGAGCAGGCGGCGGATCTCGGGTAGCGTGTAGCCGATCATGCCCTGATCATCAGTTCCGATTCCCCTTTTACTGCTTCGGTTTTCGTACCGGCGAGCCAGGCGAGGGCGAGCATCGACAAGGTGATGTGGGCGTACCAGGCCCGGTAGTTGCGTACCTGGTACTGGTCCAGTCCGGCCTCGTTCTTGGCCTGCTGGAAGCATTCCTCGACCCGCCACCGGGAGCCGG
>NZ_JARJBD010000178.1:0-8860 GCF_029269925.1 Rhodococcus sp. T2V
CGAGGCCGGCGTGGGCGTCGGAGGTCACCAACCGCACCCCGGACAGGCCGCGGGCCACCAGCGACCGGAAGAACGCCAGCCAGCCGGCACCATCCTCGGACGAGGTCACGTCGATTCCCAGGATCTCCCGGTAGCCCTCGGCGTTGACGCCGACCGCAACCAGCGCGTGCACATTCACCACCCGGCCGTTCTCCCGAACCTTGAGCACGAGGGCGTCGGCGGCGACGAACGTGTACGGACCCTGATCCAACGGCCGGCTGCGGAACGCCTCGACCTGGGCGTCGAGGTCCTTCGCCATCACCGACACCTGCGACTTCGACAATGAAGTGATGCCGAGGGAGTCGACGAGCTTCTCCATCCGCCGAGTCGACACGCCGAGCAGGTAGCACGTGGCAACGACCGAGGTCAGCGCCTTCTCCGCCCGCTTGCGGCGCTCGAGCAACCAGTCGGGGAAGTAGGATCCGGACCGCAACTTGGGGATGGCCACGTCCAGGGTGCCGGCGCGGGTGTCGAAGTCGCGGTGCCGGTAACCGTTGCGGCTGTTGACGCGACCGTCGGAGCGTTCGCCGAAGCCGGCACCGCACAGGCTATCGGCCTCGGCGCCCATCAGTGCGTCGATGAACGTGGACAGCAGACTGCGCAACAGGTCGGGGCTGGCATCGGTGAGCCGATCGGTCAGGAACTCATGCAGGTCGATATCGTGGGCAGTGGTCATCGCGTGGTCCTTCATCGAGTGACTTTGGTCGGTCTCTCGAAGAGTCACGCGATGGCCGCCTTCTTGGGCTACGACACGCCGGTCCGATGCGGATCCGGTTCGTACACCATCATCGTGGACGCAACCGGCCTTTCTCAATGCAGGCCGTCCTCTCGATGCCATACATGAACTGCACCAAGCCAAAGTCAATTGGTGGCACGGCGACACTATTTACGGCGCGCTCCTTGCGATGCGGTTTCTCTCCAGGATCTACGCTGAACTCGGGCTCGTCTACGCGGCGAAGCAATACACCTTCGCTGCCGCGTCGATAGCGCTGCGCTCCGAACAGCCCGAGGTCAAACCTGTCACGGCACACGCACTTCTTGAGGCGGCAGATCTCTCGTACGTGGCAGGAAACTGGCTTGACGCTGCTGCGACCGCCCACATTGCTGTCATTGCCCGCACCCAACTACTGCACGATCCGTTCGACTACGAGACCTACCCAGACCTTCAACGGCTCGATATGGCTGTTCTCACCCCGCTACTAGCCGCCCGAACGTTTTGGCCACACATTGAGAGCGGACTTAGCGCATCCCTTGACGAAGCTGCACCGCTTTTTCAGGAGACGGCCAGTGAAGTAGCAGCGGGCATCGAGTGGTCGGAGGAACAGTTTCAGCAGTCCGTCAGCGACCAGCTCAGGGGCCCAGCGTTTGCCGATACTGGATCTACCCGCACCATCCAATTCGCCCTACTCGGGACAGCCTGGGCCATCACCTGCTGCAATGACCGCACGTCCGTCCTCGCCGCCGAGCGCCTCACCGCGGCACTGCAGATCCTCCTGCCCGAACTGGTAGGCGAGCCGACTGCACTTTTGGCCCAAAGCGTCGAGATTGAGGTCAGTGTTGAAACACCTTCGGATGAAAACGACCGAGTGCGACTTCAGCCGAGCAACGATGCCCTTCTGTGCAGTGTCTGCCTCACAGACGGAAATGACATCGCCGACCCAGGGGAACTCGAACTAGAGCTGACATCAATTGCGACGCAATTGCTCCATCTCATCAACGTCCGACCGTTCGGAGAACTGCACCCCACCATCGAGAAAATTTTCCGACGCGGGCTGATGCACAAGCTTCATGTCGCGCGACCCTATGACGATCTCGTTGGCATCCTGGAAGGAGAGCACTACACGCGTGCCGCCGCACTTACTCGCCCACCCACCTCATTCGAACCAACTGAGCACCCCGCCCTCGCAGCAGAGACCAGTCCTGGGCCGGGCTACGACCATTCGCAGTCGCTCGAAGCGATCCGGCAGCGCTACGCGCAAGCTCATCGACTACTCCCCAAAACCCTCCCGCAACTCCTCAGCCACCCCGGTGTCCGGCAGATGGTTACCGGCCTCCGGCAGCAGGGTTGGCTCGACTGGCAAATCCTTTCGACCTTGATCAACGTCACAGGCAACATACGTATGACGAACGCCGGTCACTTACTCGGCCCAGGAACCACCCCGGACGTCGCTCAGAAGTTCTTTCTTACGCCCGAACGCGCCGATGATGAGCCGATTTCGCCTGAGGCCATCCTCGCTGAGCCTATTGATTTTCACCTCAACACCATGGTTTGTGCGGTGGCAAACGGGTGGGGTCTCGAAACACACATTGAAACCCCCAACGTCAACGCACTTCGCGAGCTTCTGACACGCCGCTACGGATTTGGGGTTGATGTTGAGCACCTCGATCCACTGGACTCCGTCCGCGAAGACGGCAGCCTCCAGCCATTTCTCGTGTAGCCGCGAGAACGGGGCGCCTTACGCAGCCTCCCGTCCGACATCCTTTGTTGTTTACCGCGGTAAACAACAAAGGATGAGTCTGCTTTGTTACCGCGAGTCCGTCGTCCGGTGCGCGCTAGCCGGCACGACCCAGCCGATCGCCGTCTCCCGCTACGATCTCTCGCCCGCCGAGCAGGCCGCGCTTCCCGCCGAGGACGCCCTCACTCGCGCGGTCGCCCTCGAGCTCGACGACCACTCTCCGGAGTCGGCGCAACCCCATCAGAAACAACCGTCCCGTGGTGGATCCGATGCGTGATGTGTTCGCGTCCGATAGGTGACCGTTGACAGGGCGACGCCCCCTGAGGCGCCCGATACAGTCACGTGGATGGATCAATCAGTTCGTGCCCATCAAGCGGGTCAGGTCGGGCGTTCCGGTGGACGCTGACAGTCACGCTGCCGTCTCCGGTGGCGACCGGACTGACGATCTCCTCACCAGGGCGGTGACCGAGGCTCTCAAGGCGGGCATGTCGTGGGCGCAGATCGCCGCGCAGCTGGGCGTGCCGCCCCCAGCCGCCCAGGACCGCTCCGCCGTGTCCGATCATGATTGGCAGGAAGCGATAGTCGCCCACGAGAATGCCCGGGCAGCGCGGCTCCAGAACCAGACCTCACCCGGGCGATCCGATACTCCCTGAGAACCCGCAAGCCTGCTAACACCAACGCGCACGACGAACAGATGGAAGCAGTCACGGAAGCGCGGCCCACCACCGTTTGCCCGCGATCCTTGCGCACGGTGTCATGACCCGGCGCCCCGCCGAGGCCCACTTCAGATTGACCAAGGCCCGACAGGCCGACCCCCCACATCTCACTTGAGGAGCGCCATGCGGACCGGCGGCGTCAGAGTTCGGCGAGAGACACCAGCTCGTCCTGCAGTGCCCGGATCAACAATCCACACTTGTCTGCGACGGGGCGCCCGACGGCAGCGTACTTCGCTCGGATCCTAATCAGGTGGGTGTTGATCGTACCCAGGCTGATGCCCAGCTCAGCTGCGGTCGCAGTCTTCGATTCACTCCGTAGCCACAGCCGGAGGATCTCCAACTCACGCGGCGTCAGCGAGGGTCGCGGTAACGGTTCCCCGGCAACGTCGGGCGCGGGGCCAGGAACGGAAGCCATAGCGATCTCACCCTTCTCGAGCCGCAGCACTTGCCGCGGAATGCGCACTGTTCGCTTCGCGGCGGCACACCATCCGGATGGGTGCCGCAGTCCGCCACACCGACAAATATCCGATTTGTCCGTTGTTTACCGCGGTAAACAAACCGTACCCGAAGTTGGTTTTGATGATTCGTGGCTGTCCTGGCTCAATGAACCTGATGCTGTCTCGATGGATCTGATGCCAGCGGCGGTCTATCTGATGTCTGGCTCAGTCAATCTGATGCCGGTGTGCCATGATTTCTGCCCGACGGTGTGGGCGTGGGCGGCGGACAGACTGGAGCGGGGATGCCGGGTGGTATGCGCGTTGTGAATGGCGCGCGCCAGGGACGGGTGGCGGGTTTTCAGGTCGGTTTCGTCGATGCGGATGGCAGTGAAGTCCGCAGCTCGTTGACGGACGCCGTGGCGGTGAGTTTCGAGAAGGCCACGCCGGTCCGGTCGATCCCGTCGTATCAGGGGCAGCGCAACAATCCCGGCCTGTATTGGGCGGCGACGATGTCGGCACATGTGGGATTCGAGTCGTGGCTGGAGCGAGACGAGGCGATGGCGTTGGACTTCGATCCGGACGTGACTGCGTTTGCATCGCAACCGTTGTGGCTGTTCTGGCAGGAGAGCGGCAAGGTGCGATCGCACGCACCGGACTTCTTCGCCCGCCGGGCGGACGGCACCGGCGTGGTGATCGACTGCCGGCCGGAATCCCGGATCAAACCGAGAGATGCGGCAGCGTTCGCTGCGACCGAGCGCGCCTGCAACGAGGTGGGCTGGGCCTATCGGAGGGTTAGTGAACACGATCCGGTGTGGATGGCGAATGTGCGGTGGCTCGCCGGGTATCGCCATCCTCGGAATCTCGTGCAGCCGACGGCGTCCGCACTGCTGACGGGCTGCGCCGAGCCACGGCGGTTGATCGATGCGGCGCGCTCGGTGGGAGATCCGATCGCGGTGCTGCCGGTGCTCTATCACCTGATGTGGTCACGGCACCTGCTGGTGGATCTCTCCGAGCGGTTGGAGGCGCTGTCGGTGGTGTCGGCGGTGAGTCGATGACGAGGCTGCTGAAGATCGGCGACCGGGTGGTCTTCGACGGTGCCGAACACGTCGTGGCGGGGTTGTCGGGTGTCTGGGTGCGGTTGGCGGCCCCGGATGGGACGGCCGCGGCGGTGCTGGTTACGCATCTGGTGAACTCGCCGGGGTTCGCGATCGTCGGGCCGAGCGAGGTGTCGGCGGGCCCGGGCGGACTTGCCGGGCAGAGCCTGACGGACGTCCCCGCCGCGGCCGCCGATCGTGCACGCGAGTGGGAACGCCATGTGGTCGAGGTGGAGACGGGGTTGCCGCCCGGGGTGGGGCCGGAGGCGGTGCCGCGGCCCGAATACGACCCGGCACGAACCACGATTCGTCAGCGTGAGGCCGCCAAGGCCGCCGAAATGACTGCGGCGGGCACTCCGACCAGCGCGATCACGGTCCAGCGGATGCGCCACCGCTACCGGTCCGGCGGAGTGCGCGGGCTGATCGACGGCCGAGTGACGCGGTCGACGTCGGTCTACGGGCGCACCGATGAGCGGGTGGTGGACGCGATCCGCGACGCGCTCGACGGGGAGACGAAGCGGTCGACGGGAACCCGGGACCGGCTGCGCCTGCGGGTGGAAGCGATTCTGGCCGAGCGGCACGGTGACGGGGTGGTGGGGTTGCCGTCGAGGGCGACGTTCAATCGGCTGGTCTCGGCGATGTCCACGGGCCGGCACACCTTCGGCGCCGCCACCACACGTCGGTCGGCGGCGAATCGGCCGGCCGGACCGTTCACCGCGACGTGGGCGTCGCGTCCGGGCCAGCACGTCCAGATCGACACGACCCCGTTGGATGTGTTGGCGGTGTTCGATGACGGGATCGCGCGGCGGATCGAGCTGACGGCTGGGGTCGATGTCGCGACCCGCACGCTCACCGCCGGGGTGTTGCGGCCGATGGGAACGAAGGCGGTGGATGCGTCGTTGCTGCTGGCGCGGATGCTGGTGCCGGAACCGATGCGCCCGGGTTGGGCGGAGGCGCTGCGGATGTCGGTCTCGCGGCTGCCGCATCGCAGCCTGGCCGATATCGATGCCCGGATGGAGCAGGCCGCCGCGAAGCCGGTGATCGTCCCGGAGACGATCGGCTGCGACCGTGGCAAGGTCTTTCTGTCGGAAACTTTCGTGCGGTCCTGCGAGACGCTCGGGATCTCGCTGCAGCCCTCGCATCCGCGCACCCCGACCGACGACAGCGTGATCGAGCGGACGTTCCAGTCGATCAACACCCTGTTCTGCCAGCACGTCGCCGGCTACACCGGCCGCGACGTGACCCGCCGCGGCGCGGCGGTGGAATCGGAGGCGGTGTGGTCACTGGCGCAGCTGCAGGACCTGTTCGACGAGTGGGTGATCCACTGGCAGCGCCGACCACACGAGGGACTGCTCAGCCCGGACAGCGGACGGGCGTGCTCACCCAACGAGATGTATGCGGTGCTGGTCAGCGCCGCCGGCTACCTGCCACTGATGCTGACCGGCGAGGACTATCTCGAACTGTTGCCCTCACACTGGCGCACGATCAACGACTACGGCGTCCGGATCGACCGGCGCACCTACGACGACCGCGCACTCAATCCCTACCGCCGGCAGCATTCCGGTGTCACCGCCCGAGGCGGCGCCTGGGAGGTCCGCTACGACCCCTACGACCTGACCCAGGTGTTCGTCCGCAACCACCATGACGGCGGCTGGATCCGGGCGGCCTGGACGCATCTGCCGATGGTGTCGGCGCCGTTCGCGGACTTCACCTGGCGCCACGCCCGTCAGATCGTCGCCGACACCGGACCGACCGAGGAACCGGTGGAGACCGCGACCGCGCGGGCACTCGCTGACCTTCTGGACCGCGCGGCCGCGGGCCCCGACACCGAACCCGCGACCGGGACCGGGACCGGGACCAAGGCGGATCGCAAGATCGCCGCCCGCACCCGAGCAGCCACCCCTCACCGGCCCTCTCCCGAGCCGGTCGATCTGCGTGAACTCGACGACGAGGACGACTTCGACGAGGACGGCCGCGATGACGGCGAGTTGGGCACGGTGATCCCGTTCGGTGTCTTCGACGCCGCCGCGGAGGCGGAGCGGTGGCTGTGACCAGGAGAAGTGAATTCAACCCGCCACCGGACGCACCGCTCACCACCAAGGAGGGCTGGACACGCTGGGTCGGCCGCGACCGCACTGCCCCTGAACTGCGTGACGACTGGTGCGAGCTGACACCGCCCGAACGCGCCGACTACGACGACACCCGGCTGGACTATCACTCCGATCTGATCGTGGTGAACACCCCGACCATCCAGGACATCACGAAAACCGTTCGGCGACTGTTGATCCTCAATCGCCGCCAGATCTCGGCGCGGCGCGGATTGATCGTCACCGGCGGCGCCGGCACCGGAAAGACCACCGCGTTGACTCAGCTCGGGCTGGCGCACCAGCTTCACACCCAGCTGCGCAACCCGGTTCGAGGGAAACGGATTCCGGTCGTTTACATCACCCTGCCCCCAGCCGCAACCGCACGGATGGTCGCGGTCGAGTTCGCGCGGTTCCTCGGTCTTCCGGTCACCGGCCGCTCCAACCTCACCGATATCACCAACTCGGTCTGCGCGGTCCTCTGCGACGTCGGCTGCGACCTGGTCCTCGTCGACGAGATCCACAACATCTCGCTGACCACCCGCGCGGGCGCAGAGGTCTCCGATCAACTGAAGTACTTCTCCGAACGCATCCCGGCGACATTCGTCTACGCTGGAATCGATGTCGAGCACGCCGGCCTGTTCTCGGGCATCCGCGGCCGCCAGATCGCCAGCCGCTTCGCCACCATCTCCACCCACCCGTTCGCCTACGGCAGCACCGGGCAGCGCGAACACTGGCGGGCCCTCGTCGTCACCCTCGAACAGGCGCTGCGCCTGCACCAGCACAAATCCGGCACCCTCGCCCGTCACGGCCAATACCTCTACCAGCGCACCCACGGCATGCTCGGCAGCCTGTCCCACCTCATCCGCGGCGCCGCCATCGACGCAATCCTCGACGGCAGCGAGAAGATCACCAAAGCCCACCTCGACGCCCAGCGACTAGACCGGGCCGCCACCATCCAGCCGGAGTCCGCGCCGAGGAAGCGTTCACCCAAACGGCGAGGCAGCGTCGCGTGAAAACGCGACGGCCCGCGCTAGGCCAAGCACGGCAGTTACCCGTTCCCATCCCGCCCGCAATGAACGAGACGATCGAGTCCTACCTGCGTCGCCTCGCCGTCGTCAACCACATCAGCTACGACACGCTGACGGGTCATCTCGGGCTCACCCCCGACCGGATGGGACTGCGCATCCGGCCCGACAACCTCACCAGGCTCGTCACGATCACCGGCTACTCGCGGGAACACCTCACTCGCGCACTTCCCCAACTGGCGAACCGGCACACCGACTCGTCCCTCCTCGCCGACTGGCCGAGACCGGCATGCCCAGCCTGCACGAACCGACACCGCGGTGGCCGAGTCACCCGCTACTACCCGTCCTACGTCCACGCCTGCCCGAGACACCGACTCTGGGTCAGCGGCGGCGAATTCCAGCGCGCCCATCGCGGCGACGTGCTCGACATCAGCGGCACACCCGCCGTCCTGGCCGCTCATTCCAAACACCGCCGCCTCGCCCAACAGCGCGGACCACAACCAACCCAATACGCCTTCACCGTCGCCCGCGCATTCTGGAACAACCTCGCCTCCATCCCCACCCACAGCGGCGTCACCGAAAGACTTGGCATCCTCAAACCGGTTAAGCGACCTGTCATCGCCCTCGACGACCTCGAATACCTGGCCGCCAGCTACCCCAACGTCGTCAACATCGCCGCACTGCTCGCCTCGCCGCACTGGCGTCGGATCGCATCCAGGCAGCGAACCTGCACACGATTCCTCACCGAGCTCGGATGGCGGACATCCGGCGAACGGCATCCCTACTGGCCACGCCACAACAGCGACCCCATCGCACAATGGATCGACCGTCTCACCCACGCCAGCATCGACTGGCCCAAGCGCCGACCACCCCGAAACTTCTACGCGCCTCAGATACTCTGAGCCACACCGCCAGCCACCGGCTCAATCAAACTGATTCCTCCCAGGTCCAGGCTTCTCTCGGGAATTTTTGTTAACAAATGCTATTTGCGCTGGTCAAAAGCCTG
>NZ_JARJBD010000179.1:0-8841 GCF_029269925.1 Rhodococcus sp. T2V
CCGACCGATACATCCGCGCACCAGGCACACCGAACGGACACGCCACGAACCGCTCGGCCGTCAACGCCGTCCGTCCGAGATAACCGCGAGCCAACTGCACTCCGGCGATGTACAACTCCCCCACCACACCCACCGGAACCGGCCGAAGCCCCGCATTCAGTACGAACACCTGTGTATTCCACACCGGCGCGCCGATCGGCGCGCTCGTGTCATTCGAAGGGCCGCATCGATGGTGGGAAACCTGGAGGGTCGTTTCGGTGGGCCCGTACAGGTTGTGCAACGGTGTGCCGCTGTGCTCCATGAAATGGTGTGCCGTCGCGGCCAACAGGTTTTCGCCGCCGCAGAAGACGCGTCGAAGCGAGTCGCAGTCAGCCGGCTCGAGTCGCTCCAGGACCATTGCGAGCATCGACGGAGAGAAGTCGCCGGTGGTGATCTTCTCCGATCTGATCGTCTCCGCGAGATAACTCGCATCGCGGTGTCCATCGGCCTTCGCGATCACCAGCCGCGCACCGACCTGCAGTGGCAGGAACATCTCCCACACGGACACGTCGAAGGTCGCGGGCGTCTTCTGCAACACCACGTCATCGTGATCGAAGCCGAAATGGTCCCGCATCCACAGCAACTGGCTCACGATCGCCGAGTGGCTGACTGCGACCCCCTTCGGTCGACCTGTCGACCCGGACGTGAAGATCACGTACGCCGTGTTGCCCGGTCTCAACGGGCTGATGCGCTCGTCATCGCGGACGGGTGAGGAGTCGATCTCAGATCCTTGTCGGCCATCGATCTCGATCACGGTGATGCCCGGGACCTCTGTGTGGTCAGTCGATCGCGTCAACACGCAGACCGGTGCCGCGGACTCCACCATGTGCCGGATATGTTCGCCGGGATAGTCGGGGTCGATCGGCACGTACGCTCCACCCGCCGTGACGACCGCGTAGATTCCCACCACGAGGTCGATCGAGCGTCGCACGGCGACGCCGACCAGAGACTCCGGACCGACACCCTGCGCGATCAGCCTCCGCGCCAACCGGTTCACTCGCTCTTCGAACTCTCGATACGTCCACTGCTCGTCGTCGGACGTCAGGGCGACCGCATCTGGTGTGACAGCGGCCTGGCGTTCGAACAGGCCGGGAAGTGTCACATCCGGCACAGGGACCGCGGTGTCGTTCCACGTCTCCAAGACCAACCGTCGCTCGCCCGGTTCGACGATGTCGATACGGTCCACGACGACCTGAGGGTCGTCCGCGACTGTCTGCAGGATGCGGATGAGCGTCCGGGCGATGCTGTCGACGGCTGCGGCGGTGAACAGGTTCGGCAGATACGCCACCGTCAACCGAAGTTGGGAATCGACTCTCGCGATCAGAGTCATGGGGTAGTGCGACGCGTCGATCGTTCGGACACCGGTGACGACTAGTCCGTCGACGGGGGTTGCGGCCGCCAACGCGGCACGATCGACCGGGTACGACTCGAACACGACCAGGGTGTCGAAGAGTTCTCGCGCCCCCGCGGCCTCGAGGATCTCCGTCAACCCGAGGTAGTGATGGTCGAACAAGGTGGCCTGCTGCTCCTGCAACCGGCTCAGCAACTCTGCAGCCGTGCCGCCCGGAACGGACTGCACCCGCACCGGCACGGTGTTGATGAACAAGCCCACCATCGACTCGACGCCGGCCAGACCGGCCGGGCGGCCGGAGACCGTCGCCCCGAACACGACATCCTCTCGCGCGCACCACTGTCCGAGCAGAATCCCCCACGCTCCCTGAACGACGGTGTTCAGCGTGACACCCAGTTCGGTAGCCCGCACCGACAACCTCGCGGACAGGTCCGCAGGTACGTCAACCGTCACCTGCACTTCCTCCGACGCGGATTCCCACTTCGCGTGCGAGGACACCAGCAGGGTCGGCTCGTCCACCCCGTCGAGGGCCTCCGCCCAGATTCGAGAAGATTCGGCGCGGTCGCGCTCGGCCAGCCAGACCAGGAAATTCCGGTACCCGGTAGCCTTCGGTAGCGCGGCGGCGTCGCCGCCCGAGACATACAGCGCGAGTATTTCCTCGGCCAGCAACGGCATCGACCACCCGTCGAGCAGTACGTGATGATTGGTGATCACCAGCTCGAATCGATCCCGTCCCAACGTCACGAGCGTGAATCGGATCAGCGGCGGCGTCGCCGGGTCGAAATGTGTGGCCTGATCCTCGACGAGAAGACGTTCGAACTCGCCGTCGCGAGTGCCCTCCGGAACGTTCCGCAGGTCGACCTCGCGCCAGGGCAACGCGACTGCGTCGAGGACGACCTGCACCGGGCCGGTATCCGAATCGCCGACGAACGCGGTCCGCAGATTCGCGTGGCGAGCCAGCAACGCTTGTCCCACAGCGAGAATCCGTTCCGGATCGACCCGCCCGCCGAGATGGAGAACGAGCTGGGTCGTGTACGCGTCGAACGACGCACCGGCCAAAACCGAGTGGAACAGCAGACCGGACTGCATCGCCGTCAACGGCCACACATCCACCACACTCGGATACCGGTGCTCCCACGACTCGATGTCGCGTTGCGACACTGGCACCAACGGCACATCGGACGGTGTCAGCCCGCCGGCCTCGGGCCCCTGCACGTGCCGCGCCAGTGCAGAGACCGCGTCGCACCACAGGTCGGCAAGTTCCTGAACGTCGTCACGGGAGAGCACGCCCGTGGGGAATCCGAACACGGCACCAAGCCGGGGACCATCCGGACCGTCGGTCACGATGGCGTTGATGTCCACTTCGGCCATCGCAGGCAGGTCCGGATCCATCGGCGCGGAGAGTTCCGATCCCTCACTCGCGGGCATCCAACCGAGGTCTCGCAATTCCGCGGGAACGTCCGCGGCCGAGATCCTCCCCAGATAATTGAAACTGATCTGCGCGCCCGGATACTTCTGGAGTTCCGGTGCGGTGTCCGCGTTCAGATACCGGAGCAGCGCGTAGCCGATACCACGGTCGGGCAGTGCCAGCACCTGTTCCTTGACCGCTTTGATCACGATGCCGGCAGCGGGACCGCCGGCGAACGCTTCGTCGAGATCGGCGCCGGCGATGTCGAGACGTATCGGGAACGATGTCGTGAACCAGCCGACCGTGCGAGACAGATCGGCCCCGGGGATGACGTGCTCCTCGCGACCATGATTCTCCAGAGATATCAACGACGACGGCTCGACCACCCCACGACGGCGGCGCCACCGAGTCAACGCCATCGCCAACCCCGCAATCAGACCATCGCCGGCCCCGGCACGGAAAGCCTTGGGGACCATGGTGAGCAGCGACGCTGTCGCATCTGCGGGAACGTGCGTCCGCACGTGTTGCACCGTAGAGGCGACATCGAGCACGGGGTCGCACCTGCGCGAACCCAGCTCCGGGTCGGGGCCCTCCAGAATCGATTGCCACAACGGCAGCTCGGCCACGCGCCCGGGCCGCAGCGCCTCCTCCACCAGCCCGTGTGCCCACCGCCGCATCGACGTCCCACCCGCCGGCAGTACCGGGCGTTCGCCGATACACACCCGCGCCCATGCCGCCGCCAGGTCGGGGATCAGGATTCGCCACGACACCCCGTCGATCACCAGGTGGTGGGCCACGACCAGCAGCCTGCCCGGACGATCCGCCGACTCGTCGCCGTCACCGGACGCGCGGTCCAGCCACACGAACTGCACCATCACGCCCGCCGCCGGATCCAACCGCCCCAGGGCCGCATCCAGCTCGGCCGATGCCAACCGCAGCCACCCCGGATCGCCCGGTGCGTCATCACAGGCGACCTGTCGAATCAGGCGGTCCACGTCGACCTCATCCGGCGGGTCGACCCGAAGTGTCTGCTCCCCGGCGCCATCGGTCACCAGACGCGACCGCAACATGTCATGACGGACCACGACAGCGCCGATGGTGGCGACCACACCGGCCCGATCGATACCGTCAGGCAATTCCAGAACCATCGTCTGCGCGAATCGGCGGAACCCACCACCCCGGGTGAGGAGGAACCGCCCGATCGGCGTCAACGGCATCGATCCCACTCCGCCACCGGGCAACTCGTCGAGCACGACGTGATCCGAATCGCGATTCAGGACTGCAGCCTCGGACAGACTGCCGACAGTCCTGTGCTCGAACACATCCCGCGGCGTGAGTAGCACGCCGAGGGCTTTCGCGCGCGAAACCAACTGGATCGACCGGATACTGTCGCCACCCAGATCGAAGAATCCGTCATCGATCCCGACCCGCTCTACCCCGAGCACTTCGGCGAACACCCGGGCGAGGATCTTCTCGGTCTCGGTTCGCGGCGACCGGAACGCCCTGCTCGACGAGAACTCCGGCTCCGGCAACGCACTGCGGTCGAGCTTGCCTGCCGGTGTGAGCGGCAACTTCTCGAGCACCACGATCGCGGAGGGCACCAGGTACTCCGGCAGGCGCCCCGCCGCCACCGTCCGCACGGTATTGGTGTCCACCTCGCCCCCCGGTGCGGGGACTACGTACGACACCAGCACCGTCTGCCCGGACGGGCCCTTCCGATCGACCGTCACCACGGATCCGATCCCGGGTTGCGCGGCAAGCGCAGCGTCGATCTCGCCCAACTCGATCCGTCGGCCGCGCACCGTGACCTGGAAATCACTGCGCCCCAGATACTCCAGCGCCGGACCGGACTCTCCCTCGACCCAGCGCACGACATCGCCCGTGCGATACATCCGCTCGCCCGGCGCGCCGAACGGATTCGCCACGAATCGCTCCGCCGTCAGTCCTCTCCGATCGTGATATCCCCGAGCCAGCGAGGCCCCGGCGGCATACAACTCCCCCGCCACTCCCGCCGGCAACGGGCGCAGCCACGCGTCCAGCACCACCAGGGACGTACCCCGGACCGGGCCGCCCAGAGTCACCGGACCGTGCGGTTGTAGCGGCGTCGAGGCCGCCACCGCCACCGTCGCCTCGGTGGGCCCGTAGAGGTCGTGCATTCGCCGTCCTGCAGCGAACGACTCCACCACCGATACCGGCACCGCCTCCGCACCCGTGAGCAGGCATCGCACCGACGACATCCGCTCGACCGGTACCGTCGCCAGCATCGTGGGGGTGAGGAACGCGTGCGTCACCGCCGCACTCTCGAGAATGCGTCCCAGGTCCTCGCCGCCGACCACGCCCGCCGGGACCACCACCATCGTTGCTGCCGAACCCGTTGCCAGCAGATACTCCAGCACCGAGGCATCGAAACTCGGCGACGCCACCTGCAGCACACGTGCGTCCGCCGTGACGTCGAATCTCTCCGCCATCTCGGCCGCGAGACTGCCCAGTCCCCGGTGCGGTACGACGACGGCCTTCGGCTCACCCGTCGTCCCCGACGTGTAGATCATGTACGCGGGATGATCGCCCCGCAATGGAGTGATCCGGTCTGCATCGGTCACCGATTCGGCGGACCGTGTGGACCACTCGACTCGTGCCTCCGGATCGTCGAGCACCCACCAGTCGACGTTTCTCGGCAGGGTACCGATGCATTCGGCGACCGTGATTCCGAAACGGGTGGCGGAATCGGTGATCAGGTACGCGAGCCGACTCGCCGGATACGACAGATCCATCGGGACGAAGGCCCCACCCGTCTTCGCCACAGCCCACACCGCCAGGACCGACTCCACCGACCGCGGCACGGCCACGGCGACCGCGGATTCCGGCCCGACCCCGCGTGACATCAGCATCCGTGCGATGCGACTCGACTCGTCGTCCAACTCCCGGTATGTGAGTGAGCGGTTCCCGCACACGACCGCCACCGCACTCGGATCGTGTGCGACTGCCGCAGAGAGGATCTGCGGCAGTGTCCGGACCGCCTCCGCCTGCGCGCCGCGCACGGGAACCAGCAGGTTCCGTTCGTCCGGGGCGAGAAGGTCGATGTCTCCCGTCGCGGCCTCGGGCGTAGCCACCAGTGATTCCAGGGCCCGGTGGAACCTGTCCGCGATCGCTCGCACCTCGTCGTCGTCGAACAGACCCGGATCGTGCCACAGTGAAACGGATGTCCGCTCACCCGCTTCCACCGCGAGGGTCAACGGATAGTTCGTTCCTCCATACGAATCCAAGGACGTAATCGAGAGGGAGCCGATCGACTCGAGAAGGGAGTCCAGGCTCCGCCGATCGTTCGGGTAAGACTCGAACACCGTCAGGGTGTCGAACAGCGCCCCCATCCCGGTGACCCGCTGGATCTCCGGTAACGGAACGTCATGATGCTCGATCAACTCCGCCTGCGCCGCCTGGACCCGGGCCATCAACCGGGCGATGGATTCCCGAGGGTCCACCCGGACCCGCACCGGGATCGTGTTGATGAACAAGCCCACCATCGACTCGATGGCGGGAATCTGTCCGGTCCGGCCCGAGACCGTCGCGCCGAACACCACGTCACGGCGTCCGGTATGCATGCCCAGCACGATCGCCCACGCGACCTGCACGACAGTGTTCACCGTCACCGACAATCGAGATGCCAGCTCCAGCATCCCCGACCACAAGCCCTCGTCGAGTTCACGCCGTAGCACCGACGAACCTCGTGCCGACTCCGGACGGCCCGTCGCGAGCAAAGCGGGCTCCGCGCCGTCGAGCGCTTCCTCCCACACCTGAATCGACCGCTGCCGATCCCGAGTCGCGAGCCACCCGAGGTACCGGCGATACGAGACCACGGGTTCCAGCACGGCGCCGTCGCCGCCGGCACCGTAGACGGTCAGCATCTCCCGCATCAGCAACGGCATGGACCATCCGTCGAGCAATACGTGGTGGTAGGAGAAGACCAGCCGGAAGTCTCCGTCGCCCATCGTGACCAACCCGAAGCGCAGGAGCGGCGGTTCCGACAGGTCGAATCCGGCCGCCGCATCGTCCGACAGAAGGCGCGCGAGTTCGCCGTCTCGCTCCCCGGCATCGACACCACTGACGTCGGCTTCCCACCACGGCACCTCGAGGCCCTCGAGCACAACCTGCACCGGCTCGACCACGTCGGTGAGGAACGCGACCCGCAGATTCGCGTAGCGATCGAGTATCGCCTGCGCCGCAGCCTTCACACGGTCGGCGTGCACCCGCCCGGACAGACCCAGCACCGTCTGTACCGCATACACATCCGTCGATTCCGACGCCAACATCGCGTGAAAGACCAAACCTGTCTGCAGCGGTGCGAGCGGCCACACCTCCACGGCCTGGGGATACCGCGCCTCGACGGCGGACAACTGTTCCGGAGTCGGACTCGGTAACGGCACGTCCTCGAAAATGACAGTGTCTTCGTCCCTCATCGGATTCGCGACGGAGGCCAGCCCGGCGACGGTCCGTCGCTCGAATACGTCTCGAGCCGACACCAGCACGCCTCGAGCCCGCGCCCTCGACACCACCTGGGTCGACATGATGCTGTCCCCGCCGAGCCGGAAGAAGTCGTCGTCGACACCTACCCGATCGACCCCGAGAACGTCGGCCAGCACCGCCGCCAATGTCTGCTCGGCAATGGATCGTGGAGCCCGATACGGAGTGCCGGATGCGAGATCAGGATCGGGGAGTGCGGCGCGATCGAACTTGCCGACCGGTGTGAGAGGTATCCGGTCGACGAGGACGATCGCCGACGGCACCATGTAGTCCGGTACACGACCCGCCGCCAACTGCCGCAACGCCTCGACGTCGACCTCGGCCCCGGGCGCCGGGACCACATATGACACCAGCACCTTCTGCGCCGACGGACCTACCCGGTCCACCGTCACCACCGATCCCACCGCGGGGTGCGAGACCAGCACCGTGTCGATCTCTCCGGGTTCGACCCGGATTCCGCGGATCTTCACCTGCTCGTCTGCGCGGCCGGCGAAGTCCAGGACACCGTCGGTCGTCCACCGCACCAGATCACCCGAGCGGTACATCCGTGAGCCTGGTTCGCCGAACGGGCACGCCACGAACCGTTCCGCCGTCAACCCCCGGCGACCGATGTACCCGCGGCCCACCCCCGATCCGGCGATATACAACTCCCCGACGACACCCACCGGGACGGGCACCATCCCTGTTCCCAGGACGAGCGCGCGGGCGTTACCGATCGGCACTCCGATCGGCACGCTGACCCGGTCGTCGAACCCCTTCGACCCCGATATCGAGTACGCGGTGGCACACACGGTGGTTTCCGTCGGCCCGTACGCGTTGACCACCGTGATCCGCGGATGGCGAGCGAGGACGCGTCGGACAGCGCTCGGCGACAACACATCGCCCGCGGTGACCACCTGCCATGCCTGGTCGAGTGCTCCCAGCGCATGGTCCGCCGAATCACTCAACAGGTGAAACAGCGGGGTCGTCAGGAACATCGACGTCACACCAGCCGCGCCGACGACCCGCGCGAGCACGTCGATGTCCAGTGGCCCGGGCGGAGCGACAACCACCTGGCCTCCGCCGAGCAGCGCCGGCCACAACTCGTACGCGGACGCATCGAACGCCATCGACGAATGCAGCAACACGCGCTCACCGGGTCCGTCCGGCCATCCGTGCAACGCCAGGTTGATGACATTGGAGTGGTCGATGGCGACCCCTTTCGGGGTGCCGGTTGATCCGGAGGTGTACATGACGTACGCGGTATTGTCCGGTCGCAGTGGTGTGGTGCGATCACGGTCGTCGAGGCTGAATCCCTCTGCGTGCCCGTCCCCGTCCGAGATGACGTCGAGGAGTATCCGGGGTTTGTCATTGTCCGGCAGTGTTCTCGAGATGGGGGTATCCGTGAGGATCAGCAGTGGTGCGGCATCGGCGAGGACGAACTCGGTCCGTGCACTCGGGTAACGGGGGTCGATCGGGAGGTACCCGCCCCCGGCCTCGAGGACCGCCAGAAGCGCGACGATCAACTCGGGTGACCGCTCCAGTG